>CP028150.1:1344204-1680255 GCA_003028315.1 Neisseria mucosa | reverse complement strand
GCGTCAAACCACGCGCGGGATTCTTGCATCGGTGCGGCGGGGATTTCCGGTGTTTGTCGTGTGTTGCTCATGGCGTGCCGTTTCTCCGTTTGTTTTGTTTCGACATAGCGGCTGTATTGTAGCAGCTTGCCCGTATTTTGCGACAAAGCATGTTTCAGACGGCCTGGGCTACCCAACTTGCAATAACATATAAACATCAAAATAAAACAAACAATTAGCGTGTAAATGTGCTTGCAGTGAAAAAATATTGGGAATAATATCAATGCAAGTAATAATTTTTATCAAGAAGGAGATGAGTGTGAAATTTTTAGCTGCTTTGCTGTGGCCGGCCATGTTGCTGCCCATTTTGTCTCATGCCGATAGCGGCATTCAGACGGTCTCTGTTTCTCAAGCATATGCGGATGACGCAACGGGCTGCGAGCAGCTTTATCCTGTAAATAGCTTCGAGAGTTTGTTCAGGCAGATGGCAGGCACGCTGCGCAGCGCCTGTCTGCTTAATATGCCGCCCGAAGATTTAGCGAAAAAGTGGCAGATTCCCGTGTACCGGCGCTATGTGCGGCTTTCCGGCCGTTTGCGGCCTGACGGAGAAAAACAGGCGGTACTCAGATGGAAAGACAAGGCAGAGCGGCAGAAATGGCTCAAACACAGGCGGCGTAAGCTAAAACGGCCGACCGACGGCTTTACGGTAGTGCATCAGACCAACTACAACGGCAGTACTTTTTTAGAAATCGAAGCAACGCCTGATTATTTAAAGCATTACCGTTCGCTGTTTCCTGACAACCGTTATCCCGAGGATTTGCCCCTGCCAAGAATTGCTTTGCATCCAATGTTTAGGCCTATACTTTGTTCTGATTCTGCTGTAAGTTTTGAAAAATCATTAGAGGCTATTGACAACAACGGTCATATTAAGGATTTTCATGCAAGATTGTCTATTAAAGATAGTGTATCTCTATACTTTATGCATGATAACCAAGAAAATATGAGATGTAGCAAGGAAATATCTTATATTCAATATGAAAAAAATTATTTTATCACCAATTAAAATTAAAAATTTACTCTAACAATTAATAGGAGAATTATTATGGCAACAGTTCAAAATGCACAAATCCGGCAGCATTTTATTCGCATGGGCATGCCTAAAAAGGAGATTGATAGCATCATGCGGGATAATGTTATTATGCAAAAGACTCATATTTTTATCAATAAATGGGGGCTATCAAGTATTCGTGTCGATCATCATGTTCCAGCCACTTATACAACGAGAAAATTAAAAGGAGACATTGAATACCGTGAGATGGTATTTGGAAAAGATTATCTTACGGCTTCTGATTATGCCCATGAAATCGAGCATGGTATTTCTGATACTCTTTATAGACTAGATCTTGCTGATGAGAGAAATCCAACAAAAAACCTTACTGCAAATGAGTATGCCCGCCGTTTTTTGTATGAAGAAGGAAAAGCCGAATACAACCGTTTTCAGTTTGATTTGCGGAACAATCCCAAAGAAACCAAATACGGATCGGATACGGCAGCAATCAAGGCGATGAACCAGCAACAGGCTGTTGATTATTTTGCCCATAAAATGAAAACCCAAAACCCCAGCGGCCAGCCCAGCCATACTTATTGGACATGGGCGAAATCTATATTCCTTGAGGAAACCAATCCAAACCTGCTAAACGGTAAAACTCCGGCCGAAAAGCAAAAAATTCTGCAATCAGGAATGGATGAAGCAGCGCCTGACCATCCCAACAGACTGTTTGGCGTAGGTGACGAGCGGGTTCGCTTTCAGAAAACCGATCCAAATATGCCGCTTAGTCTGATGCCGATGATGGCGCGTGGAAATCCTACGCTGATGGTGGTATTTGTACCTGCCAACAGCCGTTTGGCAGACGGTACGGTAACGACGGCTGCAAGAACAGCGTTATATTATTCTTCAGGCGGAAAGCAGGGGGCGATTGAATTCGGTATCGGCAGCGCGGGCAAGAGTGTCAGCTTCAACGATAATTTAGTAAATTACTCAAAAAGTGCGTATGCGGCACTGATTACTTCAGCCAGTAGGCTTCATTCCAATGCAGTGAACCGCTTGGCTACTTTGGTCGAACAGCAAAAATCTGAACAGGCATCAGGAAAAGGCAAAGAAATTCATAATGAAAACGAAGCTTTGAAAGCTTTGCAGGATTTACTGAACAAAGCCAATATTTCACTTGATTTGCAGGGCGGAGTGGATAATCTTCAGCAGAATTTTGACCAAATTGCCAAAAATTACCATACTCCTCTTGCTATCGAGCTGTATGGAGAAGAGTTGCTCACGACTTCGGTGGAGGATGGAGTGAGTTTTGATATGGATGGCGACGGGATGGCCGAACAGACGGCTTGGCTCAAAAAAGGCAGCGGTTTTTTGGTTTGGGATAAAAATGGAGACGGCATGGTAAACGACGGAACGGAGATGTTTGGTGAGGCAACAGTTATGTCTGACGGCAAGCGCGCAGAAAACGGCGTAGAAGCTTTGAAAGATTTGGACAGCGACAATAATAATATCATTAATCAATATGATGAATTGTGGGGCGAGCTAAGAATCTGGCATGACGAAAACGGTAACGGGAAAACGGAGGAAGGAGAGCTTTCTCTATTGTCCGACTGGGATATCCAGTCGATCTCTTTGGATTTTGCAGAAATCAATCTGAAAGATGAAGCCGATAATAAAATATTATTTGAATCAGAAGTGGTTTTGGAAAACGGGGAAAGGCGCAAGGTTGCCGATATTGATTTCCAAAACGACAAAGGAATTTACAATGAGTTGGCAGGTGAAATTTCAGCAGAGACAGCCGCTGATGTCGTGTATCCGACGGAAATTTCAACATCGGTTATACTGCCCGGAGAAAATACTGCATATATCCCGGCCGTATAAACACGTTATCAGATATGGCTTCCAAAGATATTTGGCAGGATAATCCTTTTGCGTGAGGCATTCAGACGGCCTTTGCCCAATCAAACCCATTTTCGGAGGATTTTTAATGAAACTGTATTACTACGACCATTGCCCGTTTTGCGTGCGGGCTCGGATGGCGGCGGTGCTGTTGGCCGCGGACGTTGAAGAAGTCGTGCTGGCAAATGACGACGAGGCGACGCCCATCAGCATGATCGGCGCGAAACAAGTGCCTATCCTGCAAAAAGAAGACGGTTCGTTTATGGGCGAGAGTTTGGACGTTGTCCGCTATCTTGACCGCGAGGGTCGTCTGAAAAATGAAATCCGCCCGGAAATACAGGCGTGGTTTGACAAAGTGGGCGAATACAACCTGAAACTCGTCCAGCCGCGCGTGATCAAACTCGAGCTGCCCGAATTTGAAACGCCGGAAGCGGTAAAATATTTCACGGACAAAAAAGAGAAAAGCATCGGTAGCTTCGCCGCCAATTTGGAGAAAACCGGTCAGTATGTGCAACGTCTGAACGGGGATTTGGCGGAACTGGAAACGCTGATGGCCGAAGGCGGCGCAGGTTTGAACGGCGAAATCGGCATGGAAGACATATTGGTGTTCCCGATATTGCGCAACCTGACCGTCGTACGCGGTGTCGAGTGGCCGCAGAAGGTTATGGACTACCTGCTGCGCATGAGCGAAGCATCGGGCGTGCCGCTGTATTTCGACCGCGCCTTGTAATAACCGAATCCGCCGGATAAAACAAACGGAAAGGTCGTCTGAAAACAGTTTTCAGACGACCTTTCCGTTTGCGCCCGCCCTACCTTCCGGGAGTGAATGGAATCAGGCGGAACAAGCATGGCGAGAAATTGTTGATGTATGACCCCGAACAGATCGGGTGATACATCAATAATTCCTAGCTGTGCTTATTGTGCGGCAGGTGCAGAAGCAGCTGCTGCGGCTGCGCCTTCAGCGGCGCTGCGTTGGTAGCCTTTGTCTTTCATACATGCATCGAACACGGCGCGGTCTTGGTTTGCACCGGAAGCTTGTTGACATTGAGCGATTGCCTCTTCAACGCTTACGCTAGGGGTTTTAGCTTCTTCAGTAGTTTTGCTGCTGGAGCAGGCACCCAGCATCAGGCTTGCAGCGGCAACGGCGATCAATAAAGTTTTCATGTCGTATATTCCTATTGTGATTGATGGTTTACAGCGCAAATTTGCGTCTGTCTCAAAACAGAGTCCCATTAGTACGATTTAGTTTCATTTACATATGAAAGGTTTCGATAAGTTTGAACTATGACAGTAAATGCCGTCAGGAAATGATAAGCGGTTTCAAAAATTTAAGGGACATAAACGCCGTCGGCATGGCAATGTAAAAAATCCCCTTTCCACTCCGGCAACACCGCCCAATCCCAACGCCCCGACCGCCTGCCGTTGGGCGGCGCAAGGGTTTTATGGCATAATCGCGCTTACCTTTCCATACCGCAGAGACCATATCCCCACTTCTGCGGTTTGCCGTAAACCGGCCGCATACTTTGCCGGCGGCATCCTATCAAACACACAATCAAAACATCCTCCCGTTTCAGACGACCCCATGCGGCATTCCGCATCCCGTCCGGACAGAAAGATACCGCCATGAATCCATTCGCCTCACTCGGGCTTGGCAGCGAAATCGTTTCCGCGCTGACCGAACAAGGTTACGAAAACCCGACGCCCATCCAAGCCGCCGCCATCCCCAAAGCACTCGCCGGCCACGACTTGCTCGCCGCCGCCCAAACCGGCACAGGCAAAACCGCCGCCTTTATGCTGCCCAGCCTGGAACGCCTCAAACGCTACGCCACTTCCAGCACCTCGCCCGCGATGCACCCCGTGCGTATGCTCGTATTGACCCCGACGCGCGAACTTGCCGACCAAATCGACCAAAACGTGCAGGGCTACATCAAAAACCTGCCGCTGCGGCATACCGTCCTCTTCGGCGGCGTCAACATGGACAAACAAACCGCCGACCTGCGCGCCGGCTGCGAAATCGTCGTCGCCACCGTCGGCAGGCTGCTTGACCACGTCAAACAGAAAAATATCAACCTAAACAAAGTCGAAATCGTCGTCCTCGACGAAGCCGACCGTATGCTGGATATGGGTTTCATCGACGACATCCGCAAAATCATGCAGATGCTGCCCAAACCACGCCAAACCCTGCTCTTTTCCGCAACCTTTGCCCCTCCCATCCGCAAACTTGCCAAAGATTTCATGAACGCGCCCGAAATCGTCGAAGTCGCCGCGCAAAACACCACCAGCGCCAATGTCGAGCAGCACATCATCGCCGTTGACGCGCTCAAAAAACGCAATCTTTTAGAGCGGCTGATTGTCGATTTGCAGATGAACCAAGTCATCGTATTCTGCAAAACCAAACAAAGCGTTGACCAAGTCACCCGCGACCTCGTACGCCGCAACCTTGCCGCCCAATCCATCCACGGCGACAAATCCCAGCAAAGCCGCCTCGAAACCCTCAACGCCTTCAAAGAAGGCAGCCTGCGCGTCCTCGTCGCCACCGACGTCGCCGCACGCGGTCTGGATATCGCCGAGCTGCCCTTTGTCATCAACTACGAACTGCCGACCCAGCCCGAAGACTACGTCCACCGCATCGGGCGCACCGGCAGGGCGGGCGCGGACGGCGTCGCCATTTCCCTGATGGACAAAACCGAGCAAAAAATGTTTGAAGCCATCAAAGAGCTGACCGGCAATAACTTGGCAGTCGAACGCATCGAAGGCTTCGAACCGAACTGGTGGGGCGCAGATGCCGACGGCGATACCGCCGCAGACACCCAAGCCGCCCCAACCCGCAGCCGCGGCAGCGACAGAAACCGTTCCGAACGGAACAACCGCAGCGAACGCAATGAACGTAACGAGCGCGGCGACAAATCCCAAAAAGCCGACAAAACCGATCCCGGCGTAGCCTGCGGCACCATCGCCGGACGCAGTCGCCGCAGCCGCAGGGAACGCCAACCCTGCGCCCTGCTGCAACCCAATTACGGCGCAAAATAAAGCCGGCTCCCCATAAAACCCGAAAGGTCGTCTGAAAAAGATTTCAGACGACCTTTTGTGTACGGTCCGTTATTTTTGCTTACGCAGTTGCGGGTGGTTTTTCAGATTGTCCAAGAGGATGTCAATCATGCGCGGTGCGGTTTGGGCGAGGTCGAAACTTTTGTCGGACGAGAGCCAACGCCAAATCAGACCGTCCAGCATCGATTTGATGAAGATGACCGCCATGTCGGTATCCAAATCTTCGGATAAGGCATGTTGGGCAATGGATTTGGTCAGGACTTCGGTAATTTTCTCGCGCCAAATCGATTGATGTTTATCCGCAATGTCGATGACGGCAGCGTTCTGCTCGGTGTGTTCGCATTTTAAAAACAGGATGCTGTGGAATTTATAGTGGATGTCGTTGGTTTGCAGGCGTGTGAAAAAGTGCATCAAGGTGCGGCGGAAAAGCGACCACTCTTGTTCATCGCTATCGGCCGCGTCCTGATGCATACAGTTTTCGATGTCGTCGCAAATGCGCTGGAAGAGGGCGTCGAACAAGTCTTCTTTGTTTTTGAAATGCCAATACAACGCGCCACGCGTCACGCCGGCAGCTTGGGCGATTTCGTTGAGCGAAGTGCGCGCGATGCCTTTTTGGTAGAAGGTTTCCAGCGCGGCGAGCATGAGATGCTCTTTGGTTTTAAGGGCTTCGGTTTTGGTTTTCCGCATGATGCCTGTTTCAAGTTAAGTGGAATATTGGGGATTATAAAAAATACTTTGTATCCATGCAAGCATGTATGTATAATGGCGCCTGTAATTGAGATTGGCTCTCAAATATAAACTCTTTTTTCAGACGACCTGCTTCAGATATTGAAGCAGGCGATTGTTGTTTTCGGAACCAAAAATCGGCTCTGATAACAAAGTATATAGTGAAACTTCATAACAATTATCTAGATAGGAAAATCAATGATTTTTGATGCTTCTAAGGTGATGCGCATTGCGGCAATCGCTGCCGCTACCGCGTTGGCTCTTTCGGCGTGTAACAAAGGCTCCGATGCGGCGCAAGGTGCAAAAGATGAAAAAGGGCAGCAGCAGGCGGCTGCGAAAAAAGAGATGCCACCACCGGTAGTTGGTGTCGTTACCGTCCATCCTGAAACCGTTGCGCTGACGACCGAATTGCCGGGTCGTTTGGAGTCGCTGCGTACGGCGGATGTCCGCGCGCAAGTCGGCGGCATCATCCAAAAACGTCTGTTCCAAGAAGGAAGCTATGTCCGCGCCGGACAGCCGCTTTACCAAATCGACAGTTCCACCTATGAAGCAAATCTGGAAAGCTCGCGCGCCCAGTTGGCAAGCGCGCAGGCGACCCTCGCCAAAGCCAATGCCGACTTGGCGCGTTACAAACCGCTGGTTGCCGCCGATGCCATCAGTAAACAGGACTACGATGCGGCGGTAACGGCGAAACGTTCTGCCGAAGCAAGCGTCAAAGCGGCTCAGGCGGCGATTAAATCTGCCGGTATCAATCTGAACAGGGCGCGCATTACCGCGCCGATTTCAGGTTTCATCGGCCAGTCCAAAGTATCCGAAGGTACGCTGCTGAACGCAGGCGATACGACCGTACTGGCGACCATCCGCCAAACCAATCCTATGTATGTGAACATCACTCAATCCGCGACCGAAGTGATGAAGCTGCGCCAACAGGTTGCCGAGGGCAAATTGTCGAGCGTGGACGGCGCGATTGAAGTGGGCATCAAGTTCGACAACGGCGAAGTTTATCCGCACAAAGGCCGTTTGCTGTTCTCTGATCCGTCTGTGAACGAAACAACCGGACAAATCACGCTGCGCGCGTCAGTGCCGAACGACAAAAACATTTTGATGTCAGGTCTTTATGTGCGCGTTCTGATGGAACAAGTGGCTGCTGACAACGCTTTTGTCGTACCGCAGCAGGCAGTAACGCGCGGTACGAAAGATACCGTGATGATTGTGAACGCCAAAGGCGAAATGGAGCCGCGCGAGGTAACAGTCGCCCAGCAGCAGGGAACCAACTGGGTGATCACTGCGGGTCTGAACGACGGCGACAAAGTCGTTGTGGACGGCACCAGCATCGCCGCCATGATGGGTGCGAAAAAGGTTACGCCTAAAGAATGGACGCCTGCCGGAAGTGCTGCAGAAGCCGTGCCCAAAGCTGCTTCCGAAGTGAAGAAAGACGTTCAGACGACCTCTGAAGCCAAACCGGCATCCGCAGCTAAATAAGGAAGGCATCAATGGCTAAGTTTTTTATCGACCGCCCCATCTTTGCATGGGTCATTGCGATTTTTATTATCGCAGCGGGTGTTATCGGCATTAGGAGTTTGCCGGTTTCCCAATATCCGTCCGTTGCCGCTCCGACCATTACGCTGACCGCTACTTATCCGGGCGCGTCCGCGCAGGTGATGGAAGACAGCGTGCTTGCCGTTATTGAACGCAATATGAACGGTGTGGAAGGTTTGGACTACATGAGCACTTCCGCCGACTCCAGCGGCAGAGGCAGCGTAAGTTTGACGTTTACGCCTGAAACCGACGAAGATTTGGCGCAGGTGGATGTGCAGAACAAACTCTCCGAAGTATTGAGCAATCTGCCTGCTACCGTGCAGCAATATGGTGTTACCGTATCGAAAGCGCGTTCCAACTTCCTGATGATTGTAATGCTTTCGTCAGACGTACAGTCCACCGAGGAAATGAACGACTACGCACAGCGCAATATCGTTCCCGAGTTGCAGCGTATCGACGGTGTAGGTTCGGTACGGTTGTTTGGTGCGCAACGCGCCATGCGCATTTGGATTGATCCGAAAAAACTGCAAAACTACAACCTGTCGTTTTCTGCGGTAACCAACGCGCTTGCAACACAAAACATCCAAATTTCAGCAGGTTCTATCGGTTCTCTGCCTGCTGCGCCGGGACAGACCATTTCGGCGACAGTTACGGCGCAAGGTCAATTGAGTACGGCTGAAGAGTTCGGCAACATCATTTTGGTATCCAATACCGACGGCTCGAATGTCTATCTGAAAGATGTGGCGAAAGTCAGCTTGGGTATGGAAGACTATTCTTCTTCCACCCGCCTGAACGGTGTGAACACCACCGGTATGGCGGTGATGTTGTCCAACAGCGGTAATGCTTTGGCAACCGCCACCGCAGTGAAGGAAAAAATGGCGACCCTGCAAAAATACTTCCCGCAGGGTATGAGCTGGAAAACGCCTTACGATACTTCCAAATTCGTCGATATTTCGATTGAGAAAGTGATCCATACGCTTTTGGAAGCCATTGTATTGGTATTTTTGGTGATGTTCCTATTCCTGCAAAACATCCGCTATACGCTGATTCCGACTATTGTCGTGCCGATTTCGCTGTTGGGCGGTTTTGCCTTCATCTCTTATATGGGCATGTCGATTAACGTATTGACCATGTTTGCGATGGTATTGGTCATCGGTATCGTGGTCGACGATGCGATTGTGGTCGTTGAAAACGTCGAGCGTATTATGGCGACGGAAGGTTTGCCGCCTAAAGCCGCGACCAAAAAAGCGATGGGTCAGATTTCCGGCGCGGTGGTCGGTATTACCGCCGTCCTGATTTCCGTATTTGTGCCTTTGGCAATGTTCAGCGGTGCAACCGGTAATATTTATAAACAGTTCGCTTTAACCATGGCGGCATCGATTGCATTCTCCGCATTCCTTGCACTGACGCTGACGCCGGCATTGTGCGCCACCATGCTCAAGCCGATTCAGAAGGGGCATCACGAAGAGAAAAAAGGTTTCTTCGGCTGGTTCAATAAAAAATTTGATAGCTGGACACACGGTTATGAAGGCTGGGTTGCCAAAGTGTTGCGTAAGACTTTGCGCATGATGGTTGTTTACATCGGTTTGGCGGCTGTCGGCGTATTCCTGTTTATGCGCTTGCCGACTTCTTTCTTGCCGACCGAAGACCAAGGCTTCGTCATGGTCAGCGTGCAACTGCCCGCGGGTGCGACCAAAGAGCGTACCGATGCGACATTGGCGCAAGTTACCCAGTTGGCGAAAAGCATTCCTGAAATTGAAAATATCATTACTGTTTCCGGTTTCAGCTTTTCGGGCAGCGGTCAAAATATGGCTATGGGTTTTGCCATACTTAAAGACTGGAATGAGCGTAAAACTCCGGGCAGCGATGCAACGTCTATTTCAAACAAGCTGACTGGTATGATGATGGGTACGCTTAAAGACGGTTTCGGTATCGCTATTACGCCTCCTCCAATTATGGAGTTGGGTAACGGCTCGGGTCTGACCATCAACCTGCAAGACCGCAACAATACCGGTCATGCCGCATTGCTGGCGAAGCGCAACGAATTGATCGGCAAAATGCGCGAAAGCGGTCTGTTTGACCCGAGCACCGTCCGTGCCAGCGGTCTGGAGGATGCGCCGCAATTGAAAATCGACATCGACCGGGCCGCTGCTGCCGCACAGGGCATTTCGTTCTCAGACATCCGAACGACCCTGGCTTCCTCTTTGGGTTCGTCTTATGTCAACGACTTCCCGAACCAGGGTCGTCTGCAACGCGTGATGGTTCAGGCTGATGCTTCTGCTCGTATGCAGCCGTCCGACATCCTGAATTTGACTGTGCCCAACAGTTCCGGTGTCGCTGTCCCGCTTTCTACCATTGCTACTGTTTCCTGGCAGACAGGTACGGAACAAAGCGTCCGCTTCAACGGCTATCCCTCTATGGAACTTTCCGGCTCTCCGGCTACCGGTGTTTCATCCGGCCAAGCAATGGCTGCGGTACAGCAAATGGTTGACGAAATGGGCGGCGGTTACAGCCTAGAATGGGGCGGTCAGTCGCGCGAAGAAGCCAAAGGCAGTTCGCAAACCTTGATTTTGTACGGCTTGGCGATTGCTTCTGTATTCTTGGTGCTTGCCGCGCTTTATGAAAGCTGGTCTATCCCGCTGGCAGTTATCCTCGTGATTCCGTTGGGTTTGATTGGCGCGGCATTGGGTGTTACCGGGCGTAATACGTTTGAAGCTCTGTTGGGCAGTATCCCCTCGTTTACCAATGATATTTACTTCCAAGTCGGCTTTGTAACCGTAATGGGCTTGAGTGCGAAAAACGCGATTTTGATTATCGAGTTTGCCAAAGACCTGCAAGCGCAAGGCAAGAGCGCACTGGAAGCCGCGCTGGAAGCCGCACGCCTGCGTTTCCGTCCGATTATTATGACTTCGTTTGCCTTCATTTTGGGCGTGGTTCCGCTGTATATTGCCAGCGGTGCCAGCTCAGCCAGCCAGCGTGCCATCGGTACGACTGTGTTCTGGGGTATGTTGATCGGTACGATTTTGTCCGTGTTCCTTGTGCCGCTCTTTTATGTCATCGTGCGCAAATTCTTTAAGGAAAGCGCGCACGAACATGAAATGGCCGTGAAACACGCTGCTGAAGCAGGCATGATTTCCCTCGAAGATCAAAATACGGACAACAAGCACTAAGCAAAAAGGTCGTCTGAAAACCTGAAACACGGATTTCAGACGACCTCCAGGAATCCTTATGAACAAAAAGACATTCAAAACGGTATTGAGTACCGTCGCCGCAGCCGTCGCGCTGTCCGCCTGTACCATGATCCCGAAATACGAACAACCGCAGGTTGAAGTTGCCGAAACCTTCAAATACGACACCTTCGACGACGGTATCCGCGCCGCCGACTTGGGCTGGCAGGACTTCTTTGCCGACCCGCGCCTGCACCGCCTTATCGACATCGCGTTGGAGCGCAATACCGACTTGCGCACCGCCGCATTGAACGCCGAAATCTACCGCAAACAATACATGATTGCCCGCAACGACCTGCTGCCGAGTATCAACGCCAGCGGTACCGGAACTCGGGTAGGCAGTTTGAGCGGCGGCGTTACCCGCAGCGAATACACCGTCGGTTTGGGCGCAGCAGCCTACGAGCTGGACCTTTTCGGACGCGTCCGCAGCAACAGCCAAGCCGCATTGCAAGGTTATTTCAGCGTAGCCGCGAACCGTGATGCCGCCCACCTTGCCCTGATTGCCGCCGTTGCCAAAGCCCATTTCAACGAACTGTACGCCCAAGAATCGATGGCATTGGCGCAGCGCGTGCTTAAAACCCGCGAAACCACTTACAAACTTTCCCAAATGCGCCACAAAGCAGGCGTGATTTCCGCTGTCGATTTGCGCCAACAGGAAGCCCTGATTGAATCCGCCAAAGCCGATTACGCGAACGCCGTCAAAAACCGCGAACAAGCCCGCAATGCCTTGGCGACCCTGATTAACCAACCCCTGCCGGAAGACCTGCCTGCCGCGCTGCCTTTGAGCAAACAGTTCAAAATCACCCGACTGCCTGCCGGCTTGAGTTCCGAAGTCCTGCTGAACCGTCCCGACATCCGCGCCGCAGAACACTCGCTCAAACAAGCCAATGCCAACATCGGCGCAGCGCGTGCCGCCTTCTTCCCCACCATCAGCCTGACCGGATCGGTCGGCACCGCGTCCGGCGAGTTGAGCGGCCTCTTCAAAAGCGGTACGGGCATCTGGTCGTTCGCTCCTTCCATTACCCTGCCGATTTTCAACTGGGGTACCAACAAAGCGAATCTCGACGTAGCCAAGCTGCGTAAAGAGGCGCAAATCGTCGCTTACGAAGCCGCCGTCCAAGCCGCCTTCCAAGACGTATCCAACGCATTGGTCGCACGCGAGCAACTCGACAAGAGCTACGCCGCGCTAAACAAACAAAGCCGCGCTTACAACGACTCCCTGCGCCTTATCAATCTGCGCTACAAACACGGCGTATCCAACGCCCTCGACCTGCTTGACGCAGAACGCAGCAGCTATGGAGCAGAAACCGCGTTGCTTGCCAACCAGCTTACCCGTCTGGAAAACCTTGCCGACCTCTATAAAGCACTCGGCGGCGGTTTGAAACGCGAAACCGTTAGCCAACCAGCCGCGCAGCAGTAAGTCTGTTTGAAATAAACGGCATCAAAACGTCGTCTGAAAACCGGCAATCGGGTTTCAGACGACGTTTTATATTTTGGCATGGATACAATATGGATGGATTGGGCTAGCAGGCAGGTATCTAAGAGTTTGAGCTTACGGCAATTCTAAAGTATGACTGACAATCTGAGGTCGGGATTCCTGCTTGCGCAGAATGACGATGATTAATTATTTCCTATTATGATTTACTATACAAAAAGGTCGTCTGAAAACTTCAGACGACCTTTGCTGTTTGATTACACGGTTAGCTGCCCATCAATTTCAAACGCTGACCCGGGGTAACGGTTCGGGTATTTTTATTCCAGCGGCGGATATCGTTGACATCTACGTTAAAGCGGTTGGCAATTGTATTGAGCGTATCGCCTCTGCGGACTGTATAAGAAACATTTTGAATGTTATTTTTACGGGTTTTGACCGGAGCCGCGCTAACGCGTAACAGCTGACCCTTGCGGATATTGCTGCCTTTGATGTTGTTGGCCACAATCAAATCGGCAACGCTTAAGTTGTAGCGTTTAGAGATATTGAACAAAGTATCTCCATCAGCTACGCGGTGCATACCTGCCATAGTTGTCGGCTGTGCAGGTGATTGATTATTTGCTCTTGCCAGTCGTGCTTCAGTACGGCTTTGATGCTTGGCAATATTTTCGGCAATGCGTTCGCTGCGCGCTTTGGTTGCGTCAACCTCTTGATGATGCGTGATATTTTGAGCAACAGTTGTTTGATCCTCTTCTGCTTTTTGCAGATGTGAATCAACATTGGCAAGCAATGCTATCATTTGGTCAGGTTCTTCGACTGCAGAAGGAGTGGAAGGGGTAGCTGATTTTGCCGATGCCACGACCTGAGGTTCTGTTAAGGTTAAGGCAGGTTGTGCAGGCTCGGCCGCCGCAATGACAGTTGTGTCCGTAGCAGGTTTGGCTTCCGTGGATTGTACGGTTTGAACGCGTTCTACACGGGGTTGGGCGGTTGTAACGGCATCGGCGGCGATAGGGGCAGTTGCAGCTTTGGTATTGGCAACAAAATCAAAGGTTGTTGGAGCAGGTTCTTGTGCAACCGTATTGGCAGGGGCGACGACTTTTTTGACTGTATCGGTTTTGAGTTCTGCCGTTTGAATCGGAGCCATTGTCGGCATATTCGAACGGTAGGTATCCGGAGTATTGTCAGTATCGATGAAATTAATCATATCCTGTTTGGTAGCAGTATCGGTTTGTGCAACCAAAATGGTACGTCCTTCAGACAGCGAATTGCCGTTTAAGCCGTTCAGTCGTTTGATTTCGGCAACGCTCATCCCGGTTTCTGTCGCAATCGTGTTTAGATTGGTATTGCGGGCCGAGGTATAAGCATTGAAAGAGAGCAGTGTCTCGGGGTTTGCATTGCGGTAATTTTTTTCGAATGCGGATACGGCGGAAACGGGCAGCAATAATTTGCGGTTGTTTTTCGGGATGAAGACAGGTGCGTTGAAGGCAGGGTTCAATGTCAGCAGCTCGCTCTCGCTGATATTGGCAAGGCGGGCGATGGTGCTGTTGTCGATGGGTTTGTCAATACTGACTGTTTGGAAATAAGGCTGATTAGTGATTTCGCTGATATTCATGCCGAAAGTTTGGGGGCTGGCGACGATATTGCGGACAGCCAGCAATTTTGGAACGTAATTGCGTGTCTCGTTCGGCATGCGCAGGTTTTCGTAAGTTGGTTCCAGGCCTTGTGCGCGGGCACGGTTGACGGCGCGGCCTACATTGCCTTCGCCCCAGTTGTATGCAGCCAAAGCCAAAGACCAGTCGTTAAATAGCCCGTGCAGATATTGCAGGTAGTTCAGCGCGGCGTCGGTCGCGGCATATACGTCGTGGCGGCCGTCATACAAAGGTGTTTTTTCCAAGCCGAAATGACGGCCGGTTGCCGGCATGAATTGCCACAGGCCGGATGCGCCGACGTGGGATTTGGCTTTGGTGACGAATGCGCTTTCAATGAAGGGGAGGAGTGCGATTTCGGCGGGCATATTGCGTTTTTTTACTTCGGTTGCAATATGGTACATATAAGGTTTGCTGCGCGTGATGGTGCGGTCGAAATAGGCACCGTTTGCGGCGAATTTGCTTTCGTGGCGGCGAACCAGCTCGGAATTGACTTCGCTCATGCGGAAGTCTTTTTTCAATGAAGCCCACAGGCTGCCGGAACCGAAAGTCTTGGCTTTGGCTTGGTCGAGAAGGGCAGAATTGAGCCGCATCATTGCCATACCTGTTTGGTTGGGAGTGGCGTTTTGTGCGGCGGCCGCGCCGGAAACGGCGGATAAACCGGACAGCGTCAGGGCGATGGTTTTCAGTTTTGCCATAGTAGTCAATTATCAATATATATTATTCAGTCTTGGCGATGTTACTGTCTGATTCATGTGAACGTCAAGGATATGAGGGTAATTTACATATGACCGGGGCTTAATGATAAAATTTGTCGCGAAAATACGGCGGTTTGCGTATATATGCCGTCAAAATCAGATTAAGCAAAAGAACATCCTATGATTTCCGAAAATTCCTCCCTGCTCGATTTCGACCGCGCCCATCTGCTCCATCCCTATACGTCCATGACCGATCCGTTGCCTGTTTATCCGGTGCGCCGTGCGGAGGGCGTGCATATCGAATTGGCGGACGGTACGCGGCTGATCGACGGGATGTCGTCTTGGTGGTGTGCGATACACGGCTACAATCATCCTGTTTTGAATCAGGCGGTTGAGGCGCAGATTAAACAAATGTCGCATGTGATGTTCGGCGGTTTGACGCACGAGCCGGCGGTGGAACTGGGCAAGTTGTTGGTCGGGATTTTGCCGCAGGGGCTGAACCGTATTTTTTATGCGGATTCGGGTTCGGTTTCGGTGGAAGTTGCGTTGAAAATGGCGGTGCAATACCAGCAGGCGCGGGGTTTGACCGCGAAGCAGAATATTGCGACGGTGCGGCGCGGGTATCACGGCGATACTTGGAACGCGATGTCCGTCTGCGATCCGGAAACGGGGATGCACCATATTTTCGGCAGCGCTCTGCCGCAGCGTTATTTTGTCGATAATCCGAAAAGCCGTTTCGATGATGAGTGGGACGAAGCGGATTTGCAGCCTGTCCGCGCCTTGTTTGAAGCGCATCATGGGGATATCGCCGCCTTTATTTTAGAGCCGGTCGTGCAGGGTGCGGGCGGCATGTATTTTTATCATCCGCAGTATCTTCGCGGATTGCGCGATTTGTGCGACGAATTTGATATCGTGTTGATTTTTGACGAAATCGCCACCGGATTCGGGCGCACGGGCAAGATGTTTGCCTGCGAACACGCGGAGGTCGTGCCGGATATTATGTGTATCGGCAAGGGCTTGAGCGGCGGCTATATGACGCTGGCGGCGGCAATCACTTCGCAAAAAGTCACCGAAACGATTTCGCGCGGCGAAGCGGGCGTGTTTATGCACGGCCCGACATTTATGGCGAACCCGCTGGCGTGTGCCGTTGCCTGCGCTTCGGTCAAGCTGCTTTTGTCCCAAGATTGGCAGGCAAATATCCGCCGCATCGAAAGCATCTTAAAAGGTCGTCTGAAAACCGCATGGGACATCCGCGGTGTGAAAGACGTGCGCGTTTTGGGTGCCATCGGCGTGCTCGAGCTGGAAAAAGGCGTGGATATGGCGCGTTTTCAAGCGGACTGCGTGGCGCAGGGCATTTGGGTGCGCCCATTCGGCAGGCTGGTGTACCTCATGCCGCCTTACATCATTTCAGACGACCTCTTGACCGAACTTGCTGACAAAACCGTACAAATCTTGAAGGAACACAACAAATGAAAGGCGTTTACTTCGTCAGCGGCATAGACACGGATATCGGCAAAACCGTCGCCACCGGCATGTTGGCAAAACAATTGTTGCAGCAGGGCAAAAGCGTGATCACGCAAAAGCCCGTGCAAACCGGTTGCCAAAACATCGCCGACGACATCGCCGTCCACCGCAACATCATGGGCATACCCATGCAGGAAGCCGACAAACAGCGGCTGACCATGCCCGAAATCTTCAGCTATCCCGCCTCGCCCCATCTCGCCGCCCGTCTGGACGGCAGGGCTTTGGACTTGAACAAAATCCGCGCCGCCACGCAGCAGCTGGCGGCACAATACGAAATCGTATTGGTCGAAGGCGCGGGCGGATTGATGGTTCCTCTGATGGAAAACCTGTTAACCATTGATTATATTCAGCAACAGGCTTATCCCGTCATTCTCGTTACCAGCGGGCGGCTCGGCAGCATCAACCATACCCTGCTCAGCTTCGCCACACTCAAGCAATACGGCATCAGCCTGCACAGCCTGATTTTCAACCACATCCACGACAGCCGCGACGAACACATCGCCCAAGACAGCTTGGCGTATCTAAAAGGTCGTCTGAAAACAGATTTTCCCGATGCGGAGTGGATGGAGTTAGATAAGGTGGAGACGGACGAAAGGTCGTCTGAAAACGATTAACACATGAAACACATCAATCTAAACCCCATGAATCTCCCTTTAAATTGGCAAGACAAACTTCCTGACGAGCTGCCGCAAGGCTGGAACGAACGCGCCGCCGCCTTGTGCCAAGCGCAATCGCTGACCGCCGCCTTACGCGCCTTGGGCGGCAGTTTTACGGTAAAAGTACTGTATATGGGTGAACTGGACGGGCTGGGTAATTCATCTGGCGAAAACCATGCCGAAACCGCCGCCCCGCAATTTGTCCGCGATGTTTTGCTGCGTTTGGACGGCGTTCCCGTCGTACAGGCGCGCAGCGCGTGCAGCCTGCAATCCCAAGCCTGGCGCGGCGTGTTGGATTGCGGCACGCAGCCTTTGGGCGAGCGGCTGTTTGACGGCACGCTGCCCCTGAAGCGTTCGGCGTTCGAGTTTTGTCTGATGGAAAACGCAGGCGGTCAGGATGATTTCAGACGACCTGTCGCCGCCCGCAGGTCTTATTTTGATTGGGATGGCGAGGTGTTGGAACTGACGGAATATTTTTTGCCGGGGTTGGCGCGGATTATGCGCTAAACGTCGCAGCAATATAAGGAAAGGTCGTCTGAAACGGTTTTCAGACGACCTTTTTAATCTATTACAGTTTCACCGAATGCTCGCGCGTTTCGTGGAACACAATATCCGGCCAGCGTTCTTGCGTGAGTCCCAAATTCACGCGGTTGGGGGCGAGGTAGGCGAGGTTGCCACCTGCGTCGATGGCGAGGTTGCCCGCATTGGCTTTTTCAAACTCTGCCAGCTTTTTCTTGTCGTCGCACGATACCCAGCGTGCCGACCAGATGGATGCGTTGTCGAACACGGCTTCTACGCCGTATTCGTTGGCGAGGCGCGAGGTAACGACTTCAAATTGCAGCACGCCGACTGCGCCCAAAATCAAATCCGCGCCGCTCATGGGTTTGAACACCTGCACCGCGCCTTCTTCGCCGAGCTGTTGCAAACCTTTTTGCAGTTGCTTGATTTTCAGCGGGTTTTTGATGCGGACGCTGCGGAACAGTTCGGGCGCGAAGAAGGGGATGCCGGTGAACGCCAGTTGTTCGCCTTCGGAAAAGCTGTCGCCGATTTGGATGTTGCCGTGGTTCGGGATGCCGATGATGTCGCCTGCGTAGGCTTCTTCCACCAGCTCGCGGTCGTGCGACATGAACGTTACCACGCTGGACGCGGCGATTTCGCGGTTGATGCGCAGGTGTTTCATCTTCATGCCGCGCTCGAATTTGCCGGAGCAGACGCGCAAGAAGGCGATGCGGTCGCGGTGTTTCGGATCCATATTGGCTTGGATTTTAAAGATAAATCCAGAAAATTTCGGCTCGTCAGGCTCGACCATGCGTATGGTCGCGTCGCGCGGTTTCGGTGCGGGCGCCCAGTCAATCAATGAATTGAGGATTTCCTGAATACCGAAGTTGTTAATCGCCGAGCCGAAGAACACGGGCGTGAGTTCGCCGGCGAGAAATTCGTCGAGATTAAACTCGTTGGAAGCAGCCTGCACCAATTCGATTTCGTCGCGTAACTGCTGAATTTCCAGCGGAAAGCGTTGTTCCAATTCGGGATTATTGATGCCTTTGATGATGTCGAACTCGTGCGGCAGACGTTCGCCGCCGGCTTCAAAGAGATAGATTTCGTCGTTCAGGATGTGGTACACGCCCTTGAAGTTTTTGCCCATGCCGATTGGCCAAGTGACGGGCGCGCAGCGGATTTTTAAAATATTTTCCACTTCGTCCAGCAATTCCAAAGAATCGCGCACTTCGCGGTCGTATTTGTTCATGAACGTCACAATCGGCGTATTACGCAGGCGGCAGACGTTCAAGAGTTTGATGGTTTGCGCTTCCACGCCTTTTGCCGCGTCGATGACCATTAATGCGCTGTCCACGGCGGTTAAAACGCGGTAGGTGTCCTCGGAGAAGTCTTGGTGTCCCGGCGTGTCCAAGAGGTTGACGGTGTGGTCTTTGTAGTCGAACTGCATCACGCTTGATGCCACGGAAATGCCGCGCTGCTTCTCGATTTCCATCCAGTCAGAGGTGGCGAATTTGCCGGTTTTCTTGCCTTTTACCGTACCCGCGCTCTGAATCGCGCCTGAAAACAACAACAGTTTTTCGGTCAGCGTGGTTTTACCCGCGTCGGGGTGGGAGATGATGGCAAACGTGCGGCGGCGGCGCACTTGGTCAAGGATTTCTTGGGACATGGGCTTTCTTTGCAAAAAGGTTCAGGCCGCTTTTCCGACGGCCTGAGGAATGGTTAAGATGGCGGGGATTGTACAAAAAAACATTAATCGGTTCAATGATTAGGGGATAAAAAAGGTCGTCTGAAAACTTTTCAGACGACCTTCTCTTGGATCGGCATCTTGTTTATTCGGTAATTTCTTCGACTATGGGGCTGTAAGTAGCACCGTCAAAGGTGGGCATGGGTGGGGGCAGCAGGTTGTTGAGGGTTAGGGCGGCGGGGTTCAGGGTAGGGTAGCCGCTAAAGGTTACGGTGTAGCCGCCGTTGGCAGTGCTGTGGATTTTGGCATGTGCACCCAAGGGGAAGGTGCTTTTATTGGTAATGTGTCCGAAGGGGAAGCCTGTCAGGACGGGGACTTTGGCGGTGCGTGAGACGTGGTTGACGACAGCGGAGAAGTCGTAGCTTGAGTCGTATACGTCGCGGATGGTGCCCATGCGGAAGTCGCCGAAGATGATGGCGCGTTGTTTTTGCAGGATGCCTGCAAGATAAAGCGTGTTCAACATGCGTTCGATGCGGTAGGGTTGTTCGCTGACGTCTTCGACGAACAGGATGCCGCCTTGGATGTCGGGCATATAGGGCGAGCCTGCGAGGGAGGCGAGAACGCTGAGGTTGCCGCCCCATAAGGTACCTTCGACGTTGACGTTGGCGCGTTGGATGGCGGGAACGTCGATAATGTTGACGTTGTTGGTGGTGCCGCGGATGAACGAATCCATGGTGAAGACACTGGGTTCGGGTTTGCCGAATTCGCTGTAAACCATAGGGCCGGCGAAGCTTGCCATATTGCCTTTGGCGAGCAGGGCGAGTTGGACGGCGCAAACGTCGCTGAAGCCGAAGAACAAGGTGCCGCGTTCGCGCATTCTGGCGCCGAGTGAAGCGAAGTCGATTTGCGGCAGGATGCGTGCCGCGCCGTAGCCGCCGCGCAAGCCCATGAGGACTTTGGGTGTTTCAACGCGGCCGGTGGCGACCTCTTGGAAGTCGGCGGCACGTTGGGCGTCGGAGCCAGCGAAGCGTTGATAGCGTCGGCTGCCTGCTTGTTGGTTGGTCACAGTAAAACCTGCGTTATAGAGGCGGGTCAAGCCTGCGTTGACGCGGTTGGGGTCTTCGGCAAAGCCGGAAGGGGCGACGACGCGGAGGAGGTTGTCGCCGGAGCGTGGGGGATGGCTGGTTTTGGGCTGCACGGGTTGGGCTTTCGCTGTGTTGCCGGTTTGAGTGGACGGGGTAACGGTCGTGCCGGTGCCGCAGGCTTGCAGCAGTCCGGCTCCGGCTGCGGCGGAGCAGGCGCGGAGGAAATGGCGGCGGGAGGTTTGCCAGGTCATATGGTTTCCTTTGCTTGGGTTTCAGACGACCTTTTCGGCAGGGGTCGTCTGAAAATCGGTTGATATGCGGTATCCGATACGCCTATTGAGGTCGTCTGAACGTTACGCCAGCAGGGCTTTGACTTGTTCCGTCCAGTGGTCCGGCAGGGTCATGCCGTGTTCGCGGACGGGGGCTGCCCAAATCGGGGCGGGAAAGTTGGCATCGTTTTCGAAGCGGGCGATGACGTGCCAATGCAGATGGGGGACGACGTTGCCCAGGCTGGCAAGGTTGATTTTGGCGGGACGGAACACTTGGCGCATGGCGGCTTCGACTTTATACACCATTTCCATGATTTCGGCGCGTTCGGCGGCTGAAAGGTCGGTCATCTCGGCGATGTGGTCGTTCCAGATGACGCGGCAGAATGCCGGGGCTGAGGCTTCGTTGTGGACGGCGATAACGCGCAGGTTTGGGGTTTGCAGCAAAATGTCTTCGTTGTCGGCAGTGCAGATGGGGCAGGTCATGGGGTTTTCTCGTTTGGATATGAGGGGACAGGTTGTCGGAAATGAGAAAGGTCGTCTGAAAACTTAATCCATCGTTTTCAGACGACCTTCGATGATTTTATTTTCCGCGCATCAGCTCGAAGAAATCGTCGTTGTTTTTGGAATCTTTGAGTTTGCCCACCAAAAATTCGGTGGCCTCGATTTCGTCCATCGGATGCAAGAATTTGCGTAAGAGCCACATGCGCTGCAACTGGTCGTTCGGTACCAGCAGCTCTTCGCGGCGCGTGCCGGATTTGTTGATGTTGATGGCGGGGAACAGGCGTTTTTCCGCCATGCGGCGGTCGAGGTGCAGCTCCATATTGCCTGTGCCTTTAAATTCTTCATAAATCACATCATCCATGCGACTGCCGGTTTCTACCAAAGCGGTCGCAATAATGGTGAGCGAGCCACCTTCTTCAACGTTGCGCGCCGCGCCGAAGAAGCGTTTGGGGCGGTGGAGGGCATTGGCATCTACGCCGCCGGTGAGGATTTTGCCGGAGGTCGGCACGACGGTGTTATAGGCGCGGGCGAGGCGGGTAATCGAGTCAAGCAGGATGACCACGTCTTTTTTGTGTTCCACCATACGCTTGGCTTTTTCAATCACCATTTCGGCCACTTGAACATGGCGCTGCGCCGGTTCGTCGAAGGTAGAAGACACGACTTCGCCGCGTACGGAACGGCTCATTTCGGTAACCTCTTCGGGGCGTTCGTCAATCAAAAGGACGATGAGTTCGACGTCGGGATAATTGGCGGTAATCGCGTGGGCGATGTTTTGCAGCATCACGGTCTTACCGGTTTTCGGCGGCGCAACCAAAAGGGCGCGTTGTCCGCGGCCGATGGGGGAAACTAAATCAATGGCGCGGCCGGTAAGGTTTTCTTCGGCTTTAATGTCGCGCTCGAGTTTGAATTGCTTGGTGGGGAAAAGCGGGGTGAGGTTTTCGAAGAGGATTTTGTGCTTGCAGACTTCGGGATGATCGCCGTTGATGCTGTCGAGACGGACGAGGGCGAAATAGCGTTCGTTGTCTTTGGGTACGCGTACGCTGCCTTCGATGGTGTCGCCCGTATGCAGGTTGAAGCGGCGAATTTGCGTGGGTGAGACGTAGATGTCGTCGGGACCCGCGAGGTAGGAAGTGTCTGCGCTGCGTAAAAAGCCGAAGCCGTCGGGCAGGATTTCGAGCGTGCCGGAGCAGGTGAAGCTTTCGCCCTGCTTCATCATTTGGCGGACGATGGCGAATACGAGGTCTTGTTTGCGGAAACGGTTGGCGTTTTCAATGCCGTGTTCTTCTGCCATTTCCAAGAGTTTGGAAATGTGTAGGGTTTGTAGTTCTGAAACGTGCATGATTTTTGACAGTTGTATTGGAAAAGAATGGGATTCGGAAGACAGAGGTCGTCTGAAAAGAATGGTGTACGGAATGTACGGTGATTTTTGAGAAACCTGAATTGTAGGCAGTCGGAGGGCGGGTGTCAAATTTAGGTGGGGCAAGGTTTGTATGGCATAGGTTTTGTTGCATGGCTGGTAACATCGAATTGAAAAAGTCGTCTGAAATAGGTTTCAGACGACTTTGAGAAGAAATAACCATCTTCTACTGAAAGATTAGTATTTGTTCAGACGACCTTGGGGGAAAATACTGCGATAGGCGGTGTATATGCCGATCATTGCTACAGGGTAGAGAACCAGGTAAGTAATCAATAAGAAGATGAAGAACAAAATAAGGAAAGGGCCGGAGAGCGCGGTTGATTGCTGTATTGATGCTTCTGTTGCAAATGCGGAAATCATGACTATCATAAATATGAACCAAAACGCGATACCGATACCCAGCCAAATTAAGCCGTATACCAGCAGGGCTGGGATATTGCGGCGGCAGGCATTGAAGCTGGCCTTAATGGCGGCAACAGGGTTCATATCCTCCAACATGACAAAGGCGGGAGCCAGCCAAAACATCATGGAGTAAATGGCGATAATAACCAACAGGATAATAAATAAAATCGGAAAGGCCGGCATAAAGTCTGCCCTTAAGAAATTTCCGTTGGCGAATATGCTGAAAGGAATAACAACGGCCAAAGCTAAAAGCAGGCATACGACGATACTCAGCAGTAAAAGAATCAGGAATGCTCCGCTTTTTTTAATCGAAAATCCGGCAAACAGAGAGCCGAAGTTGAAATTCTTACCTTGCGCGGTTTGGGCTGCAAGCAGCACGATACCGCCGAGGAAACAAAAGCCCACCCAATAGAAAAACAGATTGAAGAGCAATTCTCGGATTATTATGGTTGAGGTGAAATCATTGAAATCAGCGGGCGGGCTTTCAATGCCTAGCAAACCGAATAGAAAACCTACAAAGAGCGGAATAAGGCTGACTAAAATAATTGCGCCCATCCATTTGAATTTGTTTTTACTGAAAATACGCCATGAGTCGGTAAACCAGCTTACTCCTTCGCCTGCGCGTAGACGTTTGGGTTCGTTGACGGAGTTTTGGGGGGTGATAGGGTGCTGGGAAGGTTGCAGTGTTTCCATAAAAATAATTTCCAAGTTTACAGATGAGAAAGGCTATCATTATATCATAAGCGTATATGGTTATTTGTTGAGAGTTTGACAAAAGGTCGTCTGAAAATTTTTCAGACGACCTTTGTGTTTGGCATGAGGCAGTTTATAGCGTACCAAGATAAATTGCAGATGGGTTATTGGGCGATATGTTTCGAAATCTATCGGCAGACGGTTTTCTGTTTTGGGAAGGATACGCTTAAAGAAACGATGGCAGCTTGCTGTCTGTCAGCTGAACCAAAAGCGGAAAACCAAATAAAAAACCAATGCCAACACGCCAGCCCAGACGACCAGCATAAATCCTGCAACGGCCTGCCCTAATCGGTAAACGGGATTTTTACGTTCGTCTTCGGGCAGGGAAGGTTGGGTGTTTTTAGGTTCGGTCATGTTGTCGGCTCCCGTCGGTAATCGGATAAAGGCGTAAGGTTACGCCGTGGCGGGGAAAGATTCAAGTTTGCTGCATTTTTACAGTGAGACCTTTGCAAAAATAGTCTGTTAACAAAATTTGACGCATAAAAATGTGCTAAAAAATTTTCAATTGGCTAAAACCTTTCTGATATTGAGAAAAAAGTAGAAGAAATCAGGGAGGTTCTTCATTTTAAAAATGGTATTGAGCATAAAATTTTAATAACTCATGTTATTGCAAAGGTCTCACAGTGGGATTTCTTTAAGAAGCCTGTTGCCGTCATGGCGGGCTGTTCCGCTATAATCCTTGTTTTCCGAATAAGAGAGGGGGATATGAAAATCCGTACCAAAATCTGCGGTATCACCCGCCCCGAGGATGCCCTTGCCGCCGCCGAAGCGGGCGCGGATGCCGTCGGGCTGGTGTTTTACGCAAAAAGCAAACGCGCGGTAACGTCGGCGCAGGCGAAGGAAATCGTGGCGGTGCTGCCGCCCTTTGTGTCGGCGGTTGCTTTATTTGTTAATGAAACGGCGGAAAATATCCGCGAAATTTTGCGCCAAGTGCCGATAGACGTGATTCAGTTTCACGGCGATGAAGACGATGACTTCTGCCGCCAATTTGACCGTCCGTATCTCAAAGCCGTGCGCGTGCAGTCTGCCGCCGATATTCAGACGGCCTGCGCCAAGTTTCCCAACGCGCGCGCGCTGTTGTTCGACGCTTACCATCCGACCGAATACGGCGGTACGGGGCAGAGTTTCGATTGGACGCTGTTGCGCGGCAATATCGGCAAACCGTGGATTTTGGCGGGTGGGTTGACGCCCGAAAACGTCGCCGATGCGGTGAAAACTAGCGGCGCGGCGGCGGTGGATGTGTCCGGCGGCGTGGAAAGCTCGGCAGGGATTAAAGACAAGAAAAAAATAGCGGCGTTTGTGGCGGCTGCAAAGGTCGTCTGAAAACTGAAAATCTGATTTTCAGACGGCCTTCGTTGATAAAGGAATGAGATGGAACGTTATTCTGTACATTTGAAACTGCTGGGGATGGCGGTGTTGTGGGGTGCGTCTTGGCCGATGGGGCGGATGTTGGGGCAGTCGCTGCCGCCGCTGACGGGAGGGGCGGTTCGGTTTGTGTTGGCTTCGGTTTTGTTGTTGGGTTGGCTGTTTGCACGCAGCAGGTTTGCGACTTTGGCGGCTTTGTCGGCGCGGCAATGGCTGGGCTTGACGGCAGCCGCTTCCGTCGGGGTATGCGGCTATGCGGTGTTTTTCATGCTGGGTTTGCAGGCGATGCCGGCGGGTAAGGCGGCGGTGGTGGTGGCGGTGAATCCCGTGCTGACGCTGCTGCTGGCGGCTTGGCTTTTCGGCGAACGTTTAAATGCGAAGATTTTGGTGGGTATGCTGCTGGCGGTTTGTGGTGCGATAACGGCGGTAACGCAAGGACAGCCGTTGACGGTATTGTCGGGCGGCATCAAGGCGGGGGAGTGGCTGATTTTCGGCTGCGTGGTCTGCTGGGCGGCTTATACCTTAATCGGACGTGCGGTCTTGCGCGGGATAGACGCGCTGACGGTAACGGCGGCAACGTCGTTCATCGGCGCGCTGATGTTGTCGGTGGTGGCGTTGTGGACGGACGGACTGCCGTTTGATGCAATGGCGGCGATGGATGCACGCGGTTGGACGGCATTGGCGTGGCTGGTCATCGGCGCGACGGTATTGGCCTACGCGTGGTATTTCGAAGGCGTGAAGACTTTGGGTGCAGGCAGCGCGGCGGCTTATATTACGCTCGTGCCGATTTTCGGTATGCTGTCTTCGGCGTGGGTTTTGGGCGAACCGCTGCATATTTCGCTGGTTGCGGGCTGCGCGGCGGCAGTCGGCGGCATGACGCTGATGCGGTACGGGCAGAAGGTCGTCTGAAAAGGCGGCAACCGGCTGCTTTGTGTTCAATATTTTTTATTAAGGAAATCATGATGTCTGCCCCGCTTGAAATCGAAACTCACCCTTTTCCTGCCTTGCTGCCGCCGCAGGCGACGGTAATGATGATGGGGACGTTTCCGCCCAAGGAAGACAAACGCGCGATGCAGTTTCATTATCCGAATTTCCAAAACGATATGTGGCGCGTCTACGGGCTGGTGTTTTTTAATGATGCGGCGCATTTCCAAAGGTCGTCTGAAAAAGCGTTTGATGAGGAGAAAATCAAGGCGTTTTTGCGCGAACGGGGGATTGCGTCCTGCCCGACCGTGTTGAAGGCGGTGCGGGAACACGGCAATGCGTCCGACAAGTTTTTGCAAGTGGTCGAAACCGTCGATTTGGCGGCGGTGTTGGCGCAGATGCCCGACTGCCGACATATCTACACTACCGGCGGCAAGGCGACGGAAGTCCTGCTCGATATTCAGGGCGGCGGTATCAAAATGCCGAAAACGGGCGAAACCGTGCCGTTTCCGTTTGCCGGACGGGATTTGACCCTAACCCGCCTGCCGTCCACTTCGCGCGCTTATCCTTTGAGTTTGGCGAAAAAGGCGGCGGCGTATCGGGCATTTTTCGAAATGGCGGGCTTGGTGTAAGATTGACTGAAAACAGATTGGAAAGAACGGAGGGTATGTATGTTTATGACATCGGGTCTGTTGTTGTGTCTGTTATGGTGTGCAGTAGATATAGTCGCCGTCAATCGAGGATTCGGATTAAACACGAAACAAGGAGCCCATAACCGCACCAATTTTATGGCAGAACTAAATTCACGAGGAGGACGCGTAAAATCTGAAACCCAAACTGATATTGAAGGCATTACCCGAATTAAATATGAGATTCCTACACTAGACAGGACAGGTAAACCTGATGGTGGATTTAAGGAAATTTCAAGTATAAAAACTGTTTATGATCCTAAAAAATTTTCTGATGATAAAATACTTCAAATGGCTCAAAAAGCTGCTTCACAAGGATATTCAAAAGCCTCTAAAATTGCTCAAAATGAAAGAACTAAATCAATATCGGAAAGAAAAAATGTCATTCAATTCTCAGAAACCTTTGACGGAATCAAATTTAGATCATATTTTGATGTAAATACAGGAAGAATTACAAACATTCACCTAGAATAATTTAAAGAAAAAATTATGAAAAATAATATTTTTCTAAACTTAAAGAAAAAATCTATAAATAACAACCATTTTGTTATTTCGATTTTTTTTGAAACAATTTACCAATTTGAAACTAAAGATACGCTTTTAGAGTGTTTTAAAAATATTACAACTACCGGACATTTTGGAGTAATAGGTGCTCAATATGAAAAAATAGATGCTACCAGATGGATTGGAGATTATGAAGAGGTAAATGGATTTGAGTATATTGATAAAGCTCCTTCTATTTATTTTTCAGTTGGAGATGATTTCAATCCTGAAGAATTAATTATACCTATTAATTTAGCATATCATTACTTTAATATTGCAATATCTGATTTCTTAATAGCTCACCCTGAATATCAAAAAAAGTGTAAAGAAATACAAAAAACATATTCTCAAACAAACTGTAGCCTGCATGAAACCTAAAATCCATGCGTAAGGTGTGTGCTTCAGCACGCACGCGTTCCATGATTTACGGCTCAATGCCGTCTGAAAAGCTCACAATTTTTCAGACGGCATTTGTTATGCAAGTAAATATAGCCAAAAACCTTAACTTCCTCCATACTATCCACCATGACCTACTCAACAGACTTCCGCCAACTGGCCTTAAGCAAAATCAAACAAGGCCAATCTATCTACAAAGTTGCCAAAGAAATGGGCAATAGTGGATTAACTTTAAACCAGTACGGCATTGCCTCGCCTTGGCTCAAAGAGAACGATTCTCTAAGGTGCTGAAGCACCAAGTGAATCGGTTCCGTACTATCTGTACTGTCTGCGGCTTCGTCGCCTTGTCCTGATTTAAATTTAATCCACTATAACGGCGAAATAAGCGCAAAGGTCGTCTGAAAATAGCTTAGAAAACAGGGAGAATATGTATGTTTATGATATCGGGTCTGTTGTTGTGTCTGTTATGGTGTGCAGTTGATATCGTTGCCGTCAATCGAGGATTCGGATTAAACACAAAACAAAGCATTATCGCCGGTATGAGCCTGTTTGCAGTTCAAATGATCGGGGCATTGTGTGTGGGTGTGGCGGTTGCTCTGATTGCCGAACCGATTGTCCGCCATTTTTTCGGGAACAGTGAGGCTACCATTGGCATCAGTCTTTTGACGGGTTATGCGTCCGTACCGGTTTCTACTTATCTGGTGGGGTTGTGGTGGCTGAAACAATATCAGCTTCCGAGGATGGAAAAGCCTGATCGTTTGTTTGTCAAAACGGTTGCAGCCGCTCTGCCTTTGGTGCAGTTATTTTGTTTGTTGTTTCGCTGTCTAACGGTTGATAAACGTTATACAGGGAGTGAAAAGGTCGTCTGAAAACCTTAAATCTGGGTTTTCAGACGACCTTTTGTCCTGATGGGGCTGTCTTTATTTGTTGGCGTTCAGATAAAGGTTGATCAGGCGGGTGGTGGAGCTGTCGTGTTTTTGTACGCCGGTTTCGCCGGTCAGCTCGGCGAGGATGGTTTTGGCGAGCTGTTTGCCGAGTTCGACGCCCCATTGGTCGAAGCTGTTGATGCCCCAAATGATGCCTTGGACGAAGGTTTTGTGTTCGTACATGGCGATCAGGCTGCCCATGTTGCGGGGGTTGATTTTGTCCATGAGGATGAGGTTGGTCGGGCGGTTGCCTGAGAAGGTTTTGTGCGGAACCAGCTCTTCAATGCGCTCTGCTTCCATGCCTTGGGCTTTGAGTTCGGCGCGGACTTCGTCGGGGGTTTTGCCGCGCATGAAGGCTTCGGCTTGGGCGAAGACGTTGGCGAGTAGGATTTCGTGGTGGCCGCGCAGGTTGCTGCGTTTTTCAAGCGAGGCGATGAGGTCGATCGGGGTGATGTGGGTACCTTGGTGCAGCAGTTGGAAGAAGGCGTGCTGACCGTTGATGCCGGTTTCGCCCCAAATAATCGGGGAGGTTTCGTAGCCGACTGCTTTGCCGTCGAGGGTAACTTGTTTGCCGTTGCTCTCCATGTCGAGCTGCTGGATGAATTTGGGCAGGCGGTGGAGGTGTTGGTCGTAGGGGGCAATGACGTGGCTGCCGCCGCCGTAGTAGTTGATGTACCAGATGCCGATGAGGGCGAGGATGACGGGCATGTTGCGCTCAAGCGGGGTGTTGATGAAGTGTTGGTCCATCAGGTGCGCGCCGTTGAGCATTTCGATGAAGTTTTCTTCGCCCAAATAGAGCATGATGGGCAGGCCGATGGCTGACCAGAGGCTGTATCGTCCGCCGACCCAGTCCCAAAATTCGAACATGTTGGCGGTGTCGATGCCGAATTCGGCAACGGCTTTTTGGTTGGTGGAGACGGCGACGAAGTGTTTGGCGACGGCGGCTTCGTCGCCTGCATGGTCAAGGAACCATTTGCGCGCGGTCAGGGCGTTGGTGAGGGTTTCTTGGGTGGTGAAGGTTTTGGAGGCGATGATGAAGAGGGTGGTCTCGGGGTGGACTTTGGACAATACGTCGCGCAGTTGGGAGCCGTCCACGTTGGAGACGAAGTGCATGTTGAGGCGGGGGTGTCCGAAGGGTTTGAGCGCGGTACACATCATCAGCGGGCCGAGGTCGGAGCCGCCGATGCCGATGTTGACGATGTCGGTGATGACTTGGTTGGTATAGCCCAGCCAGTTGCCGCTGCGGACTTCGTGTGCGAATTCGCCCATGCGTTGGAGGACGTGGTTGACTTTGGGCATGACGTCTTCGCCGTTAACGACGATGGGGGAGTTGGTGCGGTTGCGTAGGGCGACGTGGAGGACGGCGCGGTTTTCGGTGGTGTTGATTTTTTCGCCGCGGAACATCTGCTGCATGCGTTCGGGTACGCCGGCTTCACGGGCAAGCTCGAACAACAGTGCCATGGTTTCGTCGTTGATGCGGTTTTTGGAGTAATCCAGCGTCAGTCCGCCGACTTGCAGCCAGTAGCGTTCGGCACGCTGCGGATCTTGATCGAACATTTCGCGCATGTGTTGTTCTTTGGTTTCGTCAAAATGTATCCATAATTTTGACCAAGCCGGTAAGTCGTGAAGGTGTTTCATCGGATGCTCCTGAGGTTGGACGGTTTTGTGGGAAAACGGCCGCGAGGTCGTCTGAAACGGGAACGGGTGGGTTTCCGTTTTTAGGGTTGGGTGTGAATGCGGGGTCTGCCGTTATTTGGGTTGGGTATCAACATTGAGGGAAAACGGCGGCACTGATTTTTTGGCCGGTATTTTCAGACGACCTTGGAATATGTCGGGTCGTCTGAAAATGTATAGTGGCTTAACTTTAAACCAGTACGGCGTTGCCTCGCCTTGTCGTACTATCTGTACTGTCTGCGGCTTCGTCGCCTTGTCCTGATTTAAATTTAATCCACTATATTGTTTAGTCTTTATCGTAATCGATGTGTTTGTTGTGTATGCTTTTTTTGCTTTTTTGCAGTTGCAGGCTGGCGGCATCGCCCAGGCGCAGGGCGAGTCCGATGGCGAGGATGTCGATGACGGCGAGTTGCAGCAGGCGGGACACCATGGGGGTGTAGAGTTCGGCGTTTTCCTGCGTGGCGATACTCAATACACAGTCGGCAAGCTGTGCCAGCGGGGAGTCGTTGCGGGTCAGGGCGATGACGGACGCGCCGTTTTCTTTGGCGATGCTGACGGCGTCTAAAAGCTCGATGGACGAGCCGGTGTTGGAAATGGCGACGACGACGTCTTGGTCGGACAGGACGGAGGCTGCCATCAGTTGGGTGTGGGTATCGACGTAGGCGACGGTGGAAATGCCGAAGCGGAAGAATTTGTGTTGCGCGTCTTGGGCGACGATACCGGAATTGCCGACGCCGTAGAACTCGACACGGCGGGCGTGCATCAGGGTGGCGATGGCGTTTTCCAGTTCGGATTCTTTCAGGAAGCGGCGTTCGCCCAAAATGGAGGCGGCGGCGTTGCCCAATACTTTTTCGACAACGATGCTCATGTCGTCGTCGGCGTTGAGCTCTTCATGGACGTAGGGCATACCTTCGTGGCCTATGCTGGCGGACAGGGCGAGTTTGAACTCGGGCAGTCCTTTGTAGCCCAGGCTGCGGCAAAAACGGATGACGGTCGGCTGGCTGACGGATGCGCGCTCGGCGATTTCGGCGACGGCGGCATGGACAAACCATTTGGGTTCCGCCAAGGCGCATTCGGCGACTTTGCGTTCTGCGCCCGACAGGTTTGACAGTGATTCGCTGATTTTGCTTAACATAAATATGCCCTTCGGTGTGTGCCGCCCCTTGTCGGGGCGGCTTGTGTGATTAAACGTTTTTCAAGTGGTTGTCGAGTGCCGCCGCTGCGCCGGTGATGCCCGGGAATTCGCTTAAGACGACATAGACGGGAATCGCGGCGAGATAGGCTTCGAAACGGCCTTTGTTTTCAAAGCGGCTGCGGAAAGGTGAGGTTTTAAAATATTCCAAAACGCGGGGGATGATGCCGCCGCACAAATATACGCCGCCGCGCGCGCCCAGCGTCAGGGCGAGGTTGGAGGCGACCGTGCCGAGCATGGCGCAGAAGATGTCCAAAGTCTGACGGCAGAGCGGGGACGTGCCGCTTAAGGCTTTTTCGGTGATTTCGGACGGTTTGAGGCGGTAGTTTTTCAGTTTGTCGCGTTTGGCGAGTGCTTCGTAAATCAGGCTCAAACCTGCGCCGCTGAGGAAGCGTTCGGCGGAGACATGGCCGTATTTGTTTTTCGCATACTGCCAAATCAAAACTTCCATGTCGTCAAACGGCGGAAAGCTGGAATGGCCGCCTTCGCCGGCAAGCGCGACCCAGCCTGCGGGGCTGTGCACCAGTCCGCTCACGCCCAAACCGGTTCCCGGCCCGATGACGGCTTTGGGGGCGAATTCGATGGGTTTATGCCCGCCTACCTGCATCAGGTCTTTGCTTGAAGTCTGCGTTACCGCCAATGCCTGCGCGGTAAAGTCGTTCAAGAGGATGAGGGTGTCCAGCTCCAATGCCTGACGGGTGGTTTCGATGGAAAACGCCCAATGGTGGTTGGTCATTTGCACCCAGTCGCCCAAAATCGGGTTGGCGATGGCGAAGGCGGCGTGCCGGACTTCGGCTCCGCCTGCCTGTTCCAAATAGGCTTTGGCGGCATCGACGATGGTGTCGTAGTCTTTGCACGGCAAGACTTGGGCTTTTTCAATCTGCTGCGGGGCGGTTTCGAGCGCGAAGCGGGCGTTGGTGCCGCCAATGTCAGCGACCAGGCGCGGATAGTTTTTGCCGACGGGTTGTTGAATATCAGTTTGAGTAGAAGACATGGCAGTTTACTCCTTGATGGTTCAATACCAGGCTGGTCGGATATTCCAAATCGGCGCGCGCGGCGGCTTTGTCGAACACGGCTTTTTTCTCCGCACCCTGAATCGCCAAAAAGACGTTTTCCGTTTTGGCGATGGCGCCCAAGGTCATGCTGACGCGCTCGTGCGGCGCGGTAACGGGCGTGGTGTGGATAAGGGTCGGGTCGTCTGATTCGTTGATGGCTGCCTTCAGCTGCGGCGCTTGCGGGAAAAGGGAGGCGGTATGTCCGTCGCCGCCCATGCCCAAAATCAGTACGTCAGGTTGTTTGTAATGTTTCAGCGCGTAGGCAACGACGCTGTCGGGTTGTAATTCAGTTTCAGTTTTACCCGCTTCGACAACGGGAATCCAGGTCGCTGCGGCGGCTTTGTTTTGCAGCAGGTATTCGTGTGCCAAGGCGGTATTGCTGTCGGCGTGGGTCGTCGGCACGATGCGCTCGTCAACCAAAGTAATGCCGACTTTTTGCCAGTCCAAATCTTTTTGCGACAGGGCTTGGAAGAAGGGAATCGGCGAGCGGCCGCCGGAAACTGCCAACACTGCGCTGCCTTTGTTATCCAGCGCGTTTTGCAGCGCGGCGGCGACTGCGTCTGCCAAAGCCTCTGAAGCGGCTGCTGCGTTTTCGTATTTATGCCAAACGAACATAAAAGTGTCCTTTCTCTGTTTTCAGACGACCCTTTTGTTAAAAAGGAGGCAGGAGGTCGTCTGAAAGGCAGTGTTTGTGAGCGGGAAAGTAAGTGAGAGCCTGTATTGTCGATGGCAGCGCGAATGTCGGCGGAAACGCCTAATCTGCCGCCTTATGGTTTTCAGACGACCTTTTTGAACCGTGAACGCTTCAAGCAAAGGTCGTCTGAAAAGGCTTTACTGGTCTTCGTGCCACTTGTGTCCGTCGCGCGCCAAGAGTTCGCGGGCGGCTTCCGGCCCCCATGAATGCGCGTCGTAGCCATGCGGCGGGGTGGTGTTGCTTGCCCAGTTTTCCAAAATCGGCATCACATATTCCCAAGCGGCTTCGAGTTCGTCGCGGCGGTTGAAGAGGGCGAGCTTGCCGTTGATGACGTCCAGCAGCAGGCGTTCGTAAGCTTCGGCGCGGCGGCCTTCGAGGACTTTTTCCAAGTCGGCTGCCAGCGGCACGATTTCGACTTTGTTGCCTGCGCCCGGCGCTTTCATCTGCGTATAGAGGCGTACGGATTCGGTCGGCTGCAATTCGATAACCAAACGGTTTGGCGCGGCTTGGCTGTTTTCAAAAATATGGTTTTGCAGCGGACGGAAGTTCAATACGATTTCCGCCACTTTGCCCGCCATGCGTTTGCCGGTACGCAGATAGAAGGGAACGCCTTTCCAGCGGTCGTTTTCGATTTCGGCTTTGATGGCGACGTAGGTTTCGGTGAAGCTGTCTTGCGGAACGTTGATTTCTTGCAGATAGCCGTTCATGCCTTTGGCGGCGGTGTATTGTCCGCGCACGACGTTTTCGTTGACGGATTCGATGGTCAGCGGTTTCAAGGACTTGATGACTTTGACTTTTTCATCGCGCACTGCGTCGGCATCCAAGCTGGCGGGTGCTTCCATCGCAGTCATGCACAGCATTTGCATCAGGTGGTTTTGCACCATGTCGCGCAGCGCGCCGGTAATGTCGTAGAACTCGCCGCGCTCTTCCACACCGAGTTGTTCGGCGATGGTCAGTTGTACGCTTTCGATGTATTTGTTGTTCCACAACGGCTCGAACATCACGTTGGCAAAACGCAGCGCCAGCAGGTTTTGCAGGCTTTCTTTGCCTAAGTAGTGGTCGATGCGGTAGATTTGGCTTTCTTTGAAGTAGCGGGCGACATCGGTATTGATTTGTTGGGAAGAGGCGAGGTCGGTACCCAGCGGTTTTTCCAAAACGACACGCGCGTTGTCGGCGTTCAGTCCGACTTTGGCAAGGTTTTCGCAGGCTTGCGCGAAGAATTTCGGCGCGGTGGAAAGATAGATGATGACGTTGTCGGTCTCTTTGCGGGCTTTGACTTTTTCGCCCAAAGCGGCAAAATCGGCTTCTTGGGTAACGTCGACTTTCAAATATTCGATGCGTTTGACGAACGATGCCCAAGCGTCGTCTGAAAAGTTTTGTTTGACATGGATTTTGGAGTTGGTTTCCACTTTTGCCAAAAAGCCCGCCGTATCCAAATCGCTGCGGCTGACACCTAAAATACGACCCTGAGGATTGAGCAACCCTGCAACGTGCGCCTGATACAGACAAGGCAGCAGCTTACGCATTGCCAAATCGCCGGTCGCGCCGAACAACACCAAATCAAAATTTGTTTGTGTACTCATCGTTTTATCTCTCGTTGAGGAAGGCCTTGTGCCGGCGCCGCCGGATGCCGTGAAAGACGGGCGGTTTCGGCAGAAAAGCAATGGAAACCAATCGCCTGCATCAAAATTTCAAAACAGGCGGGCTAATGAGTAGTAATACTACACATGGCTACACATTTTGTCTATTCTCATTTTTACAAATTATTTGACTTAGTTTAAAAGTTTGATGAGTTTGGTCTGGTAGATTTTCACAAATGACGCATATCACGATTTAAATCAAATTTCTTACATTTAGCAGATTATTTTGTAACTAAATTACAGGTTTTGTATTATAATAGCCTGCATAGATAGAGTGAGGCTTTCAGACGACCCCTTGCATGGTTTGAAAGGTCGTCTGAAACGCTGAACGCCCCACACCCAATACAAAAAATCAGAAACGCGCAAACAAAAATCCCATACCACCCCTTCCGACAGGAGACCGAACATGAATCCCACTCCTATCCACCCCAAGCTCGCCGAAATCACCGAGCGCATCATCGAGCGCAGCCGTCCGACCCGCGAAAAATATCTGGCGAAAATCCGCAGCGCCAAACAAATGGGACGGCTGGAGCGCAACCAGCTCGGTTGCAGCAACCTGGCGCACGGCTACGCCTCCATGCCCAAAAGCATCAAAATCGAAATGCTTCAGGACACCGTTCCCAACTTAGGCATTATCACCGCCTACAACGACATGGTTTCCGCACACCAGCCGTTTAAAGACTTCCCCGACCAAATTAAAGACGAAGCGCAGAAAAACGGCGCGACCGCACAAGTCGCCGGCGGTACGCCCGCCATGTGCGACGGCATCACGCAAGGCTACGCCGGTATGGAATTGTCGCTGTTCTCCCGCGACGTCATCGCCATGAGTACCGCCATCGGCCTGTCGCACCAAATGTTCGACGGCAGCCTGTTTATGGGCGTGTGCGACAAAATCGTACCGGGTTTGATGATAGGCGCGCTTTCGTTCGGTCATATTCCTGGCATCTTCGTTCCCGCAGGCCCGATGTCCAGCGGCATAGGCAATAAAGAAAAAGCCCGCACCCGTCAACTTTTCGCCGAAGGCAAAGTTGGGCGTGATGCCTTGCTCGAAAGCGAAATGGGCTCCTACCACAGCCCCGGCACCTGCACCTTCTACGGCACGGCAAACTCCAACCAAATGATGATGGAAATGATGGGCGTACACCTGCCCGCCGCCGCTTTCGTTCATCCCTATACCGATTTGCGCGAAGCCCTGACCCGCTACGCCGCCGGACACCTCGCGCGCGGCATCAAAAACGGCACCATCAAACCCTTGGGCGAAATGTTGACCGAAAAATCCTTCATCAACGCCCTGATCGGCCTGATGGCGACCGGCGGATCGACCAACCACACCATGCACCTCGTCGCCATGGCACGCGCCGCCGGCGTGATTTTGAATTGGGACGACTTCGACGAAATTTCCTCCATCATCCCGCTGCTTATCCGCGTGTACCCCAACGGCAAAGCCGACGTGAACCACTTTACCGCAGCAGGCGGCCTGCCTTTCGTTATCCGCGAATTACTGGACGCAGGTCTGTTGCACGACGATGTCGATACCGTCGTCGGACACGGTATGCGCCACTACACCAAAGAACCTTTCCTCATCGACAGCAAACTCGAATGGCGCGAAGCCCCCGAAACCAGCGGCAACGACGACATCCTGCGCAAAGCCGACAACCCGTTCTCCCCAGACGGCGGCCTGCGCCTGATGAAAGGCAATATCGGACGCGGCGTGATTAAAGTGTCCGCCGTGCGCGAAGGCTGCCGCATCATCGAAGCGCCCGCCATCGTGTTTAACGACCAACGCGAAGTGTTGGCAGCGTTTGAACGCGGCGAGTTGGAACGCGATTTTGTGTGCGTCGTCCGCTACCAAGGCCCGCGCGCCAACGGTATGCCCGAGTTGCACAAACTGACCCCGCCTTTGGGCATCCTGCAAGACCGCGGCTTCAAAGTGGCGCTACTGACCGACGGCCGTATGTCCGGCGCGTCCGGCAAAGTGCCCGCGTCCATCCACATGACGCCCGAAGCCCTGATGGGTGGTAACATCGCCAAAATCCGTACCGGCGACCTGATCCGCTTCGACTCCGTTACCGGCGAACTCAACGTCCTGATTAACGAGGCCGAATGGAACGCCCGCGAAGTCGAACACATCGACTTGAGCGCGAACCAACAAGGCTGTGGCCGCGAACTCTTCGCCAACTTCCGCAGCATGACCAGCAGCGCAGAAACCGGTGCCATGAGCTTCGGCGGTGAATTTGCCTGATGTACGTTTCAGACGACCTTTTCAAACGGAAGGTCGTCTGAAAAATTATTGAAGCCGTTTAAAACAGACGTAGCAACTGTCGGATTCTCGAATCCGACACAGCCGTTTAAGATGTCGGATTCAAGAATCCGACCTACAGCCCCCAAAGGTCATCTGAAACTTAAACCACCATTCCGTTTGAACGCAGCAGACGTAGCGTGGGCTTTGCCCGCGAACAAAACCAAAGACGTAGGTCGGATTTTCGAATCCGACGTTATCAGGGCATTTGTCGGATACGGATATCCGAATACAGCCCCAAAGGTCGTCTGAAAACTTAAACCTCCGTTCCGTTTGAACGCAGCAGACGTAGCGTGGGCTTAGCCCGCGAAAAAAACAAAGACGTAGGTCGTCTGAAAACTTAAACCCCGTCCCATTTGACCTCAACAAAAACGACAACCCCATCCCACCTGGAGAATCGAAATGTCCAAACTGACCCCACGCGAAATCCTGACTGCCGGCGCAGTCGTGCCCGTCATGGCGATTGACGACTTAAGCACCGCCGTCGATTTGTCCCACGCCCTTGTCGAAGGCGGCATCCCCACCCTCGAAATTACCCTGCGCACTCCCGTCGGCCTCGACGCCATCCGCCTGATTGCCAAAGAAGTGCCCAACGCCATCGTCGGCGCGGGTACGGTTACCAACCCTGAACAGCTCAAAGCCGTCGAAGACGCAGGCGCGGTTTTCGCCATCAGCCCGGGTTTGCACGAATCCCTCGCCAAAGCCAGCCACAACAGCGGCATCCCCCTGATTCCGGGCGTTGCTACTCCGGGCGAAGTCCAACTGGCTTTGGAACACGGCATCGATACCCTCAAACTCTTCCCCGCTGAAGTCGTCGGCGGCAAAGCCATGCTCAAAGCACTCTACGGTCCTTATGCCGACGTGCGTTTCTGCCCGACCGGCGGCATCAGCCTCGCCACCGCGCCCGATTACTTGGCACTGCCCAACGTCTTGTGCGTCGGCGGCTCATGGCTGACCCCGAAAGAAGCCGTTAAAAACAAAGACTGGGACATCATCACCCGCCTTGCTAAAGAAGCGGCAGCGTTGAAACCCAAAGCCTGATTTGCAACACCCCAAAGGTCGTCTGAAACCGTTTTCTAGGGTTTCAGACGACCTTGTTCTTTCAGGCGGCGTATATTCGGACGAAATCCGCTATAATCCGTACGATTTTTTTCCATTTTCGCGGTTCGCAAACCTCCCGCGTTACCAAAACTAGGATTCACCATGCAAAACCAACAAGCCTTGGTCATCTTCTCCGGCGGCCAGGACTCCACCACCTGCCTGATTCAGGCGATTCAAACCTACGGGCGCGAAAACGTCCAAGCCATCACTTTCCAATACGGGCAACGCCACGCCGTCGAGCTGGAACGCGCCCGCTGGATCGCGCAGGATTTAGGCGTCAAACAAACCGTACTCGACTTGAGCCTGATGCAGCAGATTACGCACAACGCCCTGATGGACGACACCGCCGCCATCGAAACCGCTTCAGACGGCCTGCCCAATACCTTCGTAGACGGACGCAACGCCCTGTTTCTACTCTACGCCGCCATCTACGCCAAAGGACAGGGCATCAGGCACATCATCGCTGGCGTGTGCGAAACCGACTTCTCCGGCTATCCCGACTGCCGCGACGTATTCGTCAAATCCATGAATGTTACCCTCAATCTGGCGATGGACTACGCCTTCCAAATCCATACCCCGCTGATGTACCTGACCAAAGCGCAAACTTGGGCGCTGGCGGACGAAATGGGCGCGCTGGACTACATCCGCGAACAGACCCATACCTGCTACAACGGCATCGTTGGCGGCTGCCACGAATGCCCAAGCTGCGTGTTGCGCGAGCGCGGGCTGGCGGAATATTTGGAAAGTAAAAGGGTCGTCTGAAAATACAACCATCATCCGATACAAGCCTTATCATGACCAAACTTTATATGTTCTATCTCGGCGGTAACGCAGGCCGCTCCAATATCGAAGTGCACGACATCCAATTTGCCGTGTGCGACGATTACCGCGAAGCCATCCCCACGCTCAAAGCTGCATGGTTCGGCGATGCGGACAAAATCCACATCGACGGCTGGCAGATTGTCGAATGGGTGGATGGTTACGATGTTGACGTATCCGATATCGCCGAGCCACAGGGGTCGTCTGAAAACGCCCCGCACCTGTATTTCGTCAATGTCGGCGGTTATCGCGCGGGACAGCTTGCCGAGGCGCACGCTTTCGGACTGTTCGTTGCCGCCACGCCCACCGAAGTCAAACACAAAGCCCTGCAAACCCTGTTGACCGACCATGTTCAACAGCATAAAGACAACCTGAAAGACGTGGACAACCTGCTCCTGCTCGACCGCATCGGCAATCATACCATCCGCCTGACCCCGAATCCGAACAGCAAGCCTGCCGAAATGGGCTTTCAGGGCTATTTACCGATTTAAAGTACCCACCATGAAAATTACCAAGATATTTACCTTCGACTCCTCGCACATGCTCGACGGGCATGACGGCAAATGCCAAAATCTGCACGGGCATACCTACAAACTCGAAATCACCGTTTCAGACGACCCCATACGGGGCGGGCCGAAAGACGGTATGGTGATGGATTTCACCGACCTCAAAGCCGCCGTCAAAAAACACATTACCGACCCTTTCGACCACGCGTTTATCTACAACGGCGGGAACGAGCGCGAATGCCAAATCTCCGCGCTCTTGGAGGGCTGGAACATGAAAACCCTGTGCCTTCCTTGCCGCACCACTGCCGAAAATATGGCGGTCGAAATGTATGACCGTTTGCAAAACGCGGGGCTGAAAGTGTGCAGCGTGAAATTGTGGGAAACGCCGACATCGTGTGCAGAGTATGAAGGGGAGTAGGGAATATCTTGCACGTATCCGTAGAGTAAATTCAAATAAGGTATGCCCAACCGCGTCATTCCCGCGCAGGCGGGAATCCAGAGATTTGGAATTACTGCAATTTTTAAATATTTCTGAAAAACCAAGGTCTGGATTCCCGCCTGCGCGGGAATGACGGTGTGGGGCGTCCTTATTTGAATCTACTGTAAAACTGTCTTTTTTTCAGTAAGGATTCCCCGTTTTTTCAGACGGCCTTCCATATCAAATACACCCATTAAAAGGTACACCCATGAAACTCCTTTCCACCCTCTTAGTCCTCCTCGTCGCCGCCGAACATTTCTACATCGCCTGGCTTGAAATGACGCAGATTCCCAGCGAAAAGGCGGCGGAAATGTTCAAGCTGCCTTATGAATTTATGGAACAAAAACAAGTGCAGACCCTGTTCAGCAACCAAGGGCTGTATAACGGTTTTCTCGGCATCGGGCTGGTGTGGTCGCGGTTTGCCGCGCCGGACAACGCCGTTTACGGCGCGACGATTCTGTTTCTCGGCTTCGTGTTGATTGCCGCCGCATGGGGCGCGTTCTCTTCCGGCAACAAAGGCATACTCGTCAAACAAGGTCTGCCTGCGATGCTGGCGGCGGCAGCGGTGTTGGCGGTATGAAGAAAATCAGCGTCTCCCCCGAAAATCCGCAATACCGCATCGTTGAAATTTTCGAGAGCCTGCAAGGCGAGGGCTGGAACACGGGCATGCCTGCCGTTTTCGTCCGTTTGGGCAAATGCAATCTGGCGTGCGGCTGGTGTGATACCGATTATTTGAAATTCGGCATGATGAGCCTGTCCGACATCTTAGGTCGTCTGAAAACCTACACTGCGCGCAATATCATCATCACCGGCGGCGAGCCGACCATCCAGCCGCATCTCGATACGCTGCTGGATGCGCTCAAGGCAGAAGGTTATTTCCTCTGCATCGAAACCAACGGACTCAAGCCCGCGCCGCCGCAAATCGACTACGTCGCCACCAGCCCCAAAGCCTGCTACGCCGCCAAATATGAAACCAACTGCATCGCCGAGGCCAACGAAGTACGCATCGTGGCGGACGGCGATGTCGTTGTGTTCTGCGAAAACATGGAACGCAAAATCCGCGCGCGCCATTACTACCTTTCGCCCTGCGAACAAAACGGCGTGATGAACATTTACGACACCATCCGCCAAATCGGTCTCTTAAACAGCCGCCCCGACGCGCCCGTGCATTGGCAGTTGAGCGTGCAGACACACAAATGGGCGGGGATAGAGTAGGGGAATGGTGAAGAATCAAATGCCAACCTAATACGCAAATATCATTCTTCTAAATCCTTATATTATTGAAAAGGTCGTCTGAAAATTTTCAGACGACCTTTTTTACAACTGTCGGATTTGTTTGATTGAGAATGAAAGATGGTCATGCAGATGAAAATGATGTATCGGGGACTGTGTAAATTATTTGATTCATGCCCGTCAGTTCCCTATACTCCGACCGTTTATTTCATCCTATTACAGAAATTTGATAAAAATTCTTATTTAATGCATAAAAAGCCGTTTGCTGCCGAATGGTGCAAGGAGGTTTGGAACTCCGCTGCTGTTCGGACGGCTAAATAATTAGGAGACACCATGCCATTATCTAAATTTCGTCCGGCACGTTTGCCGGTTGCTGTTGCTGCGGCACTTTTATCCGCCTATTCCTTCGGGGCAGGGGATGGGGTTGAGCAGGTTGATTTGCCTACCGTCCAAGTAAAGGGCATCGGCAAACAGACGACCAACAACTACACCATTCCCGCTTCCTCTGCTGCTACCGGCATCCGCCTGACCCAGCGCGAAACGCCGCAGTCTTTGTCTGTCGTTACCGAAAAACAAATGGACGACCAAGGTTTGGATACCTTGCAGGACGTGTTGAAACAAACACCGGGCGTGTTCCACAGCAAAATGGGCAACAACGTCTCCGGCCACAGCGAGTTTATTTCGCGCAGTCAGGCGATTGACAGCATTTCCGTGGACGGCGCACCCAAATTCCTTTACGACGGTAAAGCCATCCGCCGTGGCACCAACAATCTGGACAGCGCATTGTACGAACAAGTCGTCGTTGTGCGCGGCGCAAGCGGTTTGTCTAACGGCGGTATGGGCGAACCGGGCGGTACGGTTGCTTTGGAACGTAAAAAACCAACTGCCAAACCTGCCGTCAGCGTGGAAGCCGGAGTCGGTTCGTGGAAACACTACCGCTTCGTCCTTGATGCCAATCAGCCTTTGAATGCAGACAATACCTTGCGTGGGCGCGCTATTTTGGTCAGCGACCACGGCGGCGATTACCTGCCGAACACTTCGCGCCACAATCATACGTTCTACGGTATTCTGTCCTACGACATTGCCCCTCAGACCCAATGGAATATCGGTACGGAAATACACCGTTTCCGCAATACCGGCAGCTCGCCTTTCAGCTATCTGACCGTGGCGGGAAACCCTAGAAAAAATCAACCTTTCAAACCATTTGCAGCCTCTCCGCGCAGCAATGCCTCGGCAAAATGGGCTTACGGTAAAGAAAACAGTGCGGAAATCTTCACCTCTGTCAATCATGAGTTTGAAAACGGTTGGGCTCTGAACGGCAACTACAGCCATACTTATGGAAAAAGTGATGCAGTTTCCGGTATAGCCGGTCCTTTTGTCATTTATCCGAACTATTCCGCTAAATTCGTTGCCGAGCGCGATCAAGCCAAGTACACCGACCAAGATTTTTCTCTGAGTTTGGACGGCGATTACCCACTTTTGGGACGCAAACATGAATTCAATGCCGGCATCAGCTATCAGCACAATAAGGAAACTCTTTCATATTACGAAAAAGATAAAGATAGGGTTGTCCCTGATTTGCGCCTTTTCGACGGAAATTTCACAAAACTGGCCATGCCCTACCTTCGTGACGGCTTTGCCCATATGAAAAACCTCTCTGTTTACGGTTCGACCCGTTTCAAACTAACCGACAGGCTGGCATTGATAGGCGGCGGACGGTTTGTCGATTGGCAATACCACTACAGTTCCGATCGCAACGATTTTGCCGACAGCAGGCATAAAAACAAGGTATTTATCCCCTATTTGGGCGCAAGTTATGATTTAAATGACAATCTGACAGCCTACACCTCCTATACCACCATATTCCGCCCGCAAGTGCGCTATTTGGATCAAAACGGCAAACCGCTCGAACCGCAACGCGGCAAAACATATGAAGTCGGCTTAAAAGCCTCAGGGTTTGAAGGCCGTTTGAACGCTTCTGCGGCTGCGTTTATCAATAAACGCGACCATTTAGGGAAAGAAATTGAAGATGAGGAAAATCAACGGTATTACTATGAATCTGTTAATAACACAACGACCAAAGGCGTGGAATTGTCCGTCGGCGGACGCTTGAGCGACAGATGGCTGCTGAATGCTTCTTATGCGTACTCCAAACTCAAAGATGATTCGGGCAATGTGGTCAACCCTTCTTATCCTGCCCACCTTTTTAAACTCTTTACTGCGTATGATGTTACCGACCGCCTAAACTTGGGTGCAAACGTCAACTGGCAAAGCGGTACAAACGCCTATGATGAATACCAGCCCCTCACCGCTGCCGGTAAAGAAGCCTTGACCCAACGCCCATACGCTACGCTGGACTTGACCGCGCATTACAAAATCGGCAAATCCACCCGCATCGGCTTGGACTTTGAAAACGTGTTCAACAAACGCTACCGCCCCATGCCTGACATCCACGTTTACGGCACACCGCGCAGCCTGACCGCTACGTTGAAACACACGTTCTAAAGCAGGCAGAAGAAAAGGTCGTCTGAAAAAACCGATTTGAGGTTTTCAGACGACCTTTGTGTTTTTATAGCGAGCATACTTAACTTTAAATACGGTATGTCATCAAATTCCGTCATTCCCGCGTAGGCGGGAATCCATTGTAAAACTTGAGAAACCTTGATTTGAAAAACAGTTTCTGAATTTCAAAAATGGATTCATGCCTGCGCAGGAATAACGACAACCGATAAGTTGCGTATCGAAAAAAGCCATTTAGCTATATCAATCCGTCAGTCGTTTACAGGTTGGGATTGACGATGATTTTAACGGCAGATTCGTTGTTGTGAATCAGACGCTCGAAGCCTTCGGAAATCAGCTCGTCCAGCTTGATGCGCTGGGTGATGAAAGGTTCAAGGTTGATTTTGCCTTCTTCCACCAGTTTGATGGTTTCGGCGTGGTCGTTGCAGTAGGCGATGGTGCCGCGCACGTCCAGCTCTTTCATCACGACGCTGTGGACGTTGATGGTGGCGGGGTGGCTCCATATGGATACGATAACGACTTTCGCGGTCGGGCGGCAGGCTTCGACCATGGTGTCCAGTACTTTGTTCACGCTGGTGCATTCGAATGCGACGTCCACGCCTTCGCCGTTGGTCAGTTTTTTCACTTCTTCGACGACATCGACTTCAGACGGGTCGAGGATATAGTCGGCAACGCCGGATTCGCGGGCTTTGTCTTTGCGCGCTTTGCTCAATTCGGTGATGATGACTTTGATGCCTTTGGCTTTCAATACGGCGGCAAGCAGCAAACCGATCGGGCCTGCGCCGCCGACCAATGCCACGTCGCCTGCTTTCGCGCCGCTGCGGACGTAGGCGTGATGGCCGACGGACAGGGGTTCAATCAAAGCGGCTTGGTCTAACGGGATTTTGTCGGAAATCGGATGCACCCAGCGGCGTTTGACGGCGATTTTTTCGGCAAGGCCGCCGCCGCAGCCGCCCAAGCCGATGAAGTTCATGTCTTTGGAGAGGTGGTAGTTGCTGCCTTCGCCTGTCGGTACGTCATCGCGGATGATGTAGGGTTCGACCACGACGTGTTGTCCGACTTTGAGGTCGTCCACGCCTTCGCCGACGGCATAAACCACGCCGGAGAACTCGTGTCCCATCGTTACGGGCGCGGACTCACCGGAAATCGGATGCGGATGGCCGCAGGGCGGGATGAAAATCGGACCTTCCATAAATTCGTGCAGGTCGGTACCGCAGATGCCGCACCAGGCGACGTTGATGCCGACGGTGCCGGGGGCGACGGTCGGTTCGGGGATGTCTTCGATGCGGATGTCGCCTTTATCGTAAAAACGTGCTGCTTTCATTGTAACGCTCCTTGTTTTGAGGTTGGAAAGAAAGGTCGTCTGAAAGGTAGGACGGCTTTTCAGGGAAGGGTAGGTGTGCGCTTGAATGACGACAGTTTTTATTATCGGCAGGGTTTGTGTCGTTTGATTGCTGTTATTTTAATACTTTTTGCTTTGGCCGGCAGGCCGTATTTTGAATAAACAAAAAGAGGTCGTCTGAAAACCTTGTTTCTAGGTTTTCAGACGACCTTTCGTTTAGCCTGACTGGAAATGCGGATTACAGGCTGTAATACATTTCAAATTCCAACGGATGCGGCGCCATGCGGATTCGGCGTACGTCTTCTTCTTTGAAGGTGATGTAGCTGTCGATCCAGTCTTTGCTGAACACGCCGCCGCGCAGCAGAAATTCGTGGTCGGCTTTGAGGGCGGCGAGGGCTTCTTCCAAAGAGGCGCAGACGGTTGGGACGAGTGCGTCTTCTTCCGGCGGCAGGTCGTAGAGGTTTTTATCGGCTGGGTCGCCCGGGTGGATTTTGTTTTGAATGCCGTCCAAACCCGCCATCAGCAGGGCGGCGAACGCCAAGTATGGGTTGGCGGTCGGGTCGGGGAAACGCGCTTCGATGCGGCGTGCCTTGCTGCTGTTCACGGACGGGATGCGGATGGACGCGGAACGGTTTTTGGCAGAGTAGGCGAGTTTGGTCGGCGCTTCGAAGTGCGGCACGAGGCGTTTGTAGGAGTTGGTGGACGGATTGGTAATCGCGTTCAGGGCTTTGGCGTGTTTGATGATGCCGCCGATGTAGTAGAGCGCGGTGTCGCTCAAGCCGGCATAGCCGTCGCCTGCGAACAGGTTTTGACCGTCTTTCCAGATGGATTGGTGGACGTGCATGCCGCTGCCGTTGTCGCCCATGATAGGTTTGGGCATGAAGGTGGCGGTTTTGCCGAAGTTGTGGGCGACGTTTTGGATAACGTATTTCATGTCTTGGGTTTGGTCGGCGCGTTTGACTAAGGTGGCGAAGCGCGTGCCGATTTCCATTTGGCTGCCGGTGCCGACTTCGGCGTGGTGGACTTCGACTTCAATGCCGAGTTCTTCCAAAATGTTCACCATGGCGGAACGCAGGTCTTGTCCGGCGTCAATCGGGGCGACGGGGGCGTAGCCGCCTTTGACGGTAGGGCGGTGGCCGGTGTTTTGACCGTCCATGTGCAGGCCGCTTGCCCATGCGCCGCTTTCGGACGTGATTTCGTAACGGGTTTTGTGCATATCGGTTTCAAACTCTACGCCGTCGAAGACGAAGAATTCGGGTTCGGGGCCGAAGTATGCCGTGTCGCCGATGCCGGTGGATTTGAGGTAGGCTTCGGCGCGGCGGGCGATGGAGCGCGGGTCGCGGTCGTAACCTTGACCGTCGGCGGGGTCGATGACGTCGCAGGTGAGGACGACGGTGGTGTCGTCGTAGAAGGGGTCGATGAAGGCAGTCGCGGGGTCGGGGCGCAACTGCATATCGGATGCCTGAATGCCTTTCCAGCCGCCGATGGACGAGCCGTCAAACGCTTGACCGTTTTCAAACCACTCTTCAGGGTCGTCGAGGACGATGCGGGCGGGGATGGTGAAGTGGTGCTGCTTGCCTTTGGTATCGGTAAAGCGCAAATCTACGAAGCGGGCTTCGCTTTCTTCAATCAGTTTTACTGCGTCTTTGATAGACATTTTCGGCTCCTAAATGGGAAGTAACGGATACGGAATCTCGCGGAAAATCTGCTGCATTTTATCACGCCGAAGGTCGTCTGAAACCGCAAATCCGTTAAATTTCTGACTTGCGGAATATAGTTTCAGACGACCTGATTGTCAACAATCTGATACATATTCCAAATTATTGGAAAACAGCGGTATCAGGCGGCAAAGGCGGTTATAATGGACGGTCTTTGCATTTGTCCTGCCGGATAGGATTTTTATGAACACTGTTCCCCGTTATGCCGTTTTCGGCAACCCCGTCGCGCACAGCAAATCGCCGCAAATCCATCGGCAGTTTGCCTTGCAGGAAGGCGTCGAAATCGAATATGAGCGCATTTGCGCCGACACCGGCGGTTTCGCGCAGGCGGTCGAAGCGTTTTTTGCCGACGGCGGGCGCGGGGCGAATGTTACCGTACCGTTCAAGCAGGAAGCGTTTGCCTTGTCGGACGAACATTCCGAACGCGCGTTGGCAGCGGGTGCGGTCAATACGCTGATTTTGCTGGAAAACGGTAAAATACGCGGCGACAATACCGACGGAATCGGACTGACGGACGATATTTCAAAGAGGCTGGGCGTGGAACTGTCAGGTAAAACCGTCTTGCTGCTCGGCGCGGGCGGCGCGGTGCGCGGCGTGATTCCCGTATTGAAAGAATACCGCCCCGCGCGCATCGTTATCGCCAACCGGACCCACACCAAAGCGGCGGAAATGGCGGCGCATTTCGGTATTGAAGCCATACCTTTGGATGAACTGGAAGGCGGCTTCGACATCATCATCAACGGCACATCCGGCGGCTTAAGCGGACAGCTTCCCGCCGTATCGCCCAAAGTCTTTGAACATTGCACTTTGGCTTACGATATGGTTTACGGCGAAGCGGCAGAGCCGTTTTTAGCGTTCGCCCGCCAATCAGGCGCAAAACAAACCGCCGACGGATTGGGCATGCTGGTCGGACAGGCGGCAGCTTCCTACCGGCTTTGGCGCGGTTTCGCGCCCGATGTCCTGCCCGTCGTCCAATATATGAGAGAGTTATAAAATGTTCCGCATCATCAAATGGCTGATTGCCCTGCCTTTGGGCGCATTTATCTTTTTCAACGCTTATGTGTACGGCAACATCATCACTTACCGCGCCGTCGCGCCGAATAAAACCGCCTTCATGGCGATGCGGATGCGGCAGTTTCAAAGCGAAGGCAAAGATGTCGCGCTCGATTACCGCTGGGTACCTTACGACCGCATTTCGGTCAACCTGAAAAAAGCCCTGATTGCCTCCGAAGACGCCAAATTCGCCGAACACGGCGGCTTCGACTGGGGCGGCATCCAATACGCCATCAAACGCAACAAACAAAGCGGCGAAGTCAAAGCAGGCGGCTCGACCATCAGCCAACAGCTTGCCAAAAACCTGTTTTTGAACGAAAGCCGCAGCTATATCCGCAAAGGCGAAGAAGCCGCGATTACCGCGATGATGGAAGCCGTTACCGACAAAGACCGCATTTTCGAGCTGTATCTGAACGCCATCGAATGGCACTACGGCGTATTCGGCGCAGAAGCCGCGTCCCAGTATTTCTATAAAAGACCCGCCGCCAATCTGACCAAACAGCAGGCCGCCAAACTCGCCGCCCGCGTCCCCGCGCCGCTGTTTTACGCCGACAACCCCAAAAGCAAACGCCTGCGCAACAAAACCAACATCATCCTGCGCCGCATGGGTTCGGCAGAGCTGCCCGAAAGTGATCTGGATTGAGGTCGTCTGAAAATCAGGTGATGGGGTTTCAGACGACCTTTGTGCAACTGTAACCCTGTTTGCCATATCACATATATCGCCTATCTTCCCAGTTTCGATACGTTCTTCCGTCATTCCCGCGCAGGCGGGAATCCATTGTAAAACTTGAGAAATCTTGGTTTAAAAAAAGGTTTCTGAATTTCAAAAATGGATTCTCGCCTGCGCGGGAATGACGACAAGCGGTAAGTTGCGTGTCGAAAATAAAGTAATTTAGCTAAAGTCCATAAGGGCGTTGCCGCCTTGTCTCATTTTTATTTTAATCCACTATAATCCACTCCAGAAAACGCCCGTTTCGTCATCTTTACCCCGCCTGTGCGGGAATGACGAAACGGGCGTTTTTGAATGGTTTTCTTTCTGCGCCGCTGTCTTCGGCAAAATTTACGCCACGAAATCCAAGCCTATGTCCAACGAGCGGCTGCTGTGGGTCAGATAGCCGAGGGCGATGCCGTCTACGCCGGTTTGTGCCACGCGCTTCAGGCGGTCGAAGCCGATGCCGCCCGATGCTTCGCAATAGACGGTGTGGGGGTGGGCGGTTTGCGTGTGGCAGCGGTTTGCCGCTTCTTTCAAAGTTTCGTCGTCCATGTTGTCCAGCAAAATCCGTTCCGCGCCCGCCGCGATGGCTTCGTCCAGTTGTGCCAGCGTGTCCACTTCGATTTCCACGCAGGTCAACGGTCCGACTGCCTGCTTCGCCTGTCGCACGGCTTGGGCGATGCTGCCGCAATAGGCGAGGTGGTTGTCTTTGATGAGCACGGCATCGTCCAAACCCATGCGGTGGTTCACGCCGCCGCCTGCCCTGACGGCGTATTTTTGCAGGACGCGCAGCAGGGGGATGGTTTTGCGGCTGCACACGATGTCTGTGCCGTATTCGGCGACTTCGGCAACGGCACGCGCGGTGGCGGTGGCGATGCCGCTTAAGTGTGTGAGGTAGTTGAGCGCGGTGCGTTCGGCGGCGAGCAGGGCGCGGGCGTTGCCTTCGACGGCGGCCAGCGTCTGACCTGCGCGGACGGCTTGCCCGTCGTAGATTTCGGCTTGGAAGCGGACGGACGGATCCATCGTCTGAAAGGCAAGACGTGCCAAGTCCATGCCGGCGATGACGCCGTTTTCGCGGCTGACGAGGAAGAGTTTGGCGGTTTTATCGGGGGCGATGACGGCGGCGGACGTAATGTCGCCGCGCCTGCCCAAGTCTTCGCTCAGGGCTTGTTCGACCATGGGGCGCAACAGGGTGTCGGGCAGGGGGAAGAGGGTGTTTTCAGACGACATGGGGTTTCCTTTGTTGAAAAAGATTGATGTTGCACCGATGGGGCAAAACTTCGTTTGAGGTCGTCTGAAAACGGGTTAACGGCTGCCCAGCGGCAGTCCGATGTCCGAAATCAGCCTGTCGGGCAGGACGTCGTCGCGGAAGCGGTAAAGCTGCGCGGGACGGCCTTTGCTGCCCGATACTCCGGTATCCGACGGCTCGATGAGGTTTTGCTGCTGAATCTGGCGGCGGAAGTTTTGCTTGTGCAGCAATCTGCCGCTGATGGCTTCGACGCTGTTTTGCAGTTGCAGCAGCGTGAATTCGGGCGGCATCAGTTCGAAAATCACGGGGCGGTATTTGATTTTGGCACGCAGGCGGGACAGGGCGGTCGCCAACACGCGGCGGTGGTCGTGGCGCATGGGCTGCCCCGTGAGTGCGAAGTCGAAGTTTGCCTGCGGCTCGGCGGCTTCCGCTATCAGGCCGCTTTCATACAGCATTTCATAGCGTTGCAAAACGTATTCTTCCGACCAGTTTTCCGGTTCGACCCCCCAACACAAATGAATGCGCTTGAGCCGCTTTTGGCGCACTTCCTCCGTGTCCGCCGAGTTTGCCCAAATGCGCAGGCGGCTGACGACGGCGTCGCGCTGCCCGCCATCGGTGCGCAAGTCTTCCCACGGGAAATAACCGTAGCAGTCCTGCCATTTCGCATCCGGGTGCAGGATGCTGTCGGCTGCCTCGCGCACCAGCCCCAAATAGCTGACGTACAAGACGGGCATGCCGTGTTCGTTGCGGCGGTGGGTATCGACAAAGGTGTAAAGCTGTTCCACATAGCCCATAGGCTGCGAAGTCTGCTTGGCGACCCACAGCTTCACGCCCGCCTGCAATGAATTGCGCAGGGGGGAGAGCGGGCCGTTGGGCAGGAGCGTGCCTTGGGCGACGGTCAATACCCGCAGGCCGCCGTCGGTAACAGCAATCAATACGGGAACCAGTTCGACGATGCTTTGCGGCGGGGCTTCGGCTTCGGGGTAGGCGTCCATGCTCGGCTTTCTGTGGGTGGGAAAGGCTTTATTGTAAACCAAAGCGGTTTGTCGGAACGAAGCGGGTCGGTTTTGCGGTATCTCAAACCTGTTTTCAGACGACCTTGCATATTATACTCAAGTTGAGCATAATATAAAAACAGTTTGAAAAACAGACGGCAAACCTTCATGCCGCCTCAAAAACCAGCTACAAGGAAACATCATGCAAACCGCCGCCCGCCGCTCGTTCGACTACGATATGCCCCTCATCCAAACGCCGACTTCCGCCTGCCAAATCCGTCAGGCGTGGGCGAAGGTTGCCGACACGCCCGACCGCGAGACGGCAGGTCGTCTGAAAGACGAAATCAAGGCTTTGCTGAAGGAGAAAAACGCGGTCTTGGTGGCGCATTATTACGTCGATCCGCTGATTCAGGATTTGGCTTTGGAGACGGGCGGATGCGTGGGCGATTCGCTGGAGATGGCGCGCTTCGGCGCGGAACACGAGGCCGGTACGCTGGTGGTGGCGGGCGTGCGCTTCATGGGCGAGAGCGCGAAAATCCTCTGCCCTGAAAAAACGGTGCTGATGCCTGATTTGGAGGCGGAATGTTCTTTGGATTTGGGTTGTCCCGAAGAAGCGTTTTCAGCGTTTTGCGACCAACACCCCGACCGCACGGTGGTGGTGTACGCCAACACTTCCGCCGCCGTGAAAGCGCGTGCCGACTGGGTGGTAACGTCTTCGGTGGCGTTGGAAATCGTGTCGTATCTGAAATCGCGCGGCGAGAAGCTGATTTGGGGGCCCGACCGCCACCTCGGCGACTACATCCGCCGCGAAACGGGCGCGGATATGCTGTTGTGGCAGGGTTCGTGCATCGTCCACAACGAATTTAAAGGGCAGGAGCTGGCGGCGTTGAAGGCGGAACACCCCGACGCAGTGGTGCTGGTTCATCCCGAATCGCCGCAAAGCGTCATCGAACTGGGCGACGTGGTCGGCTCGACCAGCAAGCTGCTGAAAGCCGCCGTATCGCGCCCTGAAAAGAAATTCATCGTGGCGACCGACTTGGGCATCCTGCACGAAATGCAAAAGCAGGCGCCCGACAAAGAATTTATCGCCGCACCGACGGCGGGCAACGGCGGAAGCTGCAAAAGCTGCGCGTTCTGCCCGTGGATGGCGATGAATTCGCTGGGTGGTATCAAACACGCCCTGACAAGCGGGTGTAACGAAATCCTGTTGGACAGAAAGCTGGGCGAAGCTGCCAAACTGCCTTTGCAGCGTATGCTCGATTTCGCGGCAGGGCTGAAGAAAAAAGATGTGTTCAACGGCATGGGACCCGCCTGATTTGCCGTCCGTATTACCGTTTCAGACGACCTCACAAACAAGGACAACACCATGCAAACCGATTGCGACGTATTGATTGCCGGAAACGGGCTGGCGGCACTGACGCTCGCCCTGTCGCTGCCTGAATCGTTCCGCATCGTCATTTTGTGCAAAAACCGGCTGGACGACACCGCCAGCCGCCATGCGCAAGGCGGAATTGCGGCGGCGTGGTCGGGAGAGGACGACATCGAAAAACACGTTGCCGATACCTTGGAAGCGGGCGCGGGCTTGTGCGACGAAGCCGCCGTCCGCACCATCCTGTCGCAGGGCAAACCGGCAATCGAATGGCTGCTGGCGCAGGGCGTGGCGTTCGACCAAAATAATAACGGCCTGCACCTGACGCGCGAAGGCGGGCACACCTGCCGCCGAATCGCCCACGTCGCCGACTACACGGGCGAAGCCGTCATGCAGAGCCTGATTGCCCAAATACGCCGCCGCCCGAACATCCGCGTTTGCGAGCGGCAGATGGCGTTGGACATCCAAATCGAATCAGGCGCGGCGTGTGGGCTGACCGTCCTCGACTGCCGAACGCAAGAAACCTACCGCATCTGCGCCCGCCATACCGTACTCGCAGGCGGCGGCTTGGGACAGATTTACGCCGCCACCACCACGCCGCCCGAATGCACGGGCGACGTCATCGCCATGGCGATACGCGCAGGCTGCGCAGTCGAAAACCTCGAATTTATCCAATTCCACCCCACAGGCTTGGCAAGGTCGTCTGAAAACGGCCGCACCTTCCTGATTTCCGAAGCCGTGCGCGGCGAAGGCGGCATCCTGACCAACCAATCGGGTGAACGGTTTATGCCGCATTACGACCGCCGCGCCGAACTCGCGCCGCGCGACATCGTTGCCCGCGCCATCGCCGCCGAAATCGCCAAGCAAACGCAAGACTTCGTCTCGCTCGACATCAGCCATCAACCCGCAGCGTTCGTCCGTCAGCATTTCCCTTCCATCCACCGGCACTGCCTGTCCCAATGCGGCTTGGACATCACGCGCCAAGCCATCCCCGTCCGCCCTGTGCAACACTACACCTGCGGCGGCATCCAAACCGACCCCTGCGGCAGAACCTCCCTGCCGCAGCTCTACGCCTTAGGTGAAACCGCCTGCACGGGATTGCACGGAGCCAACCGCCTCGCCAGCAACTCCCTGCTTGAATGCGTCGTTACCGCCAGACTTGCCGCCCAAACCATCGCGGACGGACAAGCATTCCAAACCGTACCGTCTAAAAGGTCGTCTGAAAACCCCACCGCCGAAGCAGGCATCTTTTCAGACGACCTCCAAAACACATTCAGCCGCCACGTCCTGCAAGCCTTCAACCAACGCCATCTCGGCATCCTCCGCAACGATACCGGCCTGCGCCACGCCATCGCCCAACTGCGGCTTTGGAAGCAAAACCAAGCCGAGCCGCACACCGCGTCCGAATACGAAAACCGCAACCTGATCGAATGCAGCCTCGCTGTCGCCCAAGCCGCATACGCAAGGCGGCAAAACATTGGTGCGCATTTCAATGCCGACTTGACAGAGCGTGTCGAGTGGAAAAAACAGGCGGCAGGTTGAAGGGTAGGGCTGCACGGGGGTTGGGGATATTCCTGTGGAGAATGAAGAAAGGTCGTCTGAAAGGGGATTTCAGACGACCTTTTGGCTGATTTGAAGCGATGTACACCGTTTATATGGACAGACGGCTTCCAATGCTTAACTGCCCCACATTTTCAATACACGTTGCGCGGCAGTTTGCCCGTTTGGAAGAGCCGTCGTTTGCAGTTCGTGCAATTTGTCGCGTGCGGCTTGATAGTTGTGTTTGCCGATAAGTTCTATGGTGCGTTCCTGCACATACATATCCTCATCATCGAGATAGGGCAGCAGCCATTGCTCGATTTCGTTTTTAGCAATGAGATTAAACCAAGCGAAATGCAGACATTGGCGGATTTCGTCATCGTCGCTTTGTTCTGCCGCCTGCTGAAGCTGTTGTATGGCGGCTTGGCGTGAGGCGGTATCCAGCGGCGGTATGGGATTGGGAAATTGGTAGGCGCACTTATTCATGCAGCAGTTCGTAGCCGTCTTGTGCTTCAGGATGTGCCGCAATGGCAGCCAGGAAGTCAGGGATGGTAGCGAAGCTGGGTACCAAATCGGGATCATCATGTTGGAAGTGTCCGACCATACCAAGTAGCGGCTCGGTAAGGTAGACAAACCATTCGTTGCTTTCCTCGTCCTGTAAAATGGGTGCAACCGGCAAAGCCTGCCAGCATTCGTCAAAATAATCTTTGCTGTTTTGCCAATCCGTATCGTCATGGTGAAAGCAAAATCCATCTCTGGGAGTAAAGTGCTGCAAGGCGGTAATGTGTTCGGCGGGGATTTGGTGCTGTTGCAGACAGGAAATTAGCGCGGCGGAGGGATGTTGGGACATGGGATGCTCCTTTTATGTTTTAACTTTGGTTTCGTTTTGGGGTCGTCTGAAAAGGTTTCAGACGACCTTTTTCATTAAACCCTCACCAATTCCATCATCCTTTCAAACGAATACAATGCCGATTTTCTTCCGCTTGCTTCTTCTTTTAATGTCAAGATACCTTTTTCCAACAATGCTTTGGTGAAACGGTTTGCAGTTGCAGGCGGGATGTTGGCCAGTTCTGATAATCGGCTGTTTCGGAAAACGGGATAAGTAAAAACAAAATCTAACACAGCAAGCGAATGTTTGGAGGAAAGTGTTTGGGTAAAAATGAACTTCATTTCTTCATAAAGTGCATGAATGCTTTGGGCAATTTCAAGGTTATGCACTGCTTGCCAATAGATGGCTTCAAAGAAGAATTGGCACCATTCGTTCCAATCTCCGGTTTGAGAAACTTGGCGCATCAATTCTGTGTAGCGTTCTTTGTGTTCCTCAAAATATCCGCTGATATAAAAATGCGGTGCGCTAATGGCTTTTGCCTGCCAAAGCATTAAGGTAATCAACATCCGACCAATCCGCCCGTTGCCGTCTTGAAATGGGTGAAGTGCTTCAAATTCAAGATGGGATACAGCGGTTTTCGCCAAAATCGGGGTTGAATCGCCATTGATGTAATCAAATAGCCTGTCCAAACCTTCTTCCAATTTCTCAGGGCTTATCGGTATGAAAAGAATAGATTTTTTCCCTTTGTCTGCCAAATAGTTCTGCTCATGCTTGAATGTGCCGGGGGATTTGTTGGCACCACGTCCATAAGATAAAAGCTGTTGGTGCATGGTTTTCAATAAAAACTTGTTGAATAGATAACCATCTTCTATTGCGCCTTGAGCATTTTTCAACGCCCGTTGATACAACACGGTTTCTACAATGTCCGAGCGGACTTCGGTGGAATCATTCCCTTCACCAAAATCTGCCTCATATTGCATAATTTCGTCCATAGTGCTGATTGTGCCTTCCATACGCGAAGAAATAACCGCTTCTTGGTTTCGTAATGGGGCAAGTAAAATCTCACTGTTGTGCATGTTTTTCAACATTTGATCGTAGCGCGCCAAGGCATCGGTCGCTGTGAGCAGGCTAGGCATCAGTAGGGTGTAATTGAGTGATTTCGGAGGAAACTGATTGTAGTGATACTGAACAGCATCATCAAAATTGAGTAATTTATTCATATAAATTTTTTTGAGAATCAAAAAATTCGATTTTTAATCAATAATAAAAAGTATTGTCGCTCATTTATGATGGGTAAGCAAGTTTGTCAATCAAATTTAATAAAAAATGATTCATAAAGGGTTTTGGTATTCATTTGTGAATAACAAACAAATTTATGAATCAAAATAAGTAGAAAATGATTAACAAGCCTTTTAATTATCCCATCTGTTTCCCCTCTAAATATCATCCGTGCAAGCAACAATCGGTGCAATCGGTTAAAATGGGTCGTCTGAAATTTGTTTGACCGAATTGAGAAAACCATGTCCCAACAATACGTCTATTCTATGTTGCGTGTGAGCAAGGTTGTGCCGCCGCAGAAAACCATCATTAAAGATATTTCCCTTTCTTTCTTCCCCGGCGCGAAAATCGGTTTGCTCGGTTTGAACGGCGCGGGCAAGTCCACCGTGCTGCGGATTATGGCGGGTGTGGATAAGGAATTTGAGGGCGAAGCCGTGCCGATGGGCGGCATCAAAATCGGCTATCTGCCGCAAGAGCCGGAGCTTGATCCTGAAAAAACCGTGCGCGAGGAAGTGGAAAGCGGTTTGGGCGAAGTGGCTGCCGCGCAGAAACGTTTGGAAGAAGTGTATGCCGAGTATGCCAATCCTGATGCGGATTTTGACGCGCTGGCGGAAGAGCAGGGCCGCTTGGAAGCGATTATTGCAGCGGGTTCGTCCACGGGCGGCGGTGCGGAACACGAATTGGAAATCGCCGCCGATGCGCTGCGCCTGCCGGAATGGGATGCCAAAATCGGCAATTTGTCCGGCGGTGAAAAACGCCGCGTCGCTTTGTGCAAACTCTTGTTGAGCAAGCCCGACATGCTGCTGCTGGACGAGCCGACCAACCACTTGGATGCGGAATCGGTCGAATGGCTGGAGCAATTCTTGGTGCGCTTCCCCGGCACAGTCGTTGCCGTAACACACGACCGCTACTTCCTCGACAACGCCGCCGAATGGATTTTGGAACTCGACCGCGGCCACGGTATTCCGTGGAAAGGCAATTACTCGTCTTGGCTGGAGCAGAAAGAAAAACGCTTGGAAAACGAGGCAAAATCCGAAGCTGCGCGTGTGAAAGCGATGAAGCAGGAGTTGGAATGGGTGCGCCAAAATGCCAAAGGCCGCCAAGCCAAGTCCAAAGCGCGTCTGGCGCGTTTTGAAGAAATGAGCAACTACGAATACCAAAAACGCAATGAAACGCAGGAAATCTTCATTCCCGTCGCCGAGCGTTTGGGTAACGAAGTGATTGAATTTGTGAATGTTTCCAAATCGTTTGGCGACAAAGTGCTGATTGACGATTTGAGCTTCAAAGTGCCTGCGGGCGCGATTGTCGGCATCATCGGTCCGAACGGCGCGGGTAAATCGACGCTGTTCAAAATGATTGCGGGCAAGGAGCAGCCCGATTCGGGCGAAGTGAAAATCGGGCAAACCGTGAAAATGAGCCTGATTGACCAAAGCCGCGAAGGTTTGCAAAACGACAAAACCGTGTTCGACAACATCGCCGAAGGCCGCGACATTTTGCAGGTCGGACAGTTTGAAATCCCCGCCCGCCAATATTTGGGTCGTTTCAACTTTAAAGGCAGCGACCAAAGCAAAATCGCAGGGCAGCTTTCCGGCGGCGAACGCGGACGTTTGCACTTGGCAAAAACCTTGTTGAGCGGCGGCAACGTCTTGCTGCTGGACGAACCGTCCAATGACCTCGACGTGGAAACCCTGCGCGCGCTGGAAGACGCATTGCTGGAATTTGCCGGCAGCGTGATGGTCATTTCGCACGACCGCTGGTTCCTCGACCGCATCGCCACGCATATCTTGGCTTGCGAAGGCGATTCGAAATGGGTGTTCTTCGACGGCAACTATCAGGAATACGAGGCCGATAAGAAACGCCGTTTGGGCGAAGAGGGCGCAAAACCGAAACGGATTAAATATAAACCGGTAACGCGTTGATAGGAAAATAAGAAAACGTCGTCTGAAAACTTGAAAAAGGGTTTTCAGACGACGTTTTTGTTTGGAGAGCGTTTTACATCTGCACCAAGCCGTTGACTGTGATGCTGATTTCTTCTGAACCGGGAGAGGGAGCTTGGATGGCGTTGTTTTCGTCGCTTGCCGAACGCTTGAACATGGCAGCTTCGGCATTCATCATTTTGGCGCGGGCGAAACCGTTGTCTATGGAACGGTTGCCGATGTGGCCTAAATTGAGTTTGACGATTTTGTAGTTGGAAAAACCGAGCGTTTTCGCCAAGTCTTGCGCGCGGTCTTTGAAGCGCAGGATGGCGGCTTTGCTGACTTGATCGACGGCGGCTTCGCGTTTTTCTTTGGATATGCTGAAGCCGATGCGGTTGAGCGTGGCAGTTTGCAGCGTTTCGTCAATCAGGCGGTTGATTGCGTCAAAGTCTTTGCTTTCGACTTTGAACACGGCTTCTTCTTCCCAGCCTGTTTGGATGCGTTTGCCGTTGTTGTATTCATAGCGCGGGCTGGCGCTGCGGTTGAGGATTTCGGTTTGGAGTTTGTTGTTTTGTACGGCTTTGTTGAAGTCGTTGAATTTTTTCTGAAACGCTTTGTTCACCGTAGCGCGGTCTTTGCCTTCGGAAGCAATGCTGAAGTAGGCGGTCATGGTGTCGCGGGTTATTTCGAGATTGGCAGATTCGGCAAATTCGACGATGTTGTAATGAAGGGTGTCGGTTTCGGCTGCGGCGGGCAGGGCGGTTGCGAGCACGAGGGCGGCAAGAATCGGGCGTAACATGGATTTTCCTTTGGGTATCGGATGTGGAAACGGATGATATTGGATGATTTGTGTCAGGTCGTCTGAAAGCGCGGCTTCAATGAAGTTGAAAAAGGTTCTGACTTTGCTGCAACAGGTTTCAGACGACCTTTGACGGTGTCAGCCGAAAAAGCCCATTTTGACTTGGATGAGTTTTTCAAGTTCGGGCAGGACGCGGCGGCGGGAGACGAAGAAGATGATGTGGTCGCCGTCTTGGACAATGGTGTCGGTGTGGTGCCCCATGATGACTTCGCCCGTTTCGGCACGGACGATGGCGGCGATGTAGCAGTCGCCCGGCCATTTGATGCCGCTGATGCGCCTGCCGACGATGGCGGAAGTGTTTTTGTCGCCGTGGACGACAACTTCGATGGCTTCGGCGGTGCCGCGTCTGAGGGGGTGGACGGCAACGATGTCGCCTCGGCGGATATGGGCGAGGATGGAGCCGATGGTGATGAGGTGCGGCGACACGACGATGTCGATTTTGTTGCCTTCGAGCAAATCGACGTAGCTGGAGCGGTTGACGATGGTGACGACGCGTTTTGCACCGAGGTTTTTCGCCAACAGGCTGGACATGATGTTGTTTTCGTCGTCGTTGGTCAGGGCGCAGAATACGTCGATTTCGTCGATGTATTCTTCGTCCAGCAGCGTTTCGTCGGTGGCGCTGCCTTGCAGGACGAGGGTGTTGTCGAGGTTTTCGGCGAGCCACTCGGCGCGGCGGGGGTTATGTTCGACGATTTTGATGTCGTATTTGGATTCGAGCTGCTTGGCAAGGCGGTAGCCGATGTTGCCGCCGCCGGCAATCATGATGCGGCGGGTGCGCGCTTCTTTGGGGCGCAGTTCGCGCATGATGATGTTGACGCTGCTGATGTCGGCGGCAAAAAGTACCTCGTCGCCTTCGATGATGACGGTTTGCGGCGTGGGGACGATGAGGCGGTTGTTGCGGTATATGGCGCAGATTTGGCAGTCCGCGCCTTCGGGGAGGTGTTGGTTGATGTCGGCGATTTCGCGGTTGACGAGCAGCCCGCCTTTACGCGCCTGTACGATGACCATGCGGACTTTGTCGCCGGCAAACCTCAATACCTGCAATGCGCTGGTGTAGCTGAGCAGTCCGACGAGCTGTTCGGTAACGAGCTGTTCGGGACTGATGGTTTCGGTGATGTCGAAGACGGTAAGGCTGCCGTTTTCCGTATCGTCGTTTTCGGGGTAGGGGTATTCCAGATATTCGCTGGAACGCACGCGAGCGATGCGGCTGGGGATATTAAAGAGATCGGCGGCGATTTTGCAGGCGACGATGTTGGTTTCGTCGCTGCGGGTCAGGGCGAGCAGGAGGTCGGAATCTGCTGCGCCCGCCTGTTCGAGGATAAACGGGGATGCGCCGTTGCCGAGTATGGTTTGGACGTCGAGGCGGCTGCCGATGTGTTGCAGGGCTTTTTCGTCGATGTCGATAACGGTAACGTCGTTGCTGGAAACGGAGGCGAGGTTTTGCGCGACGGTCGAGCCGACCTGTCCGCTGCCGAGGATGAGGATTTTCACGGTTTGGGCGGGTGTTTGGGTAAGGATGATGGGATTGTATAACAAAAGGTCGTCTGAAAACCTATTTTCAGACGACCTTTTGTTGATTTCAGGCAGGGTTTACCAGTAGCCCAGCACTTTCCACCAGATGATGCCGATGGTGCCGAAAATCAGGATTTCGACCACGCTCATGATGAAGCCGGCTTTCCACCATTCGGTCATGCTGACATAGTTCGAGCCGTAGATGACGGGGGACGAACCTGAAGCGTAGTGGGTCAGCGACATCATGATGCCGGTGGCGGACGCCATAATCAGGGCGAACAGCATCGGCGGTGCGCCCAAGGCGAGGCCTGCGCCGTAGAACGCGCCGAACATGGCGGTAACGTGTGCCGTGCCGCTGGCGAAAACGTAGTGGGCGTAGAGGTAGGCGAGTACCAGAAGGGCGCAACCGGCTTCCCAGCCCAAGCCGAGATGGGAGATGCCGCCCTGCATGGATTCGGACAGCCATGCAATCAGCCCCAATTTGTTGAGGAAGTTCGCCATCATGACCAAGGCGGCAAACCAGACGATGGTGTCCCACGCGCCTTTTTCTTTCAGCGCGTCGTCCCAAGTCAGCACGCCGGTGAGCAGGCACAGGCTCAGGCCGAGGAAGGTGGTGGCAGTGGCATCGACTTTTACGCCGAACAGCATTTCGGGAACGCCCGCCCACAGAAGCAGCAGAATCACGAAAATGCCGAGCATGATTTTTTCGTCGCGCTTCATCGCGCCCATTTCTTTCAGTTTTTCTTTGGCAAGGGCGGTCGCGTTAGGCGTTTGTTTGATTTCGGGCGGATACAGGAAATACAGTACCAGCGGCATCAGGAGCATGGCGATCAGGCCGGGTACGACCATGGCGGCGAACCATGTGCCCCAAGAGAGGTGGATTTGCGAATCGGTGGCTTTGGCGACCAATTCGACGACCAGTGGGTTGGGTGCGGTCGCGGTAACGAAGATGCAGCAGGTGATGATGTTGGCGTGGTAGTTGACCAGTGCAAGGTATTTACCGATTTTGCCTTCTGTGCCTTTTTCGGGGTCGGAATCGAAACTCAGGGCGATGGAACGCATAATCGGATGCACAATCGCACCGCCACGCGCGGTGTTGCTTGGTGTGACCGGACCGATGACCAAGTCGGCCAAAGCCAAGCTGTAACCTACGCCCAGCGTGCGTTTGCCGAAAAGGGAAATCAGAAGGTAGCCGATACGCATCCCTAAGCCGGTTTTCAACAAACCGCGCGAGATGATGATGGCGATACCGATCATCCAGATTAACGAGTTGTTGAGGCTGCTCAGTGCGTCTTTGGTCGCGTCGGCGGATTTTTCGTTGGTCACGCCGGTCAGCGCGACCAAGGTAATGCCCAAAATCGCCATTGCGCCGATGGGCATGGCTTTGCCGATGATGCCGGCGATGATGCCGACGAACAACGCCAAAAGGTGCCATGCGTCGGGCGATACGCCCTGCGGCACGGGTATGACGAACCAGATAATCAGCGTCAGCGCGAGCGAAACCGCAGCAGGAATTGGCTTGAAGCCCATGTTGAGTCTCCTAGTTTGAGGTATCGGGGAAATCGGATTTCAGACGACGTGTGCCTGATTTTGGTGGGAACAGGTCGTCTGAAACGTATTTGGCAGCAGTTGTTTTTATGTTTTTCTTTTGAGTGTTTGTGTCATGCGTATTTTTGTGTTGCCATCTTTTTCAGACGACGTTTTTTTAGGTTATTGGGTTTTGCCCTCTCCCTAGCCCTCTCCCATGGGGAGAGGGGATAATGGCGCTGAAAATCAACCTTTATCAAATTTTCTGCAATCTGTCCCCTCTCCCTGCGGGAGAGGGAATAATGGTGCTGAAATCAACCGTTATCAGATTTCCTGTAATCCGTCCCCTCTCCCCGTGGGAGAGGGCTAGGGAGAGGGTAAAACCTCAGATTTAGCAGTTCAGTTGTGAAACCCAACAAATACTTAAACCCTAATCATTATGTTGGGTCATAACCCAACCTAAAGGTATTTTTCAGACGACCTCCCATAATAGAAAAGGTCGTCTGAAATCCCGTATCGAATTAATCCTGCTCCGCCGGCAGGCCGTACTCTTCGGGGAAGGTGCGCAGTGAGCTTTGCAACACGGTAACCGCGCCGTCAATCAGGCCGCAGCGGCCGCTTCGGGGCAGCAGTTGGCACAGGCTTTGCAGGGCGCGGAGGTCGTCTGAAGTACCGATGCCGGTATCCACGCGGTTGAGCAGGCGTGAAAGTTGGAACGTGCCGCCTTTGCATGGCGGGCATTGTCCGCACGAGTTGGACGCAAAAAATTCCACATACTCGGCCACTTTGCGCACGACACTGGTGCCTTCGGAAATCACAATCATCGCGCCCGTACCGAGGCTGGATTTACGTTCGCGCACGGACACGAAGTCCAAAGGCACGTCCAAATCTTTCGCAGTCAGAAGCGTGTTTGACGGGCCGCCGGTAAAGACGGCTTTAAACGTGCGTCCTTCGAGCATACCGCCGCCGTGGTCGAAAATCAGCGATTGCAGGGTCGTACCCATCGGCAGTTCGTATAGGCCCGGATTCAATACGTCGCCGGAAAGCGAGTAGAGTTTCGTGCCTGCGGCATCGCCCAAACCCAGCGATTTGTACCATTCCGCGCCTTTGGCAAGGATTTGCGGGATGTTGGCGAAGGTTTCGGTGTTGTTGATAAGGGTCGGTTCGCCCTCTACGCCGCTTTCGGCAGGGAACGGCGGCTTGCGGCGCGGGAACGGAAAACCGCCTTCCAACCATGAAATCACGGCGGTTTCTTCGCCGCCGATGTAGCGGCCTGAAGTTTCGACCAATTTCAGGTCTAAAGGTTTGCCCAGATAGTTTTCGATGCGGATGAACAAATCGCTTTTTTTCCATTGCTCGATGGCGGGCACGATGGCGGCGACAGATTCGGTCTGGTGCGGGTTGACATACATAATCGCTTTGTTGGCGCGGCAGGCGACGGCGGCGATTAGGACGCCTTCGATGACTTGGTGCGGTGTTTTTGCCAGCAACACGCGGTCTTTGAACGTACCCGGTTCGTCTTCGTTGGCGTTACAGACGACGTATTTGTCGCCATGTTTGCTTTGTGCGGCAACGGCAGCCTCCCATTTGCGCCAGGTCGGGAAACCCGCGCCGCCCATGCCGCAAAGGTTGGCGTCTTGCAGCTTGGAAACGATGCTTTGAGGATCGGCAAGTGCTGCCAGCAGGCCTTCGCCGCCGCCGACTTTGCGCCACGCTGCCAAATCCGCGCCGACTTGGCGGGACGGGTGCAGTAAGTTTTGATTGGCTTGGTTCATGATTGTTGCTCCTGCAAACCGGCGTGTTCGCGCAAATCGAATTTGCCGTAGTCGGGATATAAAACGGGGGCTTTGATGTCGCTGGTCAGTCCGGCGCGGGTCATTTCGCGTTGCAGATCGTGGACGTGTCCGACACCGCCGCGCACTTTTTTCAGCGGTAGGCCGCAACCGGCGGCGGCTTTACCCGCGCGGCGGCCGAAGCTGATGATGTCCAAAAGCGCGTTGCCCATCAGGCGGTTGCGGCCGTGGATGCCGCCGGTCACTTCACCGGCGCAATAGAGGCCTTCGACGCAGGTCGCGCCGTCGCCGTTGATTTCGACGCCGCCGTTTTGGTAGTGCAGGGTCGGATGAATCATCACGGGTTCGACGGCGGGGTCGATGCCGCATTTATGGGCGACGTGGCCGAGCGTAACCAAACGGTTCAACACATCAGGATCGTTTTCAATCAGGCGCGGCGTATCGAGGAAAACGCCGACCTGTCCGTCGCGCACCACGCCGCGGCCTTCGCGGCACTCGCGCAAAATGGCGGCGGCAACGACGTCGCGCGGCTGCAATTCGTCAACGAAACGCTCGCCCAAACCGTTGACCAGTTTGGTGCCTGCGGAACGCACGGCTTCGGAAATCAGTGCGCCTGCCAAGTGCGGCGGATGGGCGACGCCGGTCGGATGGTATTGGAAGGAATCGATGTCGCGCAGTTTCGCGCCGATGCGGTATGCCATCACCAAACCGTCGGCGGTTGCGCCGTAGTGGTTGGAAGTGGCGAAACCCTGCAAATGCAGCCGACCGCTGCCGCCGGTTGCCAATACCACGGCTTTGGCGTGAACCAATACCAAGGAGCGTTTTTCCAAATCGTACAAAATCGCGCCGACGCAGCGGCCGTGTTCGTCCGACAATAATTCGATGGCGGGGTGGCGGTTGAGCTGGGTGATGTTTTCGTCGAGTTCGACCGCCTCGCGCAGTACGCGCATCATTTCAAGGCCGGTAAAGTCGCGGTAGCTCAGGATGCGCGGCACGGTCGTACCGCCTGCACGTTTGCGGCTCAACATGCCGTTGCTGTCCGCGCCTTTGGCAAGGTCGAAAGTCATGCCCAAGCCAATCAGCCAGCGGATGGCGGACGGCGCGTCGGTAACCATTTGCGCCACCAATTCTTTTTTGCCTGCGTTGTGGCCGCCTTTGATGGTGTCGTCAAAGTGCTGCTGCAAGCTGTCTTCCGCGCCGACCGCCGCCTGAATGCCGCCTTCGGCCATCACGGTATTGCTGTCGCCGATACGCAGCTTGTTCGCCATAATCACGCGCGCGCCTGCTTCGGTCGCAGACAATGCCGCTGCTGCGCCCGCACCGCCGCCGCCGATCACCAATACGTCGGTGTTCAAGTGTTCCGCGCCCGACAAATCATAGTCGTCAATCAGCGGATGACTGATCAGCAGTTTCGCCAAATCAGGATGGCAGTAATCGCCCGTGTTCGGACCGATGGGCAGTTTGACGCGCGCATTGGCCTGATAGTCGGGGTGGAACTGACTCAACAATTCGTTTTTTTCCGGCAAGTCGCCGCGCAGTTCCAATGAGGAAGCGCGCAGGTTGGCAAGGGCGGTTTCGTAGTCTATGCCTTGGATTTTGTTCGCCATCACATTGCCTCCTCTTCAAATTCGACTTTCATTTTGCCGCTGTCGATTTCGCGCAGGCGGCGCATCAAATCCACCGGACGCAGCGTGCGCGCCGCTTTCATGCGGCGGGCGAACAGGCCTAAGTGGTTCGGACGGATGTGTTCGGGGCAGGAAAGGGTGCAGAGGTTGCACATCACGCATTGGTCGAAGGTCAGCGCAGCCGCGCCGAAATCGCCCGATACCACCTGCGCCACGCCGTTTTCCACTTCCAAACCTTTGGGGCAGGCGCGGTTGCAGCCGCCGCAATGACGGCAGTGTTGCGCTTCGGGGAAGGCTTTGGCGGTGTCGTCCAGCCAGTTCCAGCCGTCGCCGACCTCGCTCACGTCGTAATATTGGATATGCTCGGGAATGAAGTAGTCCAAGAAGCTGACCTGCATCCCTTCTTCGACTTTGGTTTCACACGCCAACGCAGTCGTTACCTCGCGCTCGCCTTCCTTGCGGATCATGCAGCGGCAGGAACCGCACACGCCTTGCCCCATGCAGCCGACGTTGGCGGTAATCGCGCTGCCGGCACGGGCATAGGCCTGAATGATTGACGAGTCGGCGGATGCTTTGACCTCGTGGCCGTCTATGGTCAGGGTTAACAAGTTTTCACTCATGGTAGTGTCCTGTGGAATGGGATAGGGGAAATCGGATGTGTGTATTTTTATTACAAATTTTTAAAATGCAGATATTTTTCAGGAAACGTCTTATAAATCAACGTCTGAATGTCTTTTATTAGTGTATCAGAATTTGGGTTTTTTGATGATGGCGGAGTCGTAAAGGCAGGGTGGGGGCGGATTGTGAACAAAAAACAGCGGTTTTCAGACGACCTTTGTGCCATCTTGTTATTTTGTAAGATAAAATAAACTTACGATAAAGGAATAACTGCTAAAAACCGTTTTGAAATACGAGTAAATATCATTATTAAGTGTTTGATATAAAAGTATATATCTATGTATTTATTGAATAAATCTGCGAAGTGTAAGCAAATGCAAATTGTGTTATAAAATTTCAGAAAAATGGCTAAGTTTGACTTCCGTCAAAAATCATCGTGGGTAGAATGACACGGCTTTTACATTTGTGTATGGTTGAAAAAAGAAAGACAGGTCGTCTGAAAAATAATTGTTTCTTTTTAAATTCATGTTATTAGTAAGGTTCATTGCGGCGGTGAATCCAGCCTTTTCAGACGACCCTTTGGAATTTTAGTGGACAGATTAATTGTAGTTTTATTTCTATCGGATAAATATTGCCGACAATATCCGTTATCATCATCCGAGTGAAATGATAGGTTATTAAGTTTTATGAAAATCAATAAATTATAAAAATCATATTGTCGCCTCATATCGATTGACAGCACTATTACACTGATTAAGGCCGTCTGAAAAACGGCCTCTATAAAAAAGCTAACAAACCCTCCCTACCATATGAAAAGGAACACAATCATGACCGTCATCAAGCAAGAAGACTTTATCCAAAGTATCTGCGATGCCTTCCAATTCATCAGCTATTACCATCCGAAAGACTACATCGACGCGCTTTATAAGGCGTGGCAGAAGGAAGAAAATCCCGCTGCCAAAGACGCGATGACGCAGATTTTGGTCAACAGCCGCATGTGTGCCGAAAACAACCGCCCCATCTGTCAAGACACCGGTATCGCAACCGTCTTCCTCAAAGTCGGTATGAACGTCCAATGGGATGCGGACATGAGCGTGGAAGAGATGGTTAACGAAGGCGTACGCCGCGCCTACACTTGGGAAGGCAACACCTTGCGCGCGTCCGTCCTCGCCGACCCTGCCGGCAAACGACAAAACACCAAAGACAACACCCCCGCCGTCATCCACATGAGCATCGTACCGGGCGACAAAGTCGAAGTAACCTGCGCGGCAAAAGGCGGCGGCTCTGAAAACAAATCCAAGCTCGCCATGCTCAATCCTTCCGACAACATCGTCGATTGGGTATTGAAAACCATCCCGACCATGGGCGCGGGCTGGTGTCCTCCCGGCATTTTGGGCATCGGTATCGGCGGTACGCCCGAAAAAGCCGTGTTGATGGCGAAAGAATCCCTGATGAGCCACATCGACATTCAAGAGTTGCAGGAAAAAGCCGCGTCAGGTGCGGAATTGTCCACCACCGAAGCCCTACGCCTCGAACTCTTTGAAAAAGTCAACGCGTTGGGCATCGGCGCACAAGGTTTGGGCGGGCTGACCACCGTGTTGGACGTCAAAATCCTCGATTACCCGACCCATGCCGCTTCCAAACCGATTGCCATGATTCCCAACTGCGCCGCCACCCGCCACGTCGAGTTCGAATTGGACGGCTCAGGCCCGGTCGAACTGACCCCGCCGCGCGTTGAAGACTGGCCCGATTTGACTTACAGCCCCGACAACGGCAAACGCATCGATGTCGATAAGCTGACCAAAGAAGAAGTTGCCAGCTGGAAAACCGGCGACGTATTGCTGCTGAACGGTAAAATCCTCACCGGCCGCGATGCCGCGCATAAACGCCTCGTCGATATGCTCGACAAAGGCGAAGAGTTGCCCGTCGATTTCACCAACCGCCTGATTTACTACGTCGGCCCCGTCGATCCGGTCGGCGACGAAGTAGTCGGTCCGGCAGGCCCGACCACCGCCACCCGCATGGACAAATTCACCCGCCAAATGCTCGAACAAACCGGCCTCTTGGGCATGATCGGCAAATCCGAGCGCGGTGCAGCCACCTGCGAAGCCATCGCCGACAACAAAGCCGTGTATCTCATGGCAGTCGGCGGTGCGGCATACCTCGTGGCAAAAGCCATCAAATCCTCCAAAGTCTTGGCGTTCCCCGAATTGGGCATGGAGGCAGTTTACGAGTTTGATGTCAAAGACATGCCCGTAACCGTCGCCGTGGACAGCAAAGGCGAATCCATCCATGCCACCGCTCCGCGCAAATGGCAGGCAAAAATCGGCATCATCCCCGTCGAGTCCTAATGCCTTGATGCCAGGTTGAAAAAGGTCGTCTGAAAACTGAACTGCACCCCAAAAGTTGGACATCCCCTCCAACTCACAAGGTGCAGTTTTTTTATGAGCAAATATACATTACACTTCAAATACCAAGCCGTACTCCACTACCTGCATATACGCAGCCAACAGCGTACCGCAGACCACTACGGCATTTCCCGAACCCACCTGCGACGATGGATACGCGCCTATCAAGAAGGCGGTATCGGCGCACTCGAACATCCCCAATCCAAAACCATGACACAACACCGCAAAAACCCCTTCATCGCAGATAAACCCGACCAAGAAAAAACGCAGGCAGAGCTTATTGAAGAGTTGTGCTATATGCGTGCAGAGGTTGCCTACCTAAAGGAGTTAAAAGCCCTCAGCCAAAAGCAGACCGCAAAGGACAAAGCCAAACCGTCCAAACACTGAGGGCGCAACACCCGCTCAAATACCTGCTGCACATCGCAAACCTGCCCAAAAGCAGCTTTTACTACCATCACCAAGACCGACCCGACCCCGACGCAGCCGACAAAGCCCTCCTAGTCGAAACCTACCGGCGGCATAAAGGACGCTACGGACAAAGGCGCATTGCCGCCGCATTGGGTTGGAACCGCAAAAAAGCGGCGCGGCTGATGAAGCAGTTGGAACTGAAAGCCCTCATACGGGCGAAAAAAGCCTACCGCCATCCCGCCATGGGCGAGATATCGGAACACCTCCTCAAACGCCGGTTCAAAGCCCGAAAGCCCAATGAAAAATGGCTGACCGACGTTACCGAACTCAAAGGGAAGGACGGCAAACTGTACCTCTCGCCAATCTTGGACTTGTTCAACCGCGAGATCGTCGCCTACGCCATGAGCCGCAGAGCCGACAGCGAAATGGTGAAGGAAATGCTCGAAAAAGCCGCCCCCGTCTGACTGATAAAGGAACGATGCTTCATTCGGACCAAGGTGTGCTGTACCGTACGGCGGGGTATAGGGAATTGCTTGCGGAGCATTCCATGGTTCAAAGCATGTCGCGAAAGGCGAACTGTTGGGACTATGCGCCGATGGAAAGCTTCTTTGCGGTGTTGAAGACGGAGTGTTTCTATGACGCAGGTGAATTGACAGTAGATGAATTGATGAAGCAGATAGATGACTATATGGATTACTACAACCGGGAGCGTTGCAGTTTGAAATTGAAAAAGCTGAGTCCTGTCGCATACAGAACCCAGCTTGCACAGAGCGCCTGAATAGGCTTTTATGAGTGTCCAAGATTTGGGGGCCAGTTCAAACTTGAAACAGGGTTTTCAGACGACCTTTTGGCTAATGCGGTTTCAATGGCGTAAAACCGGCATTCGTATTCCTGCAAAACTCTGCGACAAAGCATAAAAAACCGCTATAATTGCCGACAATTTCCCTTTCAGACGACCTTCTTAAACCGAGGTCGTCTGAAAAAACAAACAAGGAAGAAATCCGATGAAAAACTACCAAGCGCCCGACGAGAAGGGCTTTTTCGGCGAACACGGCGGACTTTATGTCTCCGAAACCCTGATTCCCGCCTTGCAAGAGCTGGCGGATGCCTATAAAGCAGCGAAAAACGACCCGTCGTTTTGGGAAGAGTTCCACCGCGATTTGAAACACTACGTCGGCCGCCCCAGTCCCGTTTACCATGCCGCGCGATTGTCCGAGCATTTGGGCGGCGCGCAAATCTGGTTGAAGCGCGAAGACTTGAACCACACCGGCGCGCACAAGGTAAACAACACCATCGGTCAGGCACTGCTTGCCCGCCGTATGGGCAAAAAACGCGTCATCGCCGAAACCGGCGCGGGTCAGCACGGCGTGGCCTCCGCCACTGTTGCCGCCCGCTTCGGCATGACTTGCGACGTGTACATGGGCGCGGACGACATCCAGCGTCAAATGCCCAACGTGTTCCGCATGAAATTATTGGGCGCGAACGTGGTCAGTGTCGACAGCGGCAGCCGCACGCTGAAAGACGCGATGAACGAAGCCATGCGCGAATGGGTCGCCCGCGTGGACGACACGTTCTACATCATCGGCACCGCCGCCGGCCCCGCGCCGTATCCCGAAATGGTGCGCGATTTCCAATGCGTCATCGGCAACGAGGCCAAAACTCAGATGCAGGAAGCCATCGGCAGACAGCCCGACGTCGCCGTTGCCTGCGTCGGCGGCGGCTCGAACGCCATCGGGCTGTTCCACCCGTATATCGGCGAAGAAAACGTGCGCCTCGTCGGCGTGGAAGCCGGCGGTTTGGGCGTGGACACCCCCGACCACGCCGCGCCGATTACCAGCAAAGCCCCCATCGGCGTATTGCACGGCTTCCGCAGCTACCTGATGCAGGATGAAAACGGTCAAGTCTTGGGTACACACTCCGTTTCCGCAGGCTTGGATTACCCCGGCATCGGCCCGGAACACAGCCACCTGAACGACATCAAGCGCGTCGAATACACCGTCGCCAAAGACGACGAAGCACTCGAAGCCTTTGATTTGTTGTGCCGCTTCGAAGGCATCATCCCCGCGCTCGAATCCAGCCACGCCCTCGCATGGGCAGTCGCCAACGCGCCGAAAATGGGCAAAGACCAAGTGATTCTAGTCAACCTGTCCGGCCGCGGCGATAAAGACATCAATACCGTGGCGAAGCTGAAAGGGATTGAGTTGTAAGCATCTCCGTTGAGCGGATAAAGACAAGAGGTCGTCTGAAAACTGGGTAAATAAGTTTCAGACGACCTTTTACCTTTTCAATAACAAATTAAAGTTATGGCGGTTTGGTCTGCCGCATCATGCCGTTATAATGCGGGTTGCAGCATTTTGAAAGGGCAGGGTGATGGAAGAATGGTTTGAACGGACTATTATCGGCCGCTATACGGCGGAGCGGGAAAAGCAGTTTTTTGCGCATTACTTGGAGCGGTTTGCGCCTTGCGGTGTTCAAACCGTCGTCCAACAGGGCGGCGAATGGCTGAGATCGTCTGAAAACGTGGTTACTGTGCCCCGTGATGTATTGATGACAGCGGACGCTATGGCTTGGGAGAGTCATTCTATTGATGTGCTGCTGATGCCGCACAGTCATGAAACTGCCGCGCTGACGCAAGTGCTGCATGAAGCGTCCAGGGTGTTGAAACCTGAAGGGCGGTTGGTTTTGACGGGGTTTAATCCGAAATCTTTGTGGTTTTTCAGCAGGTGGTTTGATGGAACGCGCTTGCCTAAAAAGGAGCATTGCCTGACTTTGCCGGCTTTGAAACAGCGGCTGGCGGATTTGGATTTTGAAGTGGAATTCGGAAAGTTTATGGTGTACCTGCCTGCTGTGAATTCGCAAAAGGGGCTGCGGTTTTGGCGTTTTATGGAGAAGGCGGGGGACAGGTGGTGGCCGCAGTGCGCGGCGGTGTACGGTTTGGTTTTGGTCAAGCGTATGGCGGGGGTAACGCCCTTGCCGGAGTTTGAAAAAATATTGGGAACGCAGACGGTGGCTTTGGGCGCGGCGCGGATTTCGGATTGAGAAATGCGGCGTTGGTAAAACCGGAATGACTGGTTTTCAGACGACGTTTTGAGGCGGAATATAGTGGATTAAATTTAAATCAGGACAAGGCGACGAAGCCGCAGACAGTACAAATAGTACGGCAAGGCGAGGCAACGCCGTACTGGTTTAAAATTAATCCACTATATTTGAAAACGAGAGGTTTGACTCCATAAAAATAGCCTCTTCTATATTTGTCATTTTGCCTTGGATTTGCTGCTTGCTTCCTGTAAAGCCGATTGGTTGCAAATTGTCAGGCCGCTTTGGCATCGGTAGAATCTTAGGTCGTCTGAAAAAGGCGATGTTGATTGTATTAGCTTGAGGATAAAGAAAAATGCCGGAATTGCCTGAGGTGGAAACGACGTTGCGCGGTATCAGCCCGCATATTCAAGGTAAAAAGGTGGCGGATGTCGTGTTGCGCCAAACCAAGCTGCGCTGGCAGGTCAATCCGCAGTTGGCGGAGCTTTTGGCGGGGCAGGAGGTGTTGAGCTGTCGTCGGCGGGCGAAATATTTGGTTATCGGTTTTGCAACGGGTATCTTGTTGATTCATCTAGGCATGTCGGGCAGTCTGCGGATTTTTACGGACGGCGATGCGCGGATTGACCATCCCGACAAACACGACCATGCGGACATTGTGTTTGCGGACGGAACGGTGTTGCGCTATCACGACCCGCGTAAGTTCGGCGCGATTTTGTGGTATGAAGGCATTGCGGAACATCATCCGCTCCTTGAAAAACTGGGCCCCGAGCCGCTTTCAGACGACTTCTCCGCCGATTATCTGTATCAAAAGCTCAAAACGCAAAAACGTGCGGTCAAATTGGCTCTGATGGACAATGCCGTCGTGGTCGGTGTAGGCAATATTTATGCGAACGAAAGCCTATTTAAATCAGGCATATCGCCGACCCGTCCTGCGGACAAGGTTAAGAAAAAAGAATGCGTTGTGTTGGTAGAGACGGTCAAGGCAGTGTTGCAGCGCGCGATTGAAACCGGCGGCAGCACGTTGCGCGACTTCGTCAACAGCGACGGCAAAAGCGGCTATTTTCAGCAGGAATATACGGTGTACGGCAGGCACAACGAACCCTGCGTCCGTTGCGGCGGTTTGGTGCAGAAGGAAGTTTTGGGGCAGCGCGGGACGTTTTATTGTCCGAACTGCCAAAAATAATGTATGAACCTGTTTTCAGACGACCTCTTTGTCATCTGGGTCGTCTGAAAATTTTATTGATATGATTTGATACACATAAGACGAAAAGAAAAACAGTTATGCACTCACAAAAAGCACCGTTTTTTACCCGTTTAGGCAGGTTGTTCCGCCTGACGGGATGGCTGTTCCGAACCGGAAGGCATTTGCGCCGTATCGATGCCGGCAATCCTGCCGAACGCGATCATGCGGTCATCACTTTAGGCAAAGGCGCGCTGGAAGCCTTGGATATCGAATTGGAAATCGGCATGCCGCCTGCTGATAATGTGAAGGGTGTTTTGGTGGCGGCAAACCATGTGTCTTGGCTGGATATTTTCGCCATGAGTGCGGTGTATCCGAGCAGCTTTATCGCCAAGCAGGAAATCAAAGACTGGCCGGTCTTGGGCAAAATGGGGCAAAACGCAGGCACGGTGTTTATCAATCGAAATTCCCGACGCGATGTCGAGCCGATTAACCAAGCCATTTGCGCCGCGTTGAAAGCCGGGCAGAATGTCAGCTTTTTCCCCGAAGCGCGGACTTCTTTGGGCTTGGATATTTTGCCGTTCAAAGCCGCGCTCTTCCAATCCGCCATTGATGCCGACGCGCCTGTTCAGGCGGTTACGCTGCGCTATTATGATGATGCCGGTAAAAGGACGACTGTGCCGTCTTATGCACAAGTTGATTTGGTGCGCTCACTTTGGCGCATCGTTTCCATGAAAAAACTGCGCATCCGTATTGATTTTGCCGCCCCGATTCGCCCCGGCAAAGACGAAGACCGCTTTATGTTGAAAGACAAAGTAGAAAGCAGCATCCGTGAAGTCGTATTGTCCGATGCACACGATTCCGAAAAATAATTCCAGGCCAGGGGCTTGTTTTCTTTCAGACGACCTCTATTTAAATGAAACATTCGCAGGTTGGGTTTCATAGTTTCAGGTAATTAATATTATTTGAACTATAAATTATACAAATCAAACTCCCTGCGCTAGAATGCACACATTCACTCGTATCATTCCCTAAACCTAAAATTTCAAGGAGATCCAAAATGGCTTTGCAAGATCGTACCGGTCAAAAAGTACCTTCCGTCGTATTCCGTACCCGCGTGGGCGACACTTGGAAAGATGTTTCCACCGATGATTTGTTCAAAGGCAAAAAAGTAGTCGTATTCTCTCTGCCCGGCGCATTTACTCCGACTTGTTCTTCTTCCCACCTGCCACGCTACAACGAATTGTTCGGCGCGTTCAAAGAAAACGGCGTTGACGCAATCTACTGCGTATCTGTAAACGATACTTTCGTGATGAACGCTTGGGCTGCTGAAGAAGAAGCTGACAACATCTACATGATTCCTGATGGCAACGGCGAATTCACCGAAGGCATGGGCATGCTGGTCGGCAAAGAAGACTTGGGCTTCGGCAAACGCTCTTGGCGTTACTCCATGCTGGTTAACGACGGCGTGGTTGAAAAAATGTTCATCGAGCCTGAAGAGCCGGGCGATCCTTTCAAAGTGTCTGACGCTGACACTATGTTGAAATTCATCGCTCCTGACTGGAAAGCTCAAGAGTCTGTTGCCATCTTCACCAAACCCGGCTGCCAATTCTGCGCTAAAGCTAAAAAAGCTCTGCAAGACAAAGGTCTGTCTTACGAAGAAATCGTATTGGGCAAAGATGCAACTGTTACTTCCGTTCGCGCCATCACCGGCAAGATGACTGCTCCTCAAGTCTTCATCGGCGGCAAATACATCGGCGGCAGCGAAGATTTGGAAGCTTACTTGGCTAAAAACTAATTGCTGATGCTTGAGACGGTTTAAACAAAGCCGTCTGAACAGAAAAAATAGAGTTATTCAGACGATACGCTACACGGTCGTTCTGAATAGCTCTATATTTACAAGTAGAATTTGAGATTATTGTTTTAAATCGAGATTTTAAAAATAGCTATTGATTTTATATTATCGATAGTTTATTAAAAGGTCGTCTGAAAACCTGATACGCTTCACGCTGATACTGCTTCGGACGCTCAACAAAAAAGGACAAAGATTATGAAAAAAATTCAAGCAGATGTCGTCGTAATCGGCGGCGGTACTGCCGGCATGGGCGCGTTTCGCAATGCCCGTTTACATTCGGATAATGTTTACCTGATTGAAAACAACGTATTCGGCACGACCTGCGCGCGCGTGGGCTGTATGCCTTCCAAACTCTTGATTGCCGCCGCAGAAGCGCGCCATCACGCATTGCATACTGACCCGTTCGGCGTGCATTTGGATAAAGACAGCATCGTCGTCAACGGCGAAGAAGTCATGCAGCGCGTCAAATCAGAACGCGACCGTTTTGTTGGCTTTGTCGTTGCCGATGTGGAAGAATGGCCTGCTGACAAGCGCATTATGGGTTCGGCTAAATTTATCAATGAGAATACCGTCCAAATCGACGACCATACCCAAATCACGGCAAAAAGCTTTGTGATTGCTACCGGCTCGCGTCCCGTTATCCTGCCGCAGTGGCAGTCTTTGGGCGACCGTTTGATTATCAACGACGACGTTTTCTCATGGGATACGCTGCCTAAGAGCGTTGCCGTGTTCGGACCGGGCGTTATCGGTTTGGAACTGGGGCAGGCATTGCACCGTTTGGGCGTGAAAGTTGAAATTTTCGGTTTGGGCGGCATCATCGGCGGCATTTCCGACCCCGTCGTTTCAGACGAGGCGAAAGCCGTGTTCGGTGAAGAATTGAGATTACATTTGGATGCTAAAACCGAGGTTAAACTCGATGCGGATGGCAATGTAGAAGTTCATTGGGAGCAAGACGGCGAAAAAGGCGTATTTGTTGCCGAATATATGCTGGCAGCCGTAGGCCGCCGTCCGAACGTTGATAATATCGGTTTGGAAAACATCAATATCGAAAAAGACGCGCGCGGCGTACCTGTTGCCGATCCGCTGACCATGCAGACCAGCATTCCGCATATCTTCATCGCGGGCGATGCGTCCAACCAACTGCCCCTGCTGCACGAAGCTGCCGACCAAGGCAAGATTGCCGGCGACAACGCGGGCCGCTACCCGAATATCGGCGGGGGGTTGCGCCGCAGCACCATCGGCGTGGTGTTCACCAATCCGCAAATCGGCTTTGTCGGTCTGAAATACGCGCAGGTTGCCGCGCAATACCAACCCGACGAATTTGTCATCGGCGAAGTATCGTTCAAAAACCAAGGCCGCAGCCGCGTGATGCTGGTAAACAAAGGCCATATGCGCCTGTATGCCGAAAAAGCCACCGGCCGCTTCATCGGCGCGGAAATCTTAGGCCCGGCCGCCGAACATTTGGCGCACCTGTTGGCATGGGCGCATCAAATGAAGATGACCGTTCCGCAAATGCTGGACATGCCGTTCTACCATCCCGTTATCGAGGAAGGTCTGCGCACCGCGTTGCGCGATGCCGATGCGAAGTTGAAACAGGCTTGATGGGCTGACCTAATCGGTCTGCTAGAATGAAAGGTCGTCTGAAAACCTGATTTAAGGTTTTCAGACGACCTTTTTGTTTTTGCGTTGCGAAATAAAATCAGTTGTGGCGTCATTGCTGTGTAATATGTAGTTCGGATACCTGTATCCGACGAATATTTGATGCTTCTGTTTTCTTTACGCGTTTTTGCAGATGGAGATGTCGGATTCAAGAATCTGACCTATGGCTTTTCCGCAGTATTCCAATGGCTGAACGATAAATCAAAGGGTTATGACGCTTTTGACTTAGCCGTTTTCAGATGACCTTTCGGGTTCAAATGCCATGGTAGCATCATCTGCCGTTTCATTTTTCCGATACTGCCCCGGCGAAATCCCGTATTGTTTTTTAAACGCTTTGCCAAAGTGGGTTTCGGATTGGAAACCGACGTTCAAGGCGACGGATAAGACGGAATCGGCGGTTTGCCGCAGCAGTACGGCGGCTTGGCGCAGGCGGATGAGGTTGACGAAGGCGTGGGGGCTGATGCCGGTTTGCTGTTTGAACAGGCGCATGAGTTGGGCGCGGGAGAGGTTGGCAAGCGCGGTCATTTTTTCGATGTTCCATTCGTCTTCGGGGCGGCTGACGACGGTTTGGATGAGCTGGCGCAGGCGTTTGTCGCGCAGGCCGTTGAGTATGCCGCCCAAAGGCGCTTCTCCGCCTTGTTCGAGATGGGCGCGGACGATGAGGACGAGGAGGACGGAGGAGAGGGCATTGACGATGGCGCGCGAGCCGGAAAGCGTGTGCGCGCTTTCGTATTGCAACATGGAGATAAGGCATTGTAGCGAGGGATGGTCCATCTTGATGAGGACGGTTTCGGGCAGGTCGTGCATGATGTCGGCGTGTTCGTCGTATTCGAAGCGGGCGCAGAACAAATCGAGGCTTTTTTCGCCGCCGCTGCCTGAAGATTCGATGGTAAACGCGCCATCGTTGCTGATATGAATGGTATCGCCGCAGTTGTTGCAGTCTGCTTCGCTGCTGATGATGTGTTCCGCGCTACGCGGGAAAAAGATAAGGTCGCCGGTTTGCAAGAGACGCGCTTCGGGTTCGCCTTCGATTTTGATGTAGCTTTCTCCTGCGACGACGAGGTGTGCGATACCGTGCGCACGCCTGCGTTCGTGTGGGGCATACCATTTGTCGCGGAACAGGCACTGTATGTCCACACTGCCGGTGATTTGCGCCAGTTCGATGAGTTTGTCCAAAGTGTCCATAAGTGTTTTTTGCAAGTGAATGAGATGATTTGACGATTATAATAGTCAAATTATTGCAATAATGCCATTCATCGGATGTAAAAAAGTGCAACATCCTTCATTTGCAAACACATTAGAAAGGAAATCAAAATGTTTCAAAATTGGCCCGAACACACCGCACACGTTAAAAAATCATTCGGCGAGCTGGGTAAAAACCACCCTAAAATGCTGCAAGCCTACGGCGCGCTGGAACAAGCCGCCGCAGCCGAAGCATTGGATGCGAAAACCCGCGAACTGATTGCCCTCGCCGTCGCTATCACCACCCGTTGCGAAAGCTGCATCAGCGTACACGCCGCTGCAGCCGCCAAAGCGGGCGCGACTGAAAGCGAAATCGCCGGTGCGCTGGCGACCGCCATTTCCTTGAACGCAGGCGCAGCCTACACTTATGCCCTGCGTGCTTTGGAAGCGGTTGACGCGCAGCGTTGATTTTGTCTCAAAGGGTCGTCTGAAAACAACTCCCGTTTCAGACGACCCTTCTGTTGACGGAACATTGCTTTTTGCCGCCGAACCGTTTAGATTGATATTTTTGTTCAACCGTTTGGAGAAACGACCATGAAAAAATTGCTGACTGCCGCGCTGACTGCCGCCGCACTCGTCCTGCCTGCCGCCGTATCCTATGCCGCGCCCGCCGCCAAAGTCGCCGGCGCGCAACCTGCCAAAGCAAAAGGCGTATGGATTGACGTACGTTCCGAAGAAGAATTCAAATCCGGCCACCTGCAAGGCGCGGTCAACATTCCACACGACCAAATCGTCGAACGCATCAAAAGCGTCAGCCCCGACAAAAACGCACCCGTCAACCTCTATTGCCGCAGCGGCCGCCGTGCCGAAGCCGCGCTTACCGAGTTGAAAAAAGCAGGCTACACCAACGTAACCAACCACGGCGGTTACGAAGACTTGGTGAAAAAAGGTTTGAAATAACCAGCAACAAGGTCGTTTGAAACGTTTCAGACGACCTTTTATCCAAGGAAAAATATGAAACCGATACGCACCTTCGCCGCAGCCGCCATCCTCGCCGCCCTGACCGCCTGCGCTTCACACGGCGGCGATGCCGCCCGACAACCCGATTCCCGACAAAGTTCCGCCATGAATCAAACCCATACCGCCGTCAGCAAATACAGTTTTGACGATACCGTCCGCCGTTTGGAAACCGCCGTCAAAGAAAAAGGCATGACCGTGTTCGCCGTCATCGACCACCAAGCCGCCGCGCGTCAAAGCGGTTTGGACATGCAGCCCGCGAAAGTCATCGTCTTCGGCACGCCCAAAGCCGGCACGCCGCTGATGCAAAAAGACCCCGCCTTCGCCCTGCAACTGCCGTTGCGCGTCCTCGTTACCGAAACCGACGGCGCAGTCCAAGTCGTATTCAACGACACGCGCGCGCTGGTGTCGGGCAGCAAAATCGAGTTTGCCGAAGTGGAAAACACACTCGCCAACGCGGAAAAATTGATCCGTAAAACGGTAACGGAATAGGGATAAACCAAATAATCGAAAGGTCGTCTGAAACCGAAAAAAAGGTTTCAGACGACCTTTATTGTTAATAGGCTTATCATTCTTCAGAAGCGTCGAATATTTCTTCGTCCCAGCTGCTTTTGAGCGCGGCGTGGATGGTGTCCATGTCGAATCCGCGATAGGCGAGGAAGCGCGCTTGTTTCTGTTTGTCTTTCAAATCGGCGGCGGGTTGTTTGAATTTTTTGCGCAACACGGCGACTGCGGTTTGCAGTTCGCTCGCTTTGTCGGGCATGAATTCGCGGCTGAGGGTTTCGGCTATGCCTTGCTGCGCCAATGCCTGTTTCAGACGCAGGGAACCGTGTTGGCTGCTTTTGCTGTGGATGTAGGCTTCGGCGTAGCGTTGGTCGGATTGCCAGTTGCGTTCGGCAAATTCGTCCAACACGTTTTCCAATTCTTCTTCGCTTTCGGCATACGGAGCGAGCTTGCGCTTGAGTCCGACACGGCTGATTTCCTGTCGGGAAAGAATGTCCATCGCGCGGGCGTGCAGGGATTTTTGGGGTTTCATGCAGAGGTCGTCTGAAAAAGGTCGATTCGTAGGTCAGATTCTTGAATCTGACTTGCAGGTTGCAAGATAGTGGGAGATAAGAAACTTGCATTTCGTCATTCCCGCGCAGGCGGGAATCCAGTGATTTGAAATCAACACAACTTTTAAACAATTCTGAAAAATTAAAGTCTAGATTCCCGCCTGCGCGGGAATGACGAATCTTTTTATTTCCACTGCTTTATTTTCAGACGACCTTTTGAAGCCGGAATAAAGGTCGTCTGAAAACAAGGATACTGATTACTCGTCGTCTTCTGCTTTTTTCGGTCGCAGGTTTTCATAAATTTCAGGCAGTGAGCCGATAATCCAGTCGGGTTGGGTCGCTTTGTCTTGCGAGAGCAGGGTCATGTCGCCGTAGCCAAAGGTAACGCCGACGCTGAGGCAGCCTGCGGCTTTGGCAGCGATGATGTCGTTGCGGGAGTCGCCGACCATGATCATGTTGGCGGGATCGATGCCCAAGACTTCGGCGGCGTGTTGCAGCGGCAGTGGGCTGGGTTTCTTTTCGGGCAGGCTGTCGCCGCCGAGAATCAGGCTGAAGTAGTCGGCGAGTCCGAGCTGTTTCAAGAGTTCGGCGGCGAGGATTTCGTTTTTGTTGGTGATGACCACCAGCGGGATGCCCAGCGATTTGAGCAATGCCAGCCCGGCTTCGGTTTCGGGGTAGGGACGGGTGAAGTCGCTCAAGTGGTCGCGGTAGTATTTCATGTAGAACACGAAACCTTTTTCCCATAAATCGGGCGCGGCTTCTTGGTCGCGGTCGTTGGTGATGACGCGGTGGACGAGTTTGCCGATGCCGTCGCCGACGTAGCTTTCTACTGTTTTGGCGGGCAGCGGCTCCATACCGAGATATTCGCGCATGGCTTCGGCTGCGGCGGCAAGGTCGGGGACGGAATCGCATAATGTGCCGTCCAAATCAAAGGCGGCGGCTTGGACGTGTTCGATGGCGGCGGTCATAATGTGTTTTGCTCATGAATGACAGGGACGCGTATTTTAACATTGTTTCCCGACAGGTAGTTTTCAGATGGATTGTTAACAATATAGTTGGAGCTTGAAATGGCATTTCATTGATTTTCAGAAGCTTTGACTTTGAAAGGCAGGCTGATTCAATTTTCAGACGACTTTTTTTAAAAACAAAGGTTTTTGGGGTGTGTTCGGAAAACGGGGATGTTTTGTAAAGGGATGGGAGAAGCAGTTTGAATGTACCCTTTTGTCGTCTGAAAAATAAAACCATATATAAATTAACTAACTCTCGTTTTTGCGACTACATGCTATTACATTTCATTTGGAAATTGGTTATAGTTACAAATGTAAAGCCTTTAAACTTCAACCCGACATAAGAAGGAAGAGAAATGTCCCAATCCGCCGCAAAAGAAACCCTTAATCCTTTCGAAATCGCCCGCAAACAGGTCAAAACCGCCTGCGACCGGCTCAATGCCGACCCTGCGGTGTATGAAATCCTGAAAAGCCCGCAACGCGTTTTGGAAGTTACCTTCCCCGTCAAACTCGACAACGGTACGGTCAAAACCTTCACCGGCTACCGTTCGCAACACAACAACGCCGTCGGCCCCTACAAAGGCGGCGTGCGTTTCCATCCCAATGTGAATTTGGACGAAGTCAAAGCCTTGTCGATTTGGATGACCATCAAATGCTGCGTTGCGGGCATTCCTTACGGCGGCGGCAAAGGAGGCATTACTTTGGATCCGCGCGATTATTCCGAAGCAGAGTTGGAACGCATTGCACGCGCTTATTCCGAAGCCATTTCCCCGCTCATCGGCGAGAAAATCGATATTCCTGCACCTGACGTGAACACCAACGGCAAAATCATGTCGTGGATGGTCGATGCCTACGAAAACGTCGTTAAAAAATCTGCGCCGGGCGTGTTCACAGGTAAACCGGTCGAATTCGGCGGCTCTTTGGCGCGTACCGAAGCGACAGGTTACGGCGTGAACTTCGCCGCCGTCCAAGCTTTGGAAAAACTCGGCAAAGACGTGAAAGGCGCGACCTACGCCATTCAGGGCTTCGGCAATGTGGGCTATCACACAGGCTATTACGCGCATCAATCCGGCGCGAAAGTCGTTGCCGTTTCCACCGTTGACGTCGCCATCTACAACGAAAACGGCTTGGATATGGAAGCCCTCTTCAAAGAGTTCCAAGAAAAAGGCTTCATTACCAACGAAGCGGGTTACGGCAAAGAAATCAGCAACGCCGAACTCTTGGCATTGGATGTGGACGTACTCGCCCCTTGCGCGCTGGAAAACCAACTGACTTCCGAAAACGCGGGCAAAGTACGCGCCAAAATCGTAGTCGAAGGCGCAAACGGCCCGACTACACCTGAAGCCGATGCCATCCTGCGTCAAAACGGCGTATTGGTCGTGCCCGATATTCTGGCGAACTGCGGCGGCGTGGTCGTTTCCTATTTTGAATGGGTGCAAAACCTGCAAGGCTATTACTGGGAATTTGACGAAGTTCAGGAAAAAGAAACCGTCGTCCTGCGCCGCGCGTTCCGCGATATTTGGAATCTGGCGCAAGAGTATGATGTGGACCTGCGTACCGCGTCTTACATGATGAGTATCCGCCGCGTTGAAAAAGCGATGAAGCTGCGCGGTTGGTACTGATCAAATTTTGAAGCGTTAGCTTGAGAAAAGGTCGCCTGAAAAATTTTCAGACGACCTTTTGGTTTGTGCGGCGGATAGTGCTTAAAAATGGAGCGGGCGGACGGGTGGCATTGCGGGACGTATGTTTGCGGATAGGGGAGGTACGTCGATGGTCAGGTTTTTGTCGGAAGAACGGGTGTGGATGTCGAGATTGACGTGCAGCGGCAAACCCGAACCGGCAGCCGGGGCGGGTTGATAGATTTTGCCGTCGAGGTTGATGCACCTGAATGGCGTTTTTTCCCCTTTACTGGAGGTGAACGCCAATTTTTCCAGTGTTTTTTCTTCATCTTTATCGGCATGGGGGTAAGACAGGCAAAGCAGTGTGCTGAATCTGCGATCCTCCTGCCAAACGGTAACCCCTGCCTTTTTGATATTCTTCACAGAATAGGCAAACTTGATTTCGTAGGGATGTTTCAGTTTGGCCTTAAAGACGGGAGATAGCTTTTCAGACGACCCTTTGTCTAACACATAGGTGTATTGATCACCGAGCATGACCCAGCCGCCTGCAGGCGCATCTTCCGTAGCAGAGCCAAGCTTTCCGAAAGAGAGGATGCTGTCGTTGCCTTTGTGGACGGAGGGTGTGCCGTCGTCTGAAAAAGCAGTGCAGCCTGCAAGAAGGAATACTGCGGATAAAAAGGGGAAGGCGTATGTTTTCATAATGTTTGTTTGGAGGTATTTAAAATCAGGCAAATGGGGGAACGCTCAATCCGAATCGTTCCAACAAGCCGGCCGTTTCGTAAACGGGCAGGCCCATCACGCCGGTGAAGCTGCCTTGCAAATGCTCGACAAACATGCCGCCCAGACCCTGAATGCCATACGCGCCCGCTTTGTCCATCGGTTCGCCACTTCGGATATAGGCGGATATTTCGTCGGCAGACAAGGTTTTGAAACGCACGTCGCTGGTTTGCAAAACGCCGCGTGTCTTTCCTTGCCAATATACGCATACGGCGGTCAGCACCTGATGCGTCTGCCCCGAAAGCCGTGCGAGCATTTCGGCTGCTTGGGCTTCGGTTTCCGGTTTGCCGAGAATGTGGTTTTGATAGGCGACCGTAGTGTCGGCGGTCAGAATTGGATATTCGGGCTGCGCGTCGTGGGTGGCAAACCATTGCTGGACAGCGGCGGCATTTTTTTCCTGCGCCATACGTTGCACATAATCGGCGGCGTTTTCGTCGGAATGCGGTGTTTCATCGATGTCGGCAGGGATACGGATAACCGCATATCCGAGGTTTTCGAGGATTTCGCGGCGGCGCGGGCTGCCGGAAGCTAGGTAGAGTGTGTGCATAACACTTTCTTTTTTAAGAGGATATAAGGTCGTCTGAAAATTATTTTGACTGTTTGTGTTGTCCGGACAGGCGCACATAATGCGCGGACGAGTATTTCAAAAATTCTTTTTCCTTGTCGGTCAGCGGGCGGACTTGTTTGACGGGCGAGCCGACATAGAGATAGCCGCTTTCCAGCCGTTTGCGCGGCGGCACGAGGCTGCCTGCGCCTATCATCACGTCGCTTTCGACGACAGTATCGTCCAGAATAATTGTTCCCATACCGATTAAAACGCGGTCGCCGATGCGGCAGCCGTGCAGCATGACTTTGTGTCCGACGGTTACGTCTTCGCCGATGACAAGGGGCGAACCTTCGGGTTTTTCGGCGTTTTTGTGCGAAACGTGCAAGACGCTGCCGTCCTGTACGTTGCTGCGTGCGCCGATGCTGATGCTGTTCACGTCGCCGCGCAAGACGGCATACGGCCAGACGGATACGTCTTCGGCAAGCGATACTTCGCCGATGATGACCGAAGTTTCATCGATAAGGCAGGATTCGTGGATTTGCGGGGTATGGTTTAAGAATGGGCGGATGGGGTTCATGTTGTCTCTTTCTTTTTGACGGTATGGCAGGTTTCAGACGACCTGCGGCTCGGTATGGCGAAAGTATGCCGTTTTGACGCAGGCGGGGCAAGGGCGGTATCTGCCAAGATGCAGTCATGTCTTTGTAAACAATATTCTTTATGGTTAAGAAACCATTTTCTGTTAAGCCGGAATCTTTTGTTTGCCGAAGGTGGGAAATTGTCCGTTATTATCTTGTAGTTGCAAGTAGCTGCAAATCATTCTCTTGCCATTTGAATTAGAATGATATATATTTTTAAAAAAATATTTCACAAAATAACGAAACCCGATGGTTTGTTTTCAAACGGATTTCGCGGGTTTCCCATCCCGCAAACCTCCGCTTCCATCCCATATTCGTTTTCAAACCTATCCAATCCACCTTGTTTAAATAAAGGCGGCCTGAAGGTCGTCTGAAACTTTATGAAGGATATTCACATGAGCGAAACACAAGAGCTGACTTTTGCCAAACGGCTGAAAGAGCAAACCACCACCATTCACGACAGCGTGGACAATTTGGTCATGTCTGTCGAGCCGTTTACCAACAAAGAGAATTACATCAAATTCTTGAAGCTGCAATCCGTGTTCCACAAAGCGGTCGATCATATCTATAAAGACCCCGAATTGAACAAAGCCATTCCCGAGCTGGAATACATGGCGCGTTACGACGCGGTAACGCAAGACTTGGCGGATTTGGGCGACAAACCTTACGAATACGGCAAACCGCTGCCGCACGAAACTGGCAATAAAGCCATCGGCTGGCTGTATTGCGCCGAAGGTTCCAATTTGGGCGCAGCATTTTTGTTTAAACACGCGCAGAAGCTGGATTACAACGGCGAACACGGTGCGCGCCACCTCGCCCCCCATCCGAACGGACGCGGTAAACATTGGCGTGCCTTTGTCGAGCATTTGAATGCTTTGGGCTTAAGCCCTGAAGCTGAAGCCGAAGCGATTCAAGGTGCAAAAGATGCATTTGCGTTCTACAAAGTCGTTCTGCGCGAAACATTTGACCTGCCTGCAGGTGCGGAAGCTCCGGAAGGCTTTGTTCCGCATCGTCATTAATGGTTTGACGATATAAGTAGAGGTCGTCTGAAACACATCTGTATGCACGGATTCATAAATTCCGTTTTCAGACGACCTTCATACTGGTGCAAGTTTAGTACCGTTTGGTTATCCGCATTTGCGGTATATTTTAATTGGTTTGATGTAAATAATTATCAAATATTTTATCACCATCATTCCAAAATACCATTATCACATTCAGGAGTTTTACCATGAAGGAATCATTTAAATTAAGTATGTTGGCGATTGCTTGCAGCATCGCATTGAGTGCATGCGGCTCAAGCGGTAGTGGCACGCCGTCTGCACAGCCTGCACCGACCCCGCAACAGCCGGGCAATAATTCCGGCTCGGGCGGAGGAGGTGATTCAAAACAAACTGAAGACGCTAAGAAAGCCGAAGAGGCCAAGAAAGCTGAAGAGGCCAAGAAAGCTGAAGAGGCCAAGAAAGCTGAAGAGGCCAAGAAAGCTGAAGAGGCCAAGAAAGCTGAAGAGGCCAAGAAAGCTGAAGAGGCCAAGAAAGCTGAAGAAGCTAAGAAAGCCGAAGAAGCCAAGAAAGCCAATGAGGCCAATTCAGGTCAAGGTTTTGGCGGCGAAGGCAAAGTAATGGGCAAGGCTTTGGATGGCGGTGTCTTGGTAGCGAAAAAACGTGAAACCGGCGATTTGGAATATGCCAAAACCGAAGCTCCGACTGCCTCGGATAAAAACAGCGTCGTACTTGATGGTGTCGCCATTAATACCAAAGACGTTAAAGCGGGTGAGTTTACGTTGGGCGAAAAAAGTATGAACGGCGGTAAAGCCGATGCAGCACAATATGCGGTACACAGCGGCGACCTGTTGCCTGACGTTCGTTACGGCGGTGTTGCCGATGTCAGCGATCTGCGTGATGTGAAACAGGCGTTGTTTGTCCAAGGCACGCCGTCAGGCAGTGATACCGTTGCAGCCCAAAGAGGGGATGCAACCTATAAAGGCATCGGCCTGCATTTCCAAAACGGACTGCCGATCAATACAAGAGGTCTGCAAGAAATTTTTGAAACCGGTTCGCAAGCCAAGCTGGCCAATCTGTATCCTGCCGCCAAAGCAACCGATGTTACCGCAAGAGTCAATTTCGACCAAAAAACCATCAATGTCGGCATCAACCGCTATTCCGATCAAACGGTTGGCGGTGGTAGTGGTGGCAACAGGATTGCAGGTGTCGTCAAATCCAATGCGCGCGATATGGCAGAAAACCTGTCCTTCGATGGCGATTTGCACGGAAACACCTTCTCCAACAAGCAAGGTACGATGCAAGGCGGATTCTTTGGTGCGAAGGCAGACCAACTTGCCGGCACATATAGTGCGGCAGGCAAAAACCAACGTGATGAAGACGTAGTGGCGCGCGGTGTGTTTGGTGCAAAACGCCAAGATGCGGCAGCTCAAGCAGGCGGACAGCCTGATGCGCCGGTTGCCAAACCTGATGCGCCCGTAACCAAACCTAAAGATGATGCCGCCGCAGCCGAATTGAAAAAAGGTGAAACAGGCGAGCAATACGTCTTATCGAATATCGCGGACTTGACCAAAGTCGTCATCAACGGTACGGCAATCGCTTTGTCACCTGTTACCAACAAGCTCTATCAAACTGAATTGGGTTCGGACTACAAGTCGTTTGTTGCTTCAGGCAATTTGAGCAATGTCGTCTTCGGTGCGGCAAAACTTGCCGATAATGCCTACTCCTTGTTTGTTCAGGGCGTAATGAGTGCCTCTTTGCCGTCCGGTACGGCCAAATACGCCGGCGAGGTGTTGAATTTCCGTGCCCGCAACTTGGATGATAAGGAAAACTGGGTGGGTGATACAGGAGGCTACCGTACTACCGGTTCGTTTACCGCCGATGTCGATTTTGATGCCAAAACCATCGCCGGTAAAATCAATAGTGGCGACAGATGGTACATGAATGAACGCGCCTTTACTGCCAATATTGCAGGCAGCAGCTTTAACGGCAAATGGACTTCAGGTGCACAAGGCTCTGTAACCGGTGGATTCTACGGCGACAAGGCAGCCGAAATGGCGGGTCGTTACAGTTACAATGAAACCCCAGGTGATAATGGTCCTTCAAGTAATAACGCCTTTGGCGTATTCGGCGGTAAAAAACAATAACCGTCTGTTGAAGCTGAAAACAAACCGCCTGAAAGGGCGGTTTGTTTTTGATTAGATAGGATTTTCAGACGACCTTTTACGGTAACAACAATCCGGAGAGCAATCTACCCGCTAAAAGGTCGTCTGAAAACCTTGAATCTTATTTTCAGATAATCTTTCGTTTAATAATTTAGATTGCCATTCGGAAGACTGGGAATCTCCCCTTTTTTGCCCGCGTTTCAAGTGTCTTTGATAGGCGGTAACATAGTCTGCTTTGGGGAGTCCTGCCAAGACGCCGATATGGGCTGCGGCGGATTTTGCCAAAGGTTCGAGCGTGTAGCCGCCTTCCAGTACGGAAACGATTCTGCCGGGGCAGCTTGATGCGGCTTGGATGATTTTGTGGGTTAGCCAAGCAAAATCGGCTTCGTGCAGGTTCAGACGACCTGTTTCGTCTTGTTTGTGTCCGTCGAAACCTGCGGACAGTAAGACCAGTTCGGGTTTGAATGCGGTCAGTTTGTTCAACCATTTTTCGCGTACGGTAGTGCGGAAGACGCGGCTGCCGGTGTTGGACGCGAAAGGCAGGTGCAACATATTGGCGCCGTTGGCGGAATGGTTGGTTTCGGGAAATGGGAAGAGGTCGGTTTCAAAAAGGTTCATAAACAGGACGCGCGGGTCATCTTTGAAGATTTCCGCTGTGCCGTCGCCGTAATGGACGTCGAAGTCGATGACGGCGATGCGTTGGAGTCGATATTCGGCGATGGCGTGCATGACGCCTGCGGCGACGTTGTTTAATAGGCAGAAACCGCCTGCCTTATCGCTGTGCGCGTGGTGTCCGGGTGGGCGGATGGCGCAAAAGGCGTGCCATGCTTTCTTATTCATCACCATATCTACCGCCTGAACGACAGCCCCTGCGGCGTAACGGGCGGCTTTAAGCGAACCATGGTTCATGACGGTATCGTCGTCGATGCGGTAGATTTTGTCCGGTTGGGGCTGGCAGGCTTCGAGCGAGCGCAGATATTTGCGCGGGTGAACCAAGGCGAGGCGGGTATCGCTGATTTCTTCGGCTTCGGCAGTTTGCAGATGCCGCCAAATATCCTGACGTTTGAGCTCCGCCTCGATAACGGCAGTGCGTTCGGGCGAGTCGGGATGACCTGTGCCGGGTTGGTGTTGCGCAAAAACGGGATGAGAAATCCAGACCGTACGCGCATTTTTACCCAAGAGGCGGCGTAGGCGCGTACGCAGTCGTCGAATGAGTTTTTTCATGAGGAAAAGGGCGCGGGGCTTGTCGTTGGTAGGAAGGAATCAGGTTTTAAATGTCGTTGAAAATTCATTTTCAGACGACCTGACATGATAAATATGGTTAATAAATAGGGAAAAGCTTGGAAATTTTTCAGACGACCTTTAGAATAGCTTAATTTTGCGGCTGTACCAATGCTTTTTTCTGCCGCAAGCGGTGTTTTACTTAATTTTAATCTCTTAATTTTAATCTCTTAGAAAACGGATAAGTTATGAATCAAGCAGTGTCCCAATTGGTCCCTTTCGTACTGATTATGGCGTTGGCCTACTTCCTGCTCCTACGCCCTCAAAACAAGAAATTCAAAGAACACCAAGCCATGCTTACCACTTTGAAAGTCGGCGATAAGGTTGTTTTGGTAGCAGGTTTCAGAGGCCGTATTACCAAAGTCGGCGAACAGTTTTTTACCGTGGACATCGGTCAAGGTGCAAAAATCGAAGTCGAAGTGGAACGTAACGCGATTGCCGCCAAAGCCGAGTAATTCATCTTTTCGCCAAGAGCCGCCTCGGAAAGCTGAGCGCGGCTGTTTGTCTTCATAATAAATCGAAGGTTTACCATGAACCGTTATCCTTTATGGAAATACCTGCTGATTGCGTGCACGATTTTGGTTGCTGTAGTGTATTCGCTGCCTAACCTTTTCGGTGAAACGCCCGCAGTGCAGGTATCAACCAACCGACAAGCTATCATTATTAACGAACAGACCCAGTCTAAAGTCGATGCCGCGCTGAAACAGGCAGGTATTCAGACTGACGGGATATTTATTGCGAACAACTCGCTGAAAGTGCGTTTCAAAGATACTGAAACCCAGCTTAAAGCCCGCGATGTCATCGAAAACACTTTAGGCGAGGGCTATATCACCGCACTCAACCTGTTGGCGGACAGTCCCGAATGGATGGCCAAAATCGGCGCCAACCCGATGTTCTTGGGCTTGGACTTGCGCGGCGGCGTGCATTTCACCATGCAAGTGGACATGAAAGCCGCGATGCAGAAAACGTTTGAACGTTATTCGGGCGACATCCGCCGCGAAATGCGCCGCGAAAAAATCCGTACCGGCACCATCCGTCAGATTGAAAACGGTTTGGTTGTCCCGATGCAGGACGCTGCTGATGTACAAAAAGCCATGCCTAAGCTGCGTCAGCTTTTCCCTGAGGCAAATTTGAACGCCGACGGCAATAACATCACGCTGACATTATCCGAAGAAGCGATTAACAAAGTACGCTCCGATGCGGTGAAACAAAACATCACTACTTTGCATAATCGCGTCAATGAGTTGGGCGTGGCTGAGCCTGTCATCCAGCAATCCGGCCTCGACCGTATCGTCGTACAGTTGCCGGGTGTACAAGATACAGCCAAAGCAAAAGACATCATTGGCCGTACCGCAACTTTGGAAGTGCGCATGGTGGAAGACGACCCTGTCAAAGTGCGCGAAGCTTTGGAAGGTAATGTTCCGAGCGGTTTCGAGCTGTTGTCCAGTGGTGGCGATCATCCTGAAACCTTGCTGATTAACAAACAGGTTGAATTGACCGGTGACAATATCAATGACGCGCAACCCAGTTTCGACCAAATGGGTGCGCCTGCCGTCAGTCTGAGCTTGGATAGCGCAGGCGGCAGTATTTTCGGCGAATTGACCGCCGCCAACGTCGGTAAACGCATGGCGATGGTGTTGATCGATCAAGGCAAATCCGAAGTGGTTACCGCACCGGTTATCCGTTCCGCTATTACCGGTGGACGCGTGGAAATTTCCGGCAGCATGACGCAGGCGGAAGCCAATGATACTTCCTTGTTGCTGCGTGCCGGTTCTCTCGCCGCACCGATGCAAATCGTGGAAGAGCGCACCATCGGCCCGTCTTTGGGTAAAGAAAACATTGAAAAAGGTTTCCATTCGACCTTATGGGGCTTTACCGCCGTTGCTTTGTTCATGGTGGTTTACTACCGCCTGATGGGTTTCTTCTCGACCATCGCCCTGAGTACCAACATCTTGTTCTTGGTCGGTATTTTGTCTGCCATGCAGGCAACGCTGACGCTGCCCGGTATTGCCGCATTGGCGTTGACGCTGGGTATGGCGATTGACTCCAACGTATTGATTAACGAACGTATCCGTGAAGAGTTGCGCGAAGGCGTGCCGCCGCAACAGGCAATCAACCTCGGTTTCCAACACGCATGGGCAACCATCGTCGACTCCAACCTGACCTCGCTGATTGCCGGTATCGCCCTCTTGGTATTCGGTTCCGGCCCGGTCCGCGGTTTTGCCGTCGTACACTGTCTGGGTATCCTGACTTCGATGTACTCATCCGTCGTCGTCTTCCGCGCCTTAGTGAATCTTTGGTACGGACGCCGCCGCAAATTGCAGAACATTTCCATCGGCGCAGTATGGAAACCTAAAGCCGAAACAGCGGCTGGCAAGGAGTAAGACATGGAACTCTTTAAAATCAAACGCGACATCCCGTTTATGAGCTACGGCAAACTGACGACCTTTATTTCGTTGGTAACCTTCATTGCCGCCGTATTCTTCCTCATTACCAAAGGTTTGAACTTCTCCGTCGAATTTACCGGCGGTACCGTGATGGAAGTGCAATATCAGCAGGGCGTGGACGTCAACAAAACCCGTGAAAAACTCGATACCCTGAAAATGGGTGATGTCCAAGTTCAGGCGTTGGGTACGAACAAACACATCATGATCCGCCTGCCCAACAAAGAAGGCGTAACTTCCGCGCAGCTTTCCAATCAGGTTATGGAATTGCTGAAAAAAGAGCAGCCTGACGTTACCCTGCGCCAAGTCGAATTTATCGGCCCGCAGGTCGGCGAAGAGCTGGTGACCAACGGTCTGATGGCATTGGGCTTTGTCGTAGCAGGTATCATCGTTTACCTGTCGATGCGCTTTGAATGGCGTTTCGCCGTATCCGCCATCATCGCGAATATGCACGACATCGTGATTATTTTGGGCTGCTTCGCCTTCTTCCAATGGGAATTTTCACTGACCGTGTTGGCGGGTATCCTTGCCGTATTGGGCTATTCCGTAAACGAATCCGTCGTCGTCTTCGACCGTATCCGTGAGAACTTCCGCAAACCGAGTATGCGCGGACATACCGTTCCGCAAGTCATCGACAATGCGATTACCGCCACCATGAGCCGTACCATCATCACCCACGGCTCGACCGAGGCAATGGTTGTTTCCATGCTGGTGTTCGGCGGCGCAGCGTTACACGGTTTCTCAATGGCATTGACCATCGGTATCGTGTTCGGTATTTACTCTTCAGTCTTGGTAGCCAGCCCGCTCTTGCTGATGTTCGGCCTGAGCCGCGAAAATATCGCGAAGGAAGTGAAGAAAAAAGAAGAAGTCGTGGTCTGATGGCTATGATTGCGATGTGAAGGGGTCGTCTGAAAACTTGGCAACAGGTTTGAACTGGCCCCCAAATCTTGGACACTCATAAAAGCCTATTCAGGCGCTCTGTGTAAGCTGGGTTCTGTATGCGACAGGACTCAGCTTTTTCAACTTCAAACTGCAACGCTCCCGGTTGTAGTAGTCTATATAATCGTCTATCTGTTTCATCAATTCATCTACCGTCAATTCACCTGCGTTATAGAAACACTCCGTCTTCAACACCGCAAAGAAGCTTTCCATCGGCGCATTGTCCCAACAGTTCGCCTTTCGCGACATGCTTTGAACCATGGAATGCTCCGCAAGCAATTCCCTATACCCCGCCGTACGGTACAGCACGCCTTGGTCCGAATGCAGCATCGTTCCTTTATCAGTCAGACGGGGGGCGGCTTTTTCGAGCATTTCCTTCACCATTTCGCTGTCGGCTCTGCGGCTCATGGCGTAGGCGACGATCTCGCGGTTGAACAAGTCCAAGATTGGCGAGAGGTACAGTTTGCCGTCCTTCCCTTTGAGTTCGGTAACGTCGGTCAGCCATTTTTCGTTGGGCTTTCGGGCTTTGAACCGGCGTTTGAGGAGGTGTTCCGATATCTCGCCCATGGCGGGATGGCGGTAGGCTTTTTTCGCCCGTATGAGGGCTTTCAGTTCCAACTGCTTCATCAACCGCGCCACTTTTTTGCGGTTCCAACCCAATGCGGCGGCAATGCGCCTTTGCCCGTAGCGTCCTTTATGCCGCTGGTAGGTTTCGACAAGGAGGGCTTTGTCGGCTTCGTCGGGGTCGGGTCGGTCTTGGTGGTGGTAGTAAAAGCTGCTTTTGGGCAGGTTTGCGATGTGCAGTAGGTATTTGAGCGGGTGTTGCGCCCTCAGTGTTTGGACGGTTTGGCTTTGTCCTTTTCGGTCTGTTTTTGGCTGAGGGCTTTTAACTCCTTTAGGTAGGCAACCTTTGCGCGCATATAGCACAGTTCTTCAATAAGCTCTGCCTGCGTTTTTTCTTGGTCGGGTTTATCTGCGATGAAGGGGTTTTTGCGGTGTTGGGGCATGGTTTTGGATTGGGGATGTCCGAGTGCGCCGATACCGCCTTCCTGATAGGCGCGTATCCATCGCCGCAGGTGGGTTCGGGAAATGCCGTAGTGGTTTGCGGTACGCTGCTGGCTGCGTATATGCAGATAGTGGAGTACGGCTTGGTATTTGAAGTGTAATGTATATTTGCTCATAAAAAAACTGCACCTTGTGAGTTGGAGGGGATGTCCAACTTTTGGGGTGCAGTTCAGTTTTCAGACGACCTTTTTGTTTTGGGCAGTTGATTTGATAGTTGTGATGCGAATATGGCGGTATTGTTTTGACTGTATGGAAAGGAACACACTTTTCTTGTTTCAGATAGAGGAAGGGAAAGATTGGCTTAAAGGGAAGGATTCTTTGAAAGTAATCGACTGTATAAGACGGACACTTCTATGCCGCTCTTGGTAATGAATTACACAAAATGCAAAAAAGTCGTCTGAAAATTTTCAGACGACCTCAGATTAATTTCTACGGTTAGAGTTAGAAATTAACGTTTTGCTTTTGCGGCAGGTTTTTTAGGAGCCGGTTTGCCTGCTTTGGCAGGGGAGTTGGCAACGGAGCAGTATTTGGCAACGATTTGATCAACGACTTCTTCTTTGCCGTTAACGGTCGTTTTACCGCGTACGGTCAGCATATTGCCGTCCACTTTGTCGATATTGCCCAAATTGGCACGACCTGCCACCCATGCGACGTTTCCGCCCCAGAAGGCATTAATATCGTCGCTGGAGCCGACGACGCGGAACAGGTTGGGGGTCAGTTCGTTTTTGTATTTCACTTGTGCTACAACAGGCTCGTTGCCTTTGAAGCCGTACATAACGCTCAATGGGTCTTGACCGTTTTGACCGCAGCGGTAGTGTACCTCTTTGGTGCTGTCGATAGCGTCCACTTTCACGGTTTGAGGAGTGAAAGGTTGGTTTTGTTGCGCTGCTTGTTGCGGAGCAGGAGCAGGTTGCGCAGCAGGTTTTCCTTTGGAAGAGCTGGAACATGCGGACAGCGCGGCAGCGGCAATAACGGCAGAAATCAGTAACTTGGTATTTTTATTCATCGGTTTACTCCATATGAATTATTGATAAAAGTGGTGCTAAACGTTAACACAATAGCAGAGATAACATGCTTTGTCTTTGGTTTAGACAAATCTTTAATAAAAGCATCAAATGGAAAAGTAAATTTACTTTTGAAAGGACATTCCAATATTTGGATCCCTGTATATTTGCAGGTTGTTACTGGATGCCTTCCCGCTTCTGTCTTTTTTGCCGTTTAGCTCAATATAAAACGGTAAGGTCGAAAAATCGGCGACGCAACGTTTCAGCAGTTTGCGCTTTTCCCCTATGAAGAGAATAATGACCTCCATCCATCATCTATACACACGAGGGCAGGCATGAACTCTTTTGCATCATTGTTAAACCATCCCGATATTTCTTTTTCCCCGATTCCAGACAGTATCAAAGTCGATAATCCGGCGACGGGCGAGACTTTGGCGTTTGTTCGAACAACCCATTCAGACGACCTCAAATTACTGATTCAAAAGGCGGAGGCCGCACAAAAATTATGGGCGACAAAAACTGCGTTGGAGCGCGCCGATGTGTTGTGGCGTTGGTATTTTCTGATGAAGGAAAACAAAGAAGAGCTGGCGCGCATCATGACGATGGAACAGGGCAAAAGCCTGACCGAGGCACGCGGCGAGATTGATTATGCGGCTTCGTTTGTGCGCTGGTTTGCCGAAGAAGCGCGGCGGATTGACGGCGATGTGCTGACAAGCGTGAAAGCGTCGCAAAAACTGGTCGTGTTGAAACAGCCCGTCGGCGTTACCGCTGCGATTACGCCGTGGAACTTCCCGTCCGCGATGATTGCGCGCAAGGCCGCGCCTGCTTTGGCGGTGGGCTGCGCGATGATAGTCAAGCCCGCGTCGCTCACGCCCCTGAGCGCGTATGCGCTGGCCTTGCTGGCTTACGAAGCGGGCGTGCCGCAGGATTTGCTTCCCGTCGTCAGTGGTCGCGCTTCGGAAATCAGCCATGAATTTGCCACGAACCCGACCGTGCGCAAAATCAGCTTCACCGGTTCGACCGAAGTCGGCGCGAAAATTTTTGCCGACAGCGCGGCGGACATTAAAAAACTCAGTTTGGAACTGGGCGGCAACGCGCCGTTTATCGTGTTTGACGATGCCGATTTGAACAAAGCCGTCGAAGGTGCGCTCGCCAGCAAGTTCCGCAACAGCGGTCAAACCTGCGTCTGCACCAACCGCGTGTACGCTCAATCCGGCATTTACGACGAATTTTGCCGCAAATTAAGTGAAAAAGTAGCCGCGCTCAAATTGGGTAACGGCTTGGATGAAGGCGTGAACCAAGGGCCGCTGATTGAGGAAAAAGCGGTGGAGAAAGTCGAGCAGCACATCGCCGACGCGCTCTCCAAAGGCGCGGTCTGTCTGACCGGCGGCAAACGCAGCGCATTGGGCGGAACGTTTTTCGAACCGACCGTTTTAAGCGGCGTAACGGCGCAAATGGCGGTGGCGCGCGAAGAAACTTTCGGGCCGTTGTGCCCCGTGTTCCGCTTTGAAACCGAAGCCGAAGTCATCGCGGCTGCCAACGATACGGAATACGGTTTGGCGGCTTACCTCTTCACCGTCGACACCGCCCGTCAGTGGCGCGTCGGCGAAGCCTTGGAATATGGCATGGTCGGCATCAATACCGGCCTAATCAGCAATGAAGCGGCACCGTTCGGCGGCGTGAAACGCAGCGGACTGGGACGTGAAGGCAGCAAATACGGTGCGGACGAATATTTGGAATTGAAATATTTGTGTATCGATGTGGCGGATTGAGTTTGCTATTAGAAGCAACAGGTCGTCTGAAAAACAAATTTCATTGAAACCTTGTTTTAAGAGCGTGTTCATAGTCTTCGTAGCAGGACTCCCAAGAAAGCCAAAGCTACCATTTGCAGACTGGTACTCAACTTACGCTCGCAGTTTTTCCAAAGCCGCCTGTTCTTTTCCAACCAGGAAAAGCTGCGCTCTACTACCCATCGCTTCGGCAATACTGCAAAACGGTGCAATTCGTTTCGTTTGGCAATCTCTACCTCCGCACCAATCAACTCCTGTACCGACGAAGCAAATGCCTTACCCGTGTAACCACCGTCAGCAAGGATTTTTTGTATCGCACCAAGATTATCCCGCCCACGTTCCAATGCCACCAGGCAGCCTTTTCTATCCGTAACATCCGCCGTCGTTACCGCAAGGGCATGCGGCAAACCTTGCGTGTCAACCGCTATATGCCGCTTGATACCGCTAACCTTCTTGCCCGCATCGTAGCCTTTTTCCATGGCGGTATCCGTGTTCTTCACACTCTGCGCATCAATAATCAGGAAAGTAGTTGCTTCATGGCGCCCCTGCTTGCGGCGCTCCGCAACTACCTGATTTTTTTAATGCTTCCTCAAGGATGCTGATGCCACTCTCGCGTGGTTCGGTCCATCTCTGGAAGTAGGAATGCACGGTGCGCCATTTGGGGAAGTCGCCCGGCAAAGCGCGCCAGGAGCAGCCAGTGCGTTGCAGGTAGAGAATGGCACAAAAGACATCGTACAAGTCCACCTGGCGTGGCGCTGTGCGTTTACGGGCACTTTCCAGCAGGGGAAGGAGAGGCGCAAATTGCTCGCGACTGATATCGCTTGGGTAGGTTTTTCTGTTCATGCCGATAGTTTACAGCAGAGGCTGAGACAATGAACACGTTCTCAGACGACCTTTTTCATATAGTGGATTAAATTTAAATCAGGACAAGGCGACGAAGCCGCAGACAGTACAAATAGTACGGAACCGATTCACTTGGTGCTTCAGCACCTTAGAGAATCGTTCTCTTTGAGCTAAGGCGAGGCAACGCCGTACTGGTTTAAATTTAATCCACTATACTATCCCGCCAGCCACAGCGATACCGTATAAATCGCCAATCCGACCAGTCCGCCGACAAGCGTGCCGTTGATGCGGATATATTGCAAATCCTTGCCCACGCTCAATTCCAGTTTTTCCACCATCAGGCGGCTGTCCCAGCCTTTGACTTTGTCCGAGACGAACAAAGCGGCCTTATCTTTATAACGCATCACAAAATCCCGAACCAAAAGCGAAATCCGCACATCCGCCCGACGCATAAATTGCGGGTATGCCTGAGCTTGCGAACGCATATGGTTCAGCAGCTTTTCCAGTTGCGCTTGGCACAAAGAGTCTTGTTTTTCCACATCTTCCCGCGCCCAGTCCAGAATGCCGCGCCATAAGGTCATGATTTGACGTTGCAGGGCGGGCGATTGCGCGAGCTGTTTTTTGAATTTGTCCAGGCGGCGGTGCCACAGGCGCGATGTGCTCAGGCGTTCGGTCAGTTCGTCGTATTGCACCAAGAATTGTCGGCGCAGCGTGTTATCCTGCTTGTCTGCGGTTGCCAAATAGCCGTCTATCCATGCCAACGCTTTTTCTGCCGCCCAATCATCGACTTTCTCCACCAAGGTCGATTTCACCGCCGCTTTAAGCCTGTCCCAAGTTCCGGGATTGCCGCCTTCGATTTTCGCCGCCCATTCGCGCAGGTTCTGCTCCAGCATTTCACGGGTTTCCGGCGTTTTCAGCCAACGCCGAATCTGACGGAGCAGGCTTTCAAACGCTTTTTCGTGCATCCCTTGCGCTTTCAGCAGCCGCAAACCGTCGGCAAGCGCGTTGCCGATTTGTCCGCCGCTGTAACGTTCTTCCAGCAGCATCGCCGTAAAACGCGCCGTCTGTTCCGGTTTGGCGATGGCAAGCAGCGTCGGAATCTGCTTGGAAAGCCACGGCAGCCAATGCGATTTCACGTCTTCGCCGTCCAGCCATTTCAATAATTTATCGCTGGGCTGTGCTTGGTAAATGCGCATGGCGATGGGTTTGCCCTGCAAAAAATTGTGTTCGATAAACCGTCCCAATTCATCGCCGATACGCGCCTGATTACGCGGCAAAATCGCGGTATGGGGAATCGGCAGCCCGAGGGGTCGTCTGAAAAGCGCGGTTACGGCAAACCAGTCCGCCAGCGCACCCACCATCGCCGCTTCGGCAAAAGCTTTGACAAATCCCAACCAAGGATATTGGCGCACATAAATGGCGGAGGCTGCAAACAGCCCGCACGCCGCGAGCAGCAAGCCCGTCGCCCAACGCCTGCTTTTTGCCAACTTTTTGCGCGCCTCATTTAAGCGGACTTGTTCCGAAAGGGTGTGCATTTCTATTCCTGTCTTTTTTGTCTTTAGAGGGTTGCGAATAGATTGATTATTTTTTAATCAGCTAAAAATATTCAATAGGTTTCAAAATATTATCTAAGTTTTCCACAGAATGCACACATCAATCCGAATGCGGGTTGTGGGCAATATTTTGTATTGCCTGTTTTTTAATCATGATATTTTTATTTTGGAAAATCAAAAGGAAAGGAGAGTTGTTCACAAGCTGTTCACATGATTCTGCGGTATGGCTGTGTACAGGTTTTCAGACGACCTTTATGCCGTCCAGCCTGAAACCGAAACCCAAAGCCGCCACAAGGCCCAAGCCGCCACCGTCAACCCTGCCAAAAGGCGGATGCTGTGTTTTTGCAAAAGCGTTTTCAACTGCGCTGCAAAGATGCCCATCGCCAAAAGGTTGGGCAGCGTGCCGAGCGAAAAAGCCAACATATATAAAGCACCGTGAACCGCGCTGCCGCTGCCCAAGGCGTAAAGCGACGCGCTGTAAACCAGGCCGCACGGCAGCCAGCCCCAGAGCATCCCCACGCCGAAACAGGCTGGGACGGAACGGATGGGCAAAAGCTTGTTTAAAAAAGGATTCAGCCGCTTCCATATCGGTTTGCCGATGCGTTCGATACGCGTTGCCGCCGTCGAAATCCCCGCCAGATAAAGCCCTAAAAGCAACAACAGAATGTTTGCCGCGATATACAGGCCCTGCTGCAACACACGGGTGTCATCCAAAGAAATCCCTGCCTGCCCGATCAGTCCGACTAGGAAGCCGATGAGGACATAGCTGCTTACACGTCCTAAGTTCAACAGGACAATCAATCCGAAACGGTTGAGGTTGGGCGGAAGCTGCAAGGCAAATGCGCTGCTTAACCCGCCGCACATACCGACGCAGTGGCCGCCGCCGAAAAAACCGAGCAGAAACAGAGTGAGGAAGGTAAGGTTTTCGTCCATATCAGATATATTTGAAATTGTTATCAGGCTGTTTCGTATTGTATCAACAACGGAGGAATGAGGATAAGAAAGGATGGAATAGGGGCGGATTATTGCGCATCTGTTTGGAAAGGTCGTCTGAAAATCGCTTTGCCTTTATTGGAGGGCACCGGGTTTTCAGACGACCTTTGGACTACTGCGTATTTGTGCAGCTTTATTTTGAGGAAAATAATTTGATTTTATTTAAAAACAAAATGTTAAACGAATCGAATATTTCTGAACAAGATACCGAAGAAGCAAGCAAATGTTTGCATATTATCGAGATTTGGTTAAAATTATCGAAAAATATATAAATAATAATCAAAATCATTATATTTATATTCAATCTGACTTGCGGCAAAACCTTTCCGAGGTCGTCTGAAAACTTTCAGACGATGCTGTCTGACATTCCGCCACACAAGGAATCTGTTATGAAGCCAGTCAAAGTCAACACCCTTGTCGCCTGCATCGCCGCCATCGGTTTCTCTCCCATCATTTATGCTGCCGATAATACGCCGACCGTCATTCTCGATACCGTCACCGTCAAAGGCACGCGCAATAAAGACGAAATCGGTAAAAACCGAGTTTATACCCGCGAAATCGTCAATCTTTACAAAGGCAAAAACGAAGTCGAAACCTTCAAAGGCAACACCGTATCCGACCTTTTAAGCGGTATGTCCGGCGTGTACAGCGGCGATGCGCGCAACAGCGGCGCGTTGGATCCCAATATACGCGGCGTACAGGGGCAGGGACGGATTCCCGTTACCATCGACGGCACGGAGCAGGCGATTACCGTTTGGCGCGGCTACGCAGGCGCAAACAACCGCAACTACGTCGATCCCAACATCATCAGCAGCGTTTCCATCGAAAAAGGTCCCTCGTTCAGCCGCGATATGAAAAGCGGCATAGGCGGCTCCGTCGCCCTGAAAACCATCGATGCCGACGATATTGTCCCCGAAGGGCAGAAATACGGATTTGAAGTGAAGGCGGAGGCTGCCAACAATTCCATTAAGCGGCGTGAGAATGCTTATGAACATTCAGTCGATTATCGAACCTTGCCTGTTCCCGCAGTAGCGACGGGCGGTATTTGGCGTTCGTTTTTTGACGATACCGACCGAATCGACCAGCGTTTCAACGGACGCAATAAATTTGGGGAAGATAAAGCCTACCGCATTGCCGCTGCCACCAAGCAGGACAATTTTGATGCCATGCTCGCCTATGCCTACCGCAGTAAAGGCAATTATTTTTCCGGCAAAAAAGGGGCGGAACGCTACGGCTATATCGGTCCTTGGACACAAGAAACTTTAGACGAATTAAAACGTCGTCAAGAAGAAGCCGCTGCCAAGGGCGAGAAATTTTACGGCAGTGAAAACATGCTGGGCGCACCTGATATTTCAAAAATCGGACTTTTCTACCATCCGGGTGGAGAAGTCAGCAATACCTCGCTCGAAACCAAATCATGGGTAGGTAAAACCACTTTCCGTCTGCCGAACCGCCAAACGCTCAAATTCGGCCTGCGCCATACCGATTCCACGTTCGGCGAAATCATGCCTTCGCGCATTATCGGCCCCATCAGTTGGGATGCGTCCGTCCTCAACAAAATCGCCGAATGGCCGCAGGCATGGGTAAAACAGCGTTCCTACAATATCGACTATTCGTGGAAGCCGGAGGGTAGTCGTTGGATAGATTTCGATGCCACGCTTTGGACAACGCGCACCAATTCCAAAACCAATACCGCAGGTGGCTCGCCCGGCGATACCGTTTATGAGGACAACAAATTTCAAATAGCATGGGACGAATACGACAGATGGCAGAAATACACCCCCGCAGAGCGGCAGGAATTGCTGGATGCAGGAATAGAAGCCCCCAAACCGCCCAAACCTGAAACGCCCAATACCAACGGCAGGTTCAACACCATCGAAGGCAACGCCTATTACGCCCGTAACAACCGTACAGGCTTTCAATTCTCCAACCGTATGAAATTGAGCGACAAACTGTCGTTGACCTTGATGGGCGATTTTCAAAACGAAAAACTGACATCGCGCAATGATTTTTCAGACGAGCTGGAGCGGGGAGGATACGACAAATATCGGGAAGAACTCGAAAACAGCACCATCAGGGCAAATTATGAATTGAACCAATACGGTGTACCTCGAAACGGCAAGCGGCGTGAATACAATCTGGGCTTCAATTTCCGCTACGAGCCGTTCCGCTGGCTGACGTTGACGGCAGGCGGGCGATATACCAATTTCCAACTTCAGGATAAAAGCAAACGTTTGGAAAGCGGTACGTATAAGACCGGCTATCCATTAGAGATGAACAGGGGGATGAAATATTCGGTCGTGAGGGTGATTACTCCACAGGAATATGCGGATTACAAGGCGATCAATGATGCTTTGGCAGATGGCAGTTTGGATTGGGGAGACTTATATATCAAAGAGGAATATGCAGAAAAATTAAAGAAATATAAGCAAATTGACTGGAATTCGACTATACCGACCTTGAGTAGTGATCGAAGTACATGGGTCAATCCCAATGAACAGACAGATTTTTACTGGCTGAAAGACAATAAAGGTCGTCTGAATATGAAGGATCACCCCCTTACCAACGGCAGCATTCCCGATTTGCACGCCCAAGTCCCCAATCCCGTTTACGACCCGTCCAATCCCGACAGCCCGCAGTTTGTGCCTAAGTATTATAACGTTGATGCAAGCGTATATACGACTCCAATGACCGAAGCCGAAAAACAGAGAGCAATGAAGCAGAAAGGCAGCGGTTGGGTGCCCGCATTTTCTGCCACTGTCAATTTTACTGATTACAGCCGCGCCTATTTGCGCTATACCGAAACCCTGCGCTACCCCAGCATTTTTGAAGGGACTTACGGCTTTTCTACTGCCGCCGGCTCATTCAACCGCATGGGCTATGGCTGGCGGCCCGAACACGCCAAAAACTGGGAAGTCGGCTACATCCATGATTTGACGGGACTGTTACCGAAAATGAAAAAAGCGGATTTCCGCATCAACTACTTCCATAACAAGACCAAAAACGTTATCGATAGGGACAGCAATCTCGAATTCGAACAATTCGACAGACAAATCCGCAGTGGTGCCGAGCTGTCCACCCGCTTCGATACCGGACGCGTCTTCGGCAGCCTGAACGTATTCCGCAGCCTGAAAAACAAAATGTGCGACGAAACCTTCCAATGGTCGACTGTGACTGCGGGAGATGTCGATGCAACATATTTTGCCGAAACCGGCAAAACCATGAGTCGCCCCGTCTGCAATCACGGAGGTTTGAGCGATTCGGGCTATCTGGCAAGCGCGCTTCAGCCACGCTGGTCGATTGATGCCGAATTGGGCAGCCGCTTTCTTGCCAACAGACTGGAAACAGGCGTGCGCCTTCATTACCACAGCCGCGTCTATGAAAACCGCAATGATGCGTGGCAGCCCCACTACAACGTATTCAATCAATATAAGGGAACTAATCATAAACCCCAATATAACGATATGCGCTGGCAGCCTGTTGCGGTATGGGATGCCTACCTGCGCTACAAAATCGGCAAAAACCTGACTGCCGAGCTGGTGGGCAGTAATCTGACCAACCGCTACTACCTCGACCCGATGAGCCGCTCCTACCTGCCTGCACCGGGCAGGACGATCAGGATAGGGATTACGGGCAAGTTTTAAAGTAATTTCAAATTAGGATTTCCCCATATTTCGATATTGGGAAGAGGATATTCAGGGGCTTTGTCACCAAAGCAGAATACAGGTTTTAAGTACCCAAGGTCGTCTGAAAACGAATTTTCAGACGACCTCGTGGGTTTCTGTTGCATAAGCTGTCCGCTAAGGAGTCGGTTTTGTAAGAGTGCTATTTTTATCCTGAATACACGTTATAATACGAACCTTGTTTTCAAACCGATTCGAGATTCCGTTTTCAGACGACCTTTAAGATAAAAGGTCGTCTGAAAACGTTTGTCCCGTCCATACGCATCCGCCGAACTATGATTCCATCCGATTTCATTGACGAGCTTCTGGCCAAAGTCGATATTGTCGATATTATCGACGAGCAGGTTCCGCTGAAGAAGGGCGGGGCGAACTATATGGCTTGTTGTCCGTTCCATAAGGAAAAGACGCCGTCGTTTTCGGTCAGTCCAACCAAGCAGTTTTATCATTGTTTCAGTTGCGGGGCGCATGGTTCGGCGATTGGTTTTGTGATGGAGCATCAGGGGCTGTCGTTTCCGGAGGCGGTGCAGTTTCTTGCCGACCGTGTGGGTATGGCTGTGCCTAAAGTGCGCGGGCAGAACGATAATCCCGAAGTCCGTGCCGAACGTAAGAAAAAACAGCAGACGCTGGAGGAAACGACGGCTGCGGCGGCTGATTTTTATGCGCAACAGTTGAAATTCAATCCGGCTGCGAAGGCTTATTTGGACAAGCGCGGTTTGAGCGCGGAAGTCATCGCGCATTATGGTTTGGGCTACGCCCCCGACGGCTGGCAGCCCTTGGCGCAAGTGTTCCAACCGTACCCGAATACCGCGTTGGTGGATACGGGGATGGTGATTGACAATGAGGGTCGGCATTATGACCGCTTCCGTCATCGGATTATGTTCCCCATCCGCAATCCGCGCGGGCAGGTCATCGGTTTCGGCGGCAGGGTGCTGGACGACTCGAAGCCGAAATATTTGAATTCTCCTGATACGCCTTTGTTTGATAAGGGGAAAAACCTTTACGGATTGTATGAGGGGCGTGCCGCGGTCAAGGAAGCAGGGCGGATTTTGGTGGTCGAAGGCTATATGGATGTGGTCGCGCTGGCGCAGTTCGGCGTGGGCTACGGCGTGGCGGCTTTGGGCACGGCGACGACGGCGGAACACGTCAAAATCCTGATGCGTCAGGCGGACAGTATTTATTTCTGTTTCGACGGCGACAGCGCGGGGCGGAAGGCGGCTTGGCGCGCGCTGGAAAACGCGTTGCCGCAGTTGAAAGACGATAAATCGCTGCATTTTTTGTTCCTGCCGGAAGAACATGACCCCGACAGCTACATCCGCGCCTACGGAAAAGCGCAATTTGAAGATGCGCTGTTGAATCAAAGCAAGCCCTTGTCGGAATATTTCTGGGAGCATCTTTCAGACGACCTCAATCTCAATACGCAGGAAGGTAAGGCGGAATTGGTGAAAACCAGTTCGCCGCTTTTGGCGCAAATCACCGCGCCGGCATTGGCTTATCTGTTGAAACAACGGCTTAGCGAGCTGGTCGGCATCGATCCCGACAATCTCGCCCAACTGCTGGGGCAGGAAGCGCCGAAGCGGCACGTCAAACAAAAAAGCTACAAACTGCCTCCGATTTCCGTCAAACAACCTGTCATGTTGACGCTGGTGCAACGGCAAATCCGCAGCCTCTTGATAAATCCGGATTGGGCTGCATATATAGACCTGCCCGATTATGTGGCATTGGACGGCGATTTCGCCTGCCTTGCCAATCTCGCCGAAACCATTAAAAGCCATGCCGCCGTACCTGCTACCGCGCAGGTTTTAGAGTATATGCGTGGTTCTCCTTATGAAGAAACCGTGAACCAAATCTTCCAATCGACACTCTATTCTGAAGAAATGGAAGGCGGAGGCGAAGAAGACCGCGAAAACTTCCAAATCGGCATGAAGAAACTCCTTAACGAGTTAAAATACCAACAAATCGAAACCCTCAAGCAGAAAAGCCTGCAATCAGGTTTGAATGAAAATGAAAAAAAACTCTTGCTGTCGCTTTTGACGGCAAAGCAAAATTGAACGAACGGCAATCCCTGCCGAATCCAGCAACCTTCAGGCCGTCAGAAAAGCATTGTCCCAAGCTGCGAACATGATGATCCCGCAGAACACCCGTTCCAAAGAGCTTTCAGACGACCTCAGCGTTACAACCCGGCAGATTGAATTTAAATCGGTTGTAACTCTGTTCCGCCTTCAGGTGCATCATGCAAACCGTCGGCACACCATCAGATCAAGAAAGTAATCCATGTCTAAAGACCAAAATCACGAAGACTATCAAGAACAGGACGACAACCGTCCGCTGACCCTCGAAGAGCAGCGCGCCCGCCTGCGCCAGCTCATCATCATGGGTAAGGAACGCGGCTACATCACTTATTCCGAAATCAACGACGCCTTGCCCGACGATATGTCCGATGCGGATCAAATCGACAACATCGTCAGCATGATTTCCGGCTTGGGTATCCAAGTGACCGAGCAGGCGCCTGATGCGGAAGACATTTTGTTGAGCGACAACGCCGCCGCCGTAACCGACGACGATGCCGTTGCCGAAGCCGAAGCCGCCTTGTCCAGCGCGGACTCCGAATTCGGCAGAACCACCGACCCCGTGCGTATGTATATGCGCGAAATGGGGCAGGTTGACCTGCTGACCCGCGAAGACGAAATCATCATCGCCAAAAAAATCGAAAACGCCCTGAAAAACATGGTGCAGGCAATTTCCGCCTGTCCGGGCTCCATTGCCGAAATCCTCGAGCTGATCGAGCAAATCCGCAAGGATGAAATCCGCGTGGACGAAGTGGTTGAGGCCATCATCGATCCGAACGAAGTGTTGCTCAACGAATTGGGCTTGGGACACTTGGAAAGCGCGTCAAACGACGACGATTCCGGCAGCAGTGAAGAAGATGAAGCGGATGAAGACGACGATGACGACGATTCCGGCAGCGACTCCGAAGCCATGTCCGCCGCCCATCTTGCCGAATTGAAGCAAAAAGTGCTGGAACACTTCGCCTTCATCGAAAGCGAATACGGCAAGATGATCAAAAAGCTGGAAAAACACGACAGCCGCCACCCCGATTATCTGGCACACCGCGACGCCATCGCCAACAAGCTCTTGGAAGTCCGCTTCGCCACCCGCCAAATCGAAAGCCTCAGCGGCAACCTGCGCAGCCGTGTCGAAAACATCCGCAAGCTCGAACGCGAAATCCGCGACATCTGCCTTGACCGCGTCCATATGGAACGCGACTACTTCATCCAAAACTTCCTGCCCGAAATCACCAACCTGAAATGGGTGGAAGAAGAAGTTGCCAAAGGCAGGGTCTGGAGCGACGCGCTCGACCGCTTCCGCCACGCCATCCTCGAAAAACAAACCGAGTTGGCAAACATGGAAAAAGAAACCCGCATTTCCATCGAAGAGCTGAAAGAAATCAACAAAAACATGGTGTCGAGCGAAAAAGAAACCGCAGCCGCCAAGCAGGAAATGATTCAGGCAAACTTGCGTCTGGTGATTTCCATCGCCAAAAAATACACCAACCGCGGTTTGCAGTTCCTTGATTTGATTCAAGAAGGCAACATCGGCTTGATGAAGGCGGTCGACAAGTTCGAATACCGCCGCGGCTACAAATTCTCCACCTACGCGACATGGTGGATCCGCCAAGCGATTACCCGCTCGATTGCCGACCAGGCGCGCACCATCCGCATTCCGGTGCATATGATTGAAACCATCAACAAGATGAACCGTATCTCCCGCCAGTATCTGCAAGAAACCGGCGAAGAGCCCGATTCCGCCAAACTTGCCGAGTTGATGGAAATGCCGGAAGACAAAATCCGCAAAATCATGAAAATCGCCAAAGAACCGATTTCGATGGAAACCCCGATCGGCGACGACGACGATTCGCACTTGGGCGACTTCATCGAGGACGCCAACAACGTTGCCCCTGCAGACGCCGCGATGTATACAAGCCTGCACGAAGTCACCAAAGAAATCCTCGAAAGCCTGACCCCGCGCGAAGCCAAAGTCCTGCGTATGCGCTTTGGTATCGACATGAATACCGACCACACGCTCGAAGAAGTCGGCAAACAGTTTGACGTAACCCGTGAACGTATCCGTCAAATCGAAGCCAAAGCCCTGCGCAAACTGCGTCATCCGACCCGCAGCGACCGCCTTAGAAGCTTCCTCGACAGCGAAGACAGCAAACTGTAAAACAGCAAACCGCAGGTTTATACCTGCGGTTTTTTATGGGTAAGAGGTCGTCTGAAACAGAAGTTGTATAGTGGATTAAATTTAAATCAGGACAAGGCGACGAAGCCGCAGACAGTACAGATAGTACGGAACCGATTCACTTGGTGCTTCAGCACCTTAGAGAATCGTTCTCTTTGAGCTAAGGCGAGGCAACGCCGTACTGGTTTAAAGTTAATTCACTATACGTTTTCAGACGACCTGTTTTGCATTCATTGCACTATGGTCGGTTAAAACCCGTAGCGCGGGCTTTGTCCGTGGATAATAGAGAAAGTTTCGGCAGCCTTTTTTACTCATCATCTTCGTGGGCAAAGCCCACGCTACAAGGCGGCATCATTCTTGAATGGGTGCGCAATTAAAACATGATTGTAAAAAAGGTCGTCTGAAAAAACAGGAAACCGGTTTTTTCAGACGACCTTTCATTTGTTTTGACTCTTCAGCCCAACTCTTTCAATTTCCGGCTCAAGATGCCATGTACTTCCTGCGCCGTTTCATAGCGATCTTCTTTAGCGGGAACCGGCTCTAGGAAATGCAGCTCCACCTTGCTGGAAGGCTGGCTGATGATCATGCAGATGGATTGCCATAAGCTGGTATCGCCCACATAAGCCGCCTGAAGGTTCGGACTGGTGCCGTCGGGATTGGGGTAGCGGCAGAGCATGGGGATAATGGGAACGCCTGCATCGTAGGCGGTTTGGAAAAAGCTGGGCTTGAACGGGAGGATTTCATAACCTTCCGTACTCGTCCCTTCCGGGAAAATGGTTACGGTATCGCCGTTTTTGAGGGCTTCGGTTACCGTGGCGATTTTAGCGGTATTGCCTTTGGTGCCCTTATTGCGTGAAACGTAAACGGTCTGCGCCTGCGTGGCGAGATAGCCGACTACCGGCCATTTGGCGACATCGTCTTTCGCTACAAACCGACCCGGAAATGCACCGTTGACCGCCATGATGTCCAACCAAGAGATATGGTTGCTGATTAACAACTGCGCCTGTCCTTCCTGAGGCAGTGTGCCGAAGGTTTCCAGCTTCATGCCGCATGAGGCGAGGACGCGCAGCGACCAGATTTGGATGGCGCGCAGTTTGCGCCGTTTGCTGTAAAAGGGAAACAGGAAGAACATTTCCGCCATACCGTAAAGCAGGCAGATGCCGATGCAGAGCAGGCGGAAGGTAAAACGTAGTTTGGCAATCATAAGGTTGTGGTGTGTGCAATCTTGGTATAGGGTGAAACCGCTAAAAATCGGTTATTTGCTGATTTCACAATAGTTGAGGTCGTCTGAAAAGGTTTTCAGACGACCTTTTGGTCTTTATGGTTTAGGGGCAAAACGTTGGAGGTAACGGTCTGCCAGGCGGGTGATGTCCATCATAATGAGCACGTCGGCGCAGTTGAACGCTTCATCGACGCAAGGCTCGCCGCAGAACCATGCGCCCGCATTGAGGTAGCCTTTAATCAGCGGCGGGACATCAGGTTTGTCCGACGGGGTAATTTCGTCCCACTTGAGCGGATTGAGCGGCTTGACGCACCATTTTTCAGGCGCGAGGTATTTGGATTTCAGGGCATGATACAGACCCGCCGCATCGCTGCCGCCGTCGTGCATATCAATGCTGCCGCAGCCTATCATGAAGCGCAGGTTTTCGTCTTTCATGAATTTGACCAAACCCGACCACAAAAGCATGACCAAACCGCCGTTGCGGTAGTCGGGATGGGTGCAGGCGCGGCCGAGTTCGACAGTTTGCGGCAAGATGTCTTTCAAAGGGGACAGGTCAAATTCGTGTTCGCTATACCAGCCGCCGACTTTTTTGGCGGTTTCTTCGGTAATCAGGCGGTAGCAGCCGATGACTTCTCCGGTTGCGTCGTCAAAAGCCAAAAGGTGGTGGCAATGTTCGTCGTAAGGATCGACATCGCGACCGTCGTCGCTTTCGATTTCTGCACCCAGTTCTTGGGCGAATACCTGATAACGCAAGCGTTGTGCTGCTTCAATTTCCGCCCGCGTTTCAGCAAGGCGTACGCTCAGACCGATTTTGGGGCCGGTTTGGTTGAAACGGCTGGAGAACATTTGACTTCCTGTCGGATTAAAAGAGTTGATTATAGCGGATATGGTAGAGGATTTATATTTCTACCCCTTTGGATGCCTTCATTTGCCGGTTGTTAGACGGAAAGTGTTGGTAAAAGGTCGTCTGAAAACACCTTGGCGTGATTTCATAAGATTACCCAGTATGGCAAAAGCAGCATAACTGACCACTGATTTAAATCAATTATTAATTACATATAATTAATAATATTGTAATAATACTATACAATATAACTAATTCTAAATAGTTAAATATAGTTATTTAGAATTGGTTGATATTTTTTAAAAAATTCAAAAATGGAGAATGAAAAGATGAAACTAAACTTATCCGTCAAACCGCTGTGTTTGGTGTTGTCCCTTGTTTTTGCAAATGTTTGTGTTGCAGAAGGTATTGCGACAGGAGCGATGCACAAAAACGGTTCGGTCGCGTTGGGCAAAGACTCGAAGGCTGGGGAGAATGCGACCGCGTTGGGCGACAAAGCGGCTGCGGCGGGTTATAAGTCTGTTGCTGCCGGCTATGATTCAAACGCTTCAGGTTTGAGTGCGTCGGCGCTTGGCAGTGAGGCTAAGGCGGAAGCATTGCGGACGGTTGCCGTCGGTTTCAGGGCGAATGCAAAAGGAACCAACGATATTGCCGTCGGCGGCGCATCGAAGGCTTCCGGCGGACAGTCGGTGGCGGTCGGTTTGATGTCGCAGGCAACGGGTTTGCGTTCTATTGCGGTTGGCGATAGCGCGAAGGCTGCCGATATTGATGCGGTTGCGTTTGGACGCGGCAGTGAAGCCAATGCGCTCAGTTCCACCGCTGTCGGGGATAGGGCAAAAGCCAATGGTACGCAGGCGGTTGCGCTGGCATCTGCTGCCGAGGCAAACGGTTATCAGGCGGTTGCAGTCGGTACGCGCGCGGTTGCCGAAGAAACCAACAGCGTGGCATTGGGCGTGGAATCTTCGTCCACCGCGCTCAACGGTCTTGCCGCAGGCACGCGCGCACGGGTACGGAAATCGGGCGGAACGGCTTTGGGCGCAGGTGCTGCCGCATTTGAGGAAAAATCCGCTGCTTTGGGCTATAAAGCAGAAGCACGCCAACAAAACTCCGTAGCGCTCGGTACGGACAGCGTTGCCGATACTGCGGCAGGTGTTGCAGGCCATGACTTTGCTACCGGCGCGGCAAGTACGGAAACAGGCAAAACATGGGTATCGACTTTAGGCGCGGTATCTGTCGGCAGCGAACAAAACAGCCGCCAGATTACTAATGTTGCTGCGGGTAAGGAGGATACGGACGCGGTCAACGTTGCCCAAGTGAAGAGCCTTGCCCGTCAAACCCAAAGCAGTCTTGCCGCAGCCGAGAGCAATCACCAGACACAAATCGCCGCTTTGCGCAACGAAGCCAAAGTCCGTATGGACAAACTTGAAGAGCGCGCTGATTCAGGCTCTGCCGCTGCAATCGCGGTTGGCAGCCTCGGACAGGCATATCAGCCGGGACAAGGCGCGGTTTCCGTCGCAAGCGGTATCTGGCGCGGTAAAAGCGGTTACGCCGTAGGTATTTCCAAAGTATCCGCCAGCGGTAAATGGCTGGTTAAAGGCTCGGCAGTCGGCGCGGCGAAAGGCGGTGCGGGCGGCGGCGCCAGCGTAACCTACCTCTGGTAATCGTCGTTAGGCGTATTGCCGAAAGGTCGTCTGAAAACATTCCGTTTTTTCGAAACCGTGTTTTTTCAGACGACCTTGTTCTTGATAATTCCATATTTGTCCCAATTTTGTAGATGTTATTAATTTTCGAAAGAATAAAATGAATCCCAAATACGCTCCGCTTTTCCAATCTTTCACACTGAACAACGGCGTAACCGTCAAAAACCGCCTTGCTGTTGCACCCATGACCCATTTCGGTTCGCACGCCGATGGTTTAATCAGCGACCAAGAACGCACGTTTCTCGGCAACCGCGCAGGCGATATGGGGCTCTTTATCTCCGCCGCCACTTTGGTTCAAGAAGGCGGCAAAGCCTTTCGTGGACAGCCCGAAGCTACGGGTGAAAACTGCCTCGACAGCCTGAAAGAAACCGCCCAAATCATTCAAAAACAAGGTGCAAAAGCGATTTTGCAAATCCATCACGGCGGCTCCCAAGCGATGGTAGAACTCAACCACCGCGACAAAATCAGTGCGTCCGCCAGCGAAAAGGATGGAGCGCGTGAAGCGAGTGCCGCAGAAGTGGAAGAACTCATCGCCTCCTTCGCCCAAGCTGCCGATTTGGCACTTCGCGCAGGCTTTGACGGTGTGGAAATCCACGGCGCGAACGGCTATTTAATCCAACAGTTTTACTCCGCCCAAAGTAATCGCCGTAACGACCAATGGGGCGGCAGCTTGGAAAACAGAATGCGCTTCCCACTCGCCGTCGTCGATGCCGTTGCCGCAGTTCGTGAAAAACACCAACGCAACGACTTCATTATCGGCTACCGTTTCTCGCCCGAAGAAGCAGGCGAAGACGGGTTGACCATGACCGAAACCGGCGCACTGATTGACGCCTTGGTGCAAAAGCCGCTGCAATATCTGCACGTTTCCTTATGGGAATTCGACAAGAAAATCCGACGCGGCGGCGATACGGCGCAAACCCGTATGCAGTTTATCCACGACCGTATCAACGGCAAGCTGCCTCTTATCGGCGTGGGCAACCTGTTTACCGCTGATCAAATTTTGGCGGCGTTTGAAACCGGCTGGGCGGAATTTATCGCACTGGGCAAAACCGTCATGATCAATCCGCACATCGCCACACAAATCAGCGAAGGCCGCGAAGCCGAAATCGAAACGCAACTCGACCCGACGCGCGCCGACCATTACGGTTTGCCCGACATCCTGTGGGAATTTTCCGCCAGCGGTACCCAATCTTGGCTGCCGCCGGTAATGTTTGTTTGAACAATTCAGCCGCCTACCCATTTTTTGAGCGGGGTAGGGGATGAAATTACCGTTATAGCTAAAGAGGTCGTCTGAAAAACGTTTTCAGACGACCTCTTTCTTGTCCGACAAAATGCTATGTTTTTCAGTTACAATACGCGCTTACTATAATGATCGACAGTTTGAAGAGACGCGATGAAAGAACATAAGGCCCGGAAACGCTTCGGGCAGAATTTTTTGCAGGACACGCGCATTATTGCCGATATTGTCAACGCCGTGCGTCCGCAGGCTGATGATGTGGTGATTGAAATCGGGCCGGGCTTGGCGGCGATTACCGAGCCTTTGGCGAAAAAGCTGAACTGCCTGCACGTTATCGAAATCGACCGCGACATCGTACGTCGTCTGAAAACGCTGCCGTTTGCGGATAAGCTCGTGATTCATGAAGGCGATGTATTGCAGTTTGATTTCAACAGCATCGCGGGCAAAAAGAAAATCGTCGGCAACCTGCCGTACAACATTTCCACGCCGCTTTTGTTCAAGCTGGCGGAAGTGGCGGACGATGTCGTCGATATGCACTTTATGCTGCAAAAGGAAGTGGTCGAGCGCATGGTTGCTGCGCCGAAAAGCAACGACTATGGCCGATTGGGCGTAATGCTGCAATATTTTTTCGATATGGAGCTGCTGATTGACGTGCCGCCCGAATCGTTCGACCCCGCGCCGAAAGTTGATTCGGCAGTGGTGCGCATGATTCCGGTGAAACACTGCATCGGCAAGGCAGACGATTTCGAGCATTTCGCCAAACTGGTGAAACTCGCCTTCCACCAACGCCGCAAAACCATACGCAACAATCTGAAAGAGCTTGCCGGCGACGAGGATTTACAGGCAGTCGGCATCAGCCCGCAAGACCGTGCCGAACATATCGCGCCGGAGAAATATGTGGAACTGAGCAATTATCTCGTCCGTAAGGTCGTCTGAAAACATCTGGAAACAACATGATTAAATTCAAAAATGTACATAAACATTTCAAAGACCTGCACGTCATCAACGGCGTCAATCTGGAAGTGAAGCAGGGTGAAGTGGTGGTGGTTTGCGGACCTTCGGGCAGCGGCAAATCGACGCTCATCCGTACCGTCAACCAGCTTGAAAGCATTGAGAGCGGCGAGATTTGGGTGGACGGTATCAATGTTGCCGATCCGCAAACGGATTTGAACAAGGTGCGTGAGGAAGTGGGTTTTGTGTTCCAAGGCTTCAATCTGTATCCGCATCTGACCGTATTGGAAAACATCATCCTGTCGCCGATGAAGGTGAAAAAACAAAGCCGCGAACAGGCTGAGGAAAAGGCGATGGAGCTGTTGGAACGCGTGGGTTTGGCGCATAAAAAAGATGCATTCCCCAGCCAGCTTTCCGGCGGACAGCAGCAGCGTGTGGCGATTGCGCGCGGGCTGGCGATGGAGCCGCGAGTGATGCTGTTTGACGAACCGACTTCCGCACTCGACCCGGAAATGGTCGGCGAGGTGTTGAAAGTGATGCAGGATTTGGCGGAAAGCGGCATGACCATGATGTGTGTTACACATGAAATGGGCTTTGCGCGCGAAGTGGCAGACCGCATTATTTTCGTGGATAAAGGACAGATTTTGGAAAACGAAACGCCTGAAGAGTTTTTTACCAATCCGAAACACGAACGCGCCAAACAGTTCTTGCAGCAAGTGATGACGCATTAACAGCTTGTCAAAAGGTCGTCTGAAAGACAGATTTGGGCTTTCAGACGACCTTTGGCGAATGCAACCGATAGATATACACGGCAAAGAAACCATTTCTCATTTTGCCGTAGCAAAGGAAAACCATGTATTTTGTTGACCGTACCGCCGTCGTGCTTAAGCCGACCGCCCGCTTTTTGGAATGGCTGAAATCCGCCGACGAAAATATGCCCGATCTGACCATCGAGCAACTCCGTGCTAACTGCTCCGTATTCCTCGTGCCGCAGTTTGACGAGCCGGAAGAGGTGATTGCCTATTTTGACGAACGCTACCAACAGATTTTCGAGGCAGAACTCGCAGGCTGGGACATCGACAAAAGCAAGTGGCCGCAAGACATGAGCCTGAAGGCGTTTTGGGAATTTTTCGATACCGAAATCCACGATATGGTTTTGGACATGGAAGAGGCGGAATTGAGCATTACGCCCGTGTTTGACAATATGATGTAGGGCGATGCGCGCTTTTCAGACGACCTTGAAGCCGTCCCGTTCTTTAAAAGCCTTGTCCGTTTGGTTGCATTTGTCCGCAGTGGCCGTGTGCCTGATATGGTTTTACGGCTGGATGATGTGGTTCGGGCTGGTGGCGTTGGCGGGCAGTTTTGTTCACGCTTGGCGCGTGGTGAATTTGCGGACGGCGGGTGCGGTAAAGAAAATCGCCATCGACCGCCATGCGCGCGCTTCCGTGTTTTGCGGAGACGGAGAAGGGCAGGGCGCGGTGTTGGACGGTGCGACGATGCTGACTCCTTACGCTTTGTTTTTACAGTGGAACGCCGACGGTAAAACGATACGGCAATGCGTCACGCCCGATATGGCGGATAAAGAATCTTACCGTCGTCTGAAAGTTTGGGCGCGCTGGTGTCAGGTTCAGGATGCCGGGCATCCGCTTTAATTCGGTAAAGCGGTTTTCCGCCTTGTTCTCGTCAAATTAAACCCAATATAAAAACAGTCCACACAAGCAGCCGAAGCCGCCCCATTATTCGAAACGACGGTTTCAGACGACCTTTTAAAAAACGAAACACACATGAAAACATTACAAGACTGGCTCTCGCATTTGGAAACCGCCCACAGTGGCGGCTTAATCGACATGGGCTTGGAACGCACGGGTGAAGTGAAAAAACGCATGAAACTCGAGCCGCAATGCCCCGTCGTCGTCGTTGCGGGAACAAACGGGAAAGGTTCGGTCTGCGCCTACCTGACGCAGATTTACAAACAGGCAGGCTTCAAAGTCGGTACGCTGACCAGTCCGCATTTATTGCGTTACAACGAACGCATCGCCGTCAACGCCGAGCCGGTTTCAGACGACCTCATCACCGCTTCCTTCGAGCGCATCGAAGCGGCGCGCAGCGAAATATCGCTGACTTATTTTGAATTCAATGCCTTGGCGGCGGTCGATATCTTCATACGCGAACAAGTCGATGTGATGATATTGGAAGTCGGCTTGGGCGGACGTTTGGACGCGGTCAATGTGTTCGACTGCGATTGCGCGGTGGTTACCAGCGTGGATTTGGACCATCAGGCGTTTTTGGGCGATACGGTCGAGCAGGTCGGCTTTGAAAAAGCAGGCGTGTTCCGCAGCGGCAAACCCGCAATCTGTGGGCAAAACCCTGCGCCCGAATCGTTGGTCGCACACGCCGAAGCCATAGGCGCGAAACTGCTGATGGTGCAGCGCGATTTCGATTTTTCCTCATTGGAAAACATCCAATGGAACTACCGCTTCCATCCGCAGCATTCAGACGACCCCGCGCGCAACCGCAATTCCCTGCCGTTCCCCGCATTGCGCGGCGCATACCAGCTTTCCAACGCCGCCTGCGCGTTGACCGTGTTGGAATGTTTGAACGAAAAATTGCCGGTGGACATCGGCGCCATCAAGCGCGGATTGCTGCTGGTTGAAAACCCCGGGCGCTTCCAAGTCCTGCCCGGCCGTCCGCTGACCGTTTTGGATGTCGGACACAATCCCCACGCCGCCCGCGCCTTACGCCGCAGCCTGATTAATTTGGCTTTTGCGCAAAAGCGCACCGCCGTGTTCAGCATGCTGTCCGACAAAGACATAGACGGCGTGTTGGAAATCGTTAAAGACCAGTTTGACGAGTGGTATATCGCACCTTTGGACGTGCCGCGCGGCATGACCGCGGAAGCCTTGCAGGCGAAACTGGAAGCACAAAATATCGAAAATATACAAACTTTTACCTCCGTTCGCGAGGCGTACCGCGTAGCTTTGGCTAAGGCGGGCGAAAATGATAGAATCGTTGTTTTCGGCTCATTTCATACCGTTGCCGACGTGATGGCGGCGTTGTAAAAGGAAATCTCCATGTCTGACAATAAGCAAAATGAAGTTCTGACCGGTTACGAACAGCTCAAACGCCGCAACCGCCGCCGCTTGGTTATGGCATCGGGGTTGGTGGCGGCATCGACTGTTTTATTGGGCGTCGCCCTGTCCACCGGACCGGAAAACAAGCCAGAAGAAGAAAACGCCCAAACTACAACCATCCAACAGAATAATGCCAACGCAGAACCTGCCAACTTGGCGGATGCGACCGTGTTGGAACCTTCTACCAAAGAAGATTTGGAAGCAGCGGCAGAAGCGGCTAAAAATGCCGATGCCGAAGTAGCGGACAAACCGCAGGAAACCGCCGCGCCGGAGCAAAATGCGCAAGCCGAGCCGCAACCTGATGCGCCGCCAGCCGCGCCCGAAGATGTAGGTCCGCCTTTGGTGCTGATTAACGATACGTTGTCAGACAGCGACATCAAAGGTTTGGAAGAGTCTGAGAAAATCCAAAAAGCCGAAGCCGCCAAACGCGAAGCAGCCGAGCGACGCGCGGAAGAGCGCCGCCGTAATCGTGAAGAACAACGTAAAGCGCAGCAGCTTCAAGCCCAAGAAGCAGCGGAACGCGAAGCCAATGCCGCCGCCCGCAAACGTGCGCTTCAAGCTGCCAAAGCCGAGAAGGCGGAACGTGCCGCCGCAGCCGAACGCAACAAGCTGGCACAGTTGGAAAAAGCCGAGAAAGCCGTTGCCGAACGTAAGGCGTTAAAAGCCAAAGAAGAAGCGGCGGCGAAACACAAAGCGGCAGCGGAAAAAGCCAAAGAAGCCGTCACGGCATCCGCATCCGAACCTAAAGAAAGAATTCGGGTAGATGCTTCCAAATACGAAAAAATCGAAACAGCCGGCAAAAAAACTTCCGCAGTAAGGGAAGCAGAAGCGAAAGTTGCCAAAGCCAAAACAGAGCAGACAGCCAAGGCAGAGAAAACCGCTACCGCTACTGCCGAAAGGTCGTCTGAAAAGGCAAAAACCAAAACCGCCGAAGTCAAATCAGGTAAAAAAGCCGCCATTCAGGCAGGTTATGCTGAAAAAGAACGCGCCTTGAGCCTGCAACGCAAAATGAAAGCGGCAGGTATCGACTCAACCATTACCGAAGTGATGACGGATAAAGGCAAGGTTTACCGTGTCAAATCAGGTGCATACAAAAACGCCTACGAAGCCGAACGCGACTTGAACAAACTGCGCGTACACGGCATTGCCGGACAGGTAACCAATGAATGATATTCCGTTAGCCGACATACTCGCCTTCGGCGTGATTGCGGCGTGTATCGTGATGTCGATGATACGCGGCGTCATTGCCGAAGCGGGTTCGCTGTTTGCGTGGGTGATTTCCTTTTTGTTGGCTAAAACGTTTGCCGTTCCGTTTTCGGAAGTGGCGTTCAAATCGATTCAACCGCGCGCCTTGGGCGTTGCCATTTCGTTTGTCGTGATTTTCTTTTTGGCGCGTTTTTTACAGCAGTTTTTACGCACCATACTGACCAACGCAGCGTCATCGATGGGCTTGGGCAGCGTCAACAGAGTATTGGGCGGCGTGTTCGGCGCAGCCAAAGGCGTGTTGCTGGTCACTTTGGCGGTCATGGTCTGCGCCCACACCGATTTGCCGGAAACGGAAGATTGGCAAAGCTCGTACAGCATTCCTTATTTTCAATCATTGTCTGAAGTCATCATGCCTTATCTGCCCGGTCAGAAGGAAAAGGCGGAAGATAAGGCGGAATCGTAAATCCACCGGTTTCAGACGACCCCGATTACATCAAAGGTCGTCTGAAACCGGTTTTTATTGGGATATATTGTTATATAGAGAGTTAAGTTTAAACACCTGCACAGCTTTACTTTACTCTGGTTTGAAAAGAATAATTTTTTATTGAGTTATCAGGGTAATAAGTGAAATAGTTTTATACATTTTGCTGTCGGCAACCTCATTGCCTTGCTCTGATTTATTTTTTAGATCAAATTTCTGCGAAGATCCGTTATAAGAATTGCAAAATAAAAATCCCCACTGAAAAGTGGGGATTTTGTTTTGCAATTCTTTTGCTTAACCTTTACGGGCAGGCAATTTTTCTTTAATGCGGGCCGCTTTACCGGTCAGGCCGCGCAGGTAGTACAGTTTGGCGCGACGGACGTCACCGCGGCGTTTTACTTCGATTTTTTCTACGGTAGGGGAGTAGAGTTGGAAAGTACGCTCAACGCCTTCGCCGCTGGAAATTTTGCGGACGATGAAGTTGCTGTTCAAGCCGCGGTTACGACGGGCGATAACAACGCCTTCGTAAGCTTGCAGACGGCTGCGTGAACCCTCTACTACGCGTACGGAAACGACTACGGTGTCGCCCGGTGCGAATTCGGGGATTTCTTTGTTCAGGCGAGCGATTTCTTCTTGCTCTAATTGTTGAATCAGGTTCATTGTTTTTCCTAAATTATGATTGGATTTCCTGTTGCTCTTGCAAGATTTCTTTTAAGAGGCGGGATTCCTTTGGGATTAAACTGCGCTTTTCCAGCAGGTCTGGTCTGCGCTCTAGGGTGCGCCGCAGCGATTGTTTCAACCGCCATTCGGCTATCAAGCCATGATTGCCCGAACGCAATACGTCAGGGACGGTCATGCCTTGGAATTCTAAAGGTTTGGTGTAATGGGGGCAGTCTAATAGGTCGTCTGAAAACGAATCCTGCTCGGCTGACTGTATGTCGCCCAATACGCCGGGTATCAGTCTGAGTACGGCATCCATCAGCATCATGGCGGGTAGCTCTCCGCCGGAAACGACAAAGTCGCCTATGCTGATTTCTTCATCTACGCTGCTTTGCAGTAGGCGCTCGTCAATTCCTTCGTATCGTCCGCAAAGCAGTATGAGATGCGGGGATTTTGCAAGTTCTACGGCTTTTTTGTGGGTCAGCGGTTGACCTTGCGGGCTAAGGTAGATGACTTTTGCAGGTGCTGAAGATGTTTGTTTGGCTTCTTCTATCGCTGCTTGTAGCGGCGGCGCCATCATAATCATTCCTGGACCTCCGCCAAAGGGGCGGTCGTCAATATAGCCGAGTTTGTTGTCGGCGAATTTGCGGGGATTGATGGCTTGGAATTGCCAAAGGTTTTGTTTTTTTGCGCGACCGGTTACGCCGTATTCGGTAATGCTGTCGAACATTTCGGGGAAGATGGTGATGGCTTGAATCAACATCAGTAGTCTAAGCCCCAGTCGGCGGTAATGGTTTTGCTTTCGGTATCGACGGTTTCAATGTAGTTGGATACGAACGGGATCAGGATTTGACCATGTTCTCCATTAATCATCAAAACATCGTTGGCACCGGTTTCCATCAGGTTTATGACTTTGCCGAGCACGATATCGTCTTTGTTGACAACGGTCATGCCGACTAAATCTGCCCAATAATATTCGTCTTCCTCAGTAGGAGCGAATTCTTCTCGGGGGATTTCGATAGTATAGCCGCGCAGGGCAAAAGCTTGATCGCGATCGTCTATGCCTTCGAATTTGACCTGAAGCTCTCCGCTGACGATTTTGCCGGCTTCGAGTGTAACATTCAGGGTTTTACCGTCTTTGCTTAACTGCCACTCAGGGTAGTCCAGGAGGCTGTCGGCGTATTCTGTATTGGCGGCTATTTTGAGCCAGCCTTTGATGCCGAATACGCCTTTGATGTAGCCCATGGCTACCCGTTGTCGAGTGTCGGTCATAGCAAGATTAGCCGGTGATTAAGCAGCAGCTTTTTGTTCTTTGATCAGTTTTGCAACTGCGTCGCTGACTTGTGCGCCTTGGGCGATCCAGTGGTTCAGGCGGTCAGCTTGGAGGCGTACGCGCTCTTGTTTTTCATTGGCAACAGGGTTGTAGAAGCCAACGCGCTCAATGAAGCGGCCGTCGCGGCGGTTGTGGGAGTCGGCAACGACTACGTGGAAGAAGGGACGGTGTTTAGAACCACCGCGAGCCAAACGGATAACTACCATTTTGAGTCCTTTTGAGAAAATCGGATAGATAAGAAACCGCTAATTTTAGGATATTTTGCGTTGTTCATGCAAGTTTTTATTTGTTTTTGTTGCTGTTTTGCGTAGTGGTCAGGCTTAGGCGTGCTTGGCACAAAGTGTTGTCTTCTTCTGAAGGGGTGATGGTAAAGCCTGATTTTTCAGCAAGTTTAAGCATAGGGGTGTTGGATTTGAGTATTTGGGCACTCATGACGCGGTAGCCTTGTTGTGTTGCCGATTGGATAATCAGCTTCATCATTTCCGCTGCCAACCCTTTGCCGCGCACGTTTTCGGCAAGTGTGATGCCGAATTCGCATTCGTTGCGGTTGATACGGCTGAAGCGGCTGACGGCGACGATGAGGTCGTCTGAATTGCGCGCCGTCCATGCGGCTTCGCTGTGGTAGTCGAGGTTGCTGAAGCGTGCGAGGGTGGGGATGGGCAATTCGTTGGTATGGGTCATGAAGCGGGTGTAGCGCGCTTGTGGAGACAGGCTGTGGACGAATTGTTGCTTGGCTTCCGCGTCTTCGGGGGTGAAGGGGCGGATGGTTACGGTTTCGCCGTTTTTGAGGGTAAGCGTAGCAGGATGTTCGCTCGGGTAGGGGGCGAGCACGTTTTGGATGGGGGCTTCGCTTTCGGTTTTTGCGCCCAAAAGTTCGGCGGCGGCTTCGCCGGTATTGCGGAGGAACTCGGCGGCAGCAGGATTTTTGCTGCGCAGGTATTCCGCTGCGGTCTGTACTTTGGCGGCGGCTTGTTCGAGCTTGAGGGTGGCTATATTGGTTGGTTTATTTTTTGGGGAGGGGCGTTCGTCAGCCTGCAAGACAAAGTCGCTGCTGTATTGGTCGCCGTTGAGGTTGAGCAGGATTTCGCCGATGTATTGCTGCCGTTGGCTGAGTGTGTTTAGGGTATACAGGAGCTGGTTGAGGGTGTGTGTATTGTCGAGTTGGGCGAAACGGGCGATGTGTTCGCTGTCCAGCGTAGAGAACGGCGGGAGCGCGGCGGTGGTTCTGCCTTGATGGCATACGGTCAGGATGTCGCCATAGACGGCATGGCGTTGAAAACGGAATTGCACGGCGTTATGCACGGTGTGCTGATAGGTAGGTAGGCACAGGGCTTCGGCAAGCAGGGGCAGATCTTTTGAGGCGAGGGCTTTGTTAATGTTTCTTGCCTGCGGGGTTTTCAGACGACCTTTTTTTGGCGTGGCGATGCGTAGCTGCTCTTTTTGCAGTTGGTCGGCAATGTTGCGGAACGATACGGCTTGCAGGGCTTGTTCGGGACGGTCGAAATGCAGGAGGTCGTCTGAAAAGCGGCTGCTGACAAGCAGGGGTTTGGCAGTGTGTTTCGCCAGCATGCTCAGGGTGCGGGTTAGATTTTTTTCGTCAGGACTGTCGGTCGGGGCAACGATGGCGAGCAGGGCTTCGGTATGGGTATTTTGAAGGTGTTGGCTGGCAATGCTGTGGTAATGGGCGGGCGTGGGTGTGCTGCCGATGTAGCCTTGTCGGATGTGCGGCTGCTTGGTGGGGAATTGGAGTTTTAGGTTTTTGGGGGCGCAGGTTTCCAGCCACTCGGCAGGGGTGTCGGACAGGATGTCGATGCTGTTCAGAGGGGGAAGGTCAGACAAACGCGCGTGCAGGGCGGTTTCGAGTTCGCTGCTGCTGAATGTGGCGAGGAAGTTGCAATGGCGCGCAAGGCAGCGTAACACGGCTTTTTCGGTGTCGTCCGAACGGTGGGTAACGTGGAGGATGAGCGGGGTGTGGCGGGTGAAATGGCGGATGGCGCTGAACAGGTTGCGCTGGTTTTCGGCTAGGTTGTGTTCGATGACGGCAACTTTGGTATGGCGGTTGTGGCCGAAACGGTTGAGCCAGTCGGCAGAAGTGGTGGGGCTGAGCGGATAGTTGAGGCTGATGTGGCGCGAAATGCCCTGTCCCATTTTTTGCAGCATGAGGTTGATTTCGCTGCTGACGGAAGCGTGTCCGGTCAGAAGGGCGGTGTAGCCTGCCGGATGGTCGGGTTGGGAACTGATGTTGAGGCTTTGCGATGGAAGCTGCACGCCGGCGGGGCTGCACACGCTGATGTTGAGTTCGTTGCCGTGGTGTTTTTTGATGGCGGCTTCGGCGGTGTGCCATTCGTCGTCGGACAGGCTTTCCCAGTCTTGGATGAGGATGATGTGGCCGAACTGTTTTTTGCGGCAGGATTTGAACAGGGCGTCGTAGCTGTCGGGTGGTGTTACGGCGATGACGAGGTCGGCACTGCCGGGGATTTTGTTGAGGTTGGTGTAGGAGGCGAGTCCCGCAACCGTGCGGTGGCGGAGGTTGACGGGTGTAATTTGACCTTGAAACGGTGCGCTCAGGAGGTTGCTCAGGATGCGTTCGCCCAAGCTGTATGGGCGTTCGCTCGCGCCCACGAGAATGATGTGGTTGGGCATGAAGAAGTAGCCGGACATGGATTGGGCGGACATGGTGCCTCCTTTTCGGTGTGTGGACGCTGCGTTTCAGACGACCTTTCGGGCGGTTTGGGTTGGAAGGGGTGTGTGATGAGTGAACGGGATTGGGCGTTCGTTGTTGGTTTTGTTATCAATGGACAGTCTGTTCCTCTGCTCTTTATGGCGGAACATGCAGACTTTAAATGATTTAATTATTCACTTGCATTATATATGACAAATGGCATAAAAGGTCGTCTGAAAGGCGGGAACGTAAGGGTTTGTTCTTTTTAGACGACCTTTTGTAGGCTTGGGGTGTGGCAATTTGTTTATAGTGGATTAACTTTAAACCAGTACGGCGTTGCCTCGCCTTAGCTCAAAGAGAACGATTCTCTAAGGTGCTGAAGCACCAAGTGAATCGGTTCCGTACTATCTGTACTGTCTGCGGCTTCGTCGCCTTGTCCTGATTTAAATTTAATCCACTATACAAACCCCGATGGGCAACATTCATGGTCAAGAGTTTTTAGGATGCGGCTTTTCCGTTTTGCCGTTCACTTTCTTTTTGGGCAGGATAAAGTGCATTTTCAAACCATTCGGCTTGATGTTTTCAGCCATGATTTTGCCGTTGTGCTGCTCCATGATGTGTTGGGTCAGGGCAAGGCCTAAGCCGGTACCGGGTTTGCTGGCGCTGGAGTCGGCACGGTAAAAGGCGGTGAAAATGTGCGGCAGTTGCATTTCGTCCACGCCGGGACCGTTGTCGGTAACGTCCACAATCCAATGCTTGCTGTCTTGTCCGATATTGACGCGGATGGTGCTGCCTTCGGGGCTGTAATTGATGGCGTTGCGGATAACGTTATCAAACGCGCGGTACAAATAGCCTTCGTTGGCGCAGACCGTGGCATTTTCGGGGATTCTGGGTTCGACCGAAAGGGTAACGGTTTGTTTGTTCTGCTGGGCGATGCTTTGGTTGTCTTCCACGATGTTCTTCAGGAAGGGGACGAGCTTCAGGCTTTCTTTTTCCAGCGGGATATTGGATGTTTCCAAACGGGAAAGCGTCAGCAATTCGCCAACCAAGGTATCCATGCGGGTCAATTCGCCTTCCAGCCTTTTCAGATATTGTTCCTGCTTTTGCGGCTGCGCCTGAATCAGTCCGACAATCGCCTGCATACGCGCCAAGGGTGAGCGCATTTCGTGGGAGACGTGGTGCAGCAGGTGGCGTTCTTTGGCAACGAGTTTTTCCAGTTTTTCCGCCATTTTGTCGAACTGGATGGCAAGGTGGGACAATTCGTCGTCGCGGTCGTCCACTTGCTGCGAAATACGGGTTTCAAGTTCGCCGTTTGCCACCCTGTCCATGCCGCTGCCCAAGATTTTGATGGGCTTGGTAATGTTGCTGGCGAGGATATACGCCATCAGCAGACCGACGACGATGATGAAGGAGAGGATGATAAATTCATGCCAAATCGGGGCGAGCGGCAGGCCCGGGATAAAGAGCGGGCTGGGCAGGCGTTGCGCCTGATGGCTGTCCCAACCTTTGATAAAGAAGAGGTATTCTTCGCCGAAACGGTCGTATTCGATATGTGCCAAATCGGAATTGGGATTATTGATGGCAAACACGCGGGCGCGTTCGATGGTGTGGTTGTCGATGTTGCGGTCAAGGATGTCTTTTTTCTCGTCGCCCAAAATGACGTAAACGGAATTGGAAACGGGGCTGTCTTCCCATTCCGCCAAAATTTCGCGCGCACCGCTGTCCCCGCGCGCCCTAAAGGCGGAGAGGATGCTGTTCATCAAAGTGGTTTCGATGGTGCGGCGTTGGTTGAATTGGTTTTCGGCAAGGGTGTTTTGCACCAGCCAAAAAGAAAAACTCGCCACAAAGATTGCGCAGACGATGACTGCGCAAAATGTGGCGAAGATGCGTTGAAACAGTTTCATTGATCTGTTTTATCTTTAGTTTTTAACAAACAGGTAGCCCAAGCCCCGTACGGTCTGAATCAGCGAGGCATCGCCCAGTTTGTGGCGGATGCTGGAGATATGGACGTCGATGCTGCGGTCGAATTTTGCCAGTTTGCGGTCGAGTGCTTCGATGGATAAAGTCTCTTTGCTGACAACTTGTCCGGCGTGGCGCATCAAGACTTCGAGCAGGTTGAACTCGGTGCTGGTCAGCTCAAGCGGAGTGTCTTTGATGGTCGCCTGACGTTTGGCAGGGTACAGGACGACGTCGCTGACGGAAATGCTGTTTGGCGCGTTGTTCGGCTCGCCGCTTTGTTGCGCACGGCGCAGGATGGCGTTGATGCGTGCCAACAGTTCGCGCGGGGTGCAAGGTTTCGGAACATAGTCGTCCGCACCCATTTCCAATCCGATGATGCGGTCGATGTCGTCGCCTTTGGCGGTCAGCATGATGATGGGAACGGTGCTTTGGGAGCGGACGTTTTTCAATACGTCCAAGCCGTTCATTTTCGGCATCATGGAGTCTAATACGACGACATCGTACTGGCCGGTCAGGATTTCGTGTACACCGGCTTCGCCGTCCGGAACGCTGTGGACGTTCAATCCTTCGGCGGTAAGGTATTCGGTGAGCAATTCAGTCAGCAAAGCGTCGTCATCTACGAGTAATACGCGACTCATGGGATTTCCTTTTCGTGATTGTATGCGCTGCGCAAACCCGAAATAAATGGGTGCGGCGGATAGTGATGGCTAATCTTAACACGCATTTTGAGTTTTTTGATAGCTTGTTTTCCTATGCTTTTGCGCTTTTTTGCATTGCAGGGACGCTGTCTTTACATTTTCAGACGACCCCTGTACCAAATCCCCAAAATATACGCCGGATACGCGCCAAACGGGCGGCAAAATGATGCCGGTAAAGGCTGTGTTCGAGAAAGGACGGAGGGATTCTATAGTGGATTAACTTTAAATCAGGACAAGGCGACGAAGCCGCAGACAGTACAGATAGTACGGAACCGATTCACTTGGTGCTTCAGCACCTTAGAGAATCGTTCTCTTTGAGCTAAGGCGAGGCAACGCCGTACTGGTTTAAAGTTAATCCACTATAAAACAGGTCGTCTGAAAACGTATTCAGCTTTCAGACGACCTGTTTGATGTTAAAATGATTGTTTATATTGATGAATGAATCACAAAGGGGCTTGTCGATATGTCCTTATCCATTGACGAACAGCTTTTGCCGCACCGCAATGCCATCGATGAAATCGATGCCGAGATTTTGCGCCTGTTGAACGAGCGCGCAGGCCATGCGCACGCCATCGGCGAATTGAAAGGAACGGGCGCGGTGTACCGTCCCGAGCGCGAAGTCGCGGTATTGAGGCGGATTCAGAGTTTGAACCAAGGCCCGCTGCCTGACGAATCCATCGCAAGGCTGTTTCGCGAAGTGATGAGCGAATGCTTGGCGGTGGAGCGTCCGCTGACGATTGCCTACCTCGGTCCGCAGGGAACGTTTACCCAGCAGGCCGCCATCAAACATTTCGGCCATGCCGCCCATACCGCCGCTTTTCAAACCATAGACCAGTGTTTCCGACAAGTCGAAACGCGGCAGGCAGATTATTTGGTCGCACCGGTTGAAAACTCGACCGAAGGTTCGGTCGGACGCACCTTAGATTTATTGGCGGTAACCGCATTGAAAGCCTGCGGCGAAGTCATTGTCCGTATCCATCACAACCTCTTGCGTAAAGGCACGCACGAATTGGGCGGCATCACAAAAGTCATCGCACACGCCCAAGCGCTGGCGCAATGCAACGACTGGCTCGGACGCAACCTGCCCAACGCCGAACGCATCGCCGTTTCCAGCAACGGAGAGGCGGCAAGACTGGTGGCAGAATCAGATGACCCAAGCATCGCCGCCATCGCAGGGCGTACCGCAGCCGATATTTATCATTTGAACTATGTCGCCGAATGTATCGAAGACGAGCCGAACAACACCACGCGCTTCTTGGTCATGGGGCATCAAGATACAGGCAGCAGCGGCAAAGACAAAACCTCGCTAGCAGTTTCCGCACCCAACCGCGCCGGCGCCGTCGCCGCGCTGTTGCAGCCGTTTACCGAATCGGGCATTTCAATGACCAAGTTCGAAAGCCGCCCGAGCAAATCCGCGCTGTGGGAATACCTGTTCTTCATCGACATCGAAGGACATCAAAACGACGAAAAAGTCCAAAACGCACTGCGGCTCTTGAGCGAACGCGCATCGTTTGTCAAAGTCATCGGGTCCTATCCGGCAGCCGTTTTGTGATGTAACGGGAATGAAGAAGGTCGTCTGAAAATTCAGATACGGGTTTGAACTGCACCCCAAAAGTTGGACATCCCCTCCAACTCACAAGGTGCAGTTTTTTTATGAGCAAATATACATTACACTTCAAATACCAAGCCGTACTCCACTATCTGCATATACGCAGCCAACAGCGTACCGCAGACCACTACGGCATTTCCCGAACCCACCTGAGACGATGGATACGCGCCTATCAAGAAGGCGGTATCGGCGCACTCGAACATCCCCAATCCAAAACCATGCCCCAACATCGAAAAAACCCCTTCATCGCAGATAAACCCGACCAAGAAAAAACACAGGCAGAGCTTATCGAAGAGTTGTGCTATATGCGCGCAGAGGTCGCCTACCTAAAGGAGTTAAAAGCCCTCAGCCAAAAGCAGACCGAAAAGGACAAAGCCAAACCGTCCAAACACTGAGGGCGCAACACCCGCTCAAATACCTGCTGCACATCGCAAACCTGCCCAAAAGCAGCTTTTACTACCACCACCAAGACCGACCCGACCCCGACGCAGCCGACAAAGCCCTCCTTGTCGAAACCTACCGGCGGCATAAAGGACGCTACGGGCAAAGGCGCATTGCCGCAGCATTGGATTGGAACCGCAAAAAAGCAGCTCGGTTGATGAAACAGATGGGGCTGAAAGCCAAAATACGGGCAAAAAAAGCCTACCGCCATCCCGCCATGGGTGAAATATCGGAACACCTCCTCAAACGCCGGTTCAAAGCCCAAAAGCCCAACGAAAAATGGCTGACCGACGTGACCGAACTCAAAGGGAGCGACGGCAAACTGTACCTCTCGCCAATCTTGGACTTGTTCAACCGCGAGATCGTCGCCTACGCCATGAGCCGCAGAGCCGACAGCGAAATGGTGAAGGAAATGCTCGAAAAAGCTGCCCCCCGTCTGACTGCTAAAGGAACGATGCTTCATTCGGACCAAGGTGTACTGTACCGTACGGCGGGGTATAGGGAATTGCTTGCGGAGCATTCCATGGTTCAAAGCATGTCGCGAAAGGCGAACTGTTGGGACAATGCGCCGATGGAAAGCTTCTTTGCGGTGTTGAAGACGGAGTGTTTCTATAATGCAGGTGAATTGACGGTAGATGAATTGATGAAGCAGATAGATGACTATATGGATTACTACAACCGGGAGCGTTGCAGTTTGAAATTGAAAAAGCTGAGTCCTGTCGCATACAGAACCCAGCTTGCACAGAGCGCCTGAATAGGCTTTTATGAGTGTCCAAGATTTGGGGGCCAGTTCAGTTTTCAGACGACCTTTTTTACGCCTTTAACTTGTAGCATCTTCAGTCAGTCCATTGGTCAGCCCACTCTTTCAATAAACGGTGGCGTTTTTCAAATGTCCGACGCAAAGTCGGTAATCCGATTAGCCGGTCAACCGTTTTGCCCAGCCCGAAAGTAAATTCCACCGTATCCGTCACGCAGGTACGCCCCTCGGAAAATTTGAATTCATGTGTATGGCGGAAGGAACGGTAAATCCCTTTCAGCATCAGGTCGGTAAACGATTGGTTCGGCTCAAGCGAAATGATTTCGGCGCGATGCCGCAACCAAATCCCGCAAACTCTGTATCTGAAATCCAAAATATCTCCACGCGCCCAGTATTCCTTTTCCGACAGCCATTGCACGTCAAACGGGAACTGACAGGCAAATCCGTGTCGGGAAGTGCAGTAGCGGAATATCGGTTCGAGCGGCGCATCCAGCCGGACGCTGCGGGTGTAAGTCAGCATGATATTGACCGTTGTGGGTAAAGATGGAGATATTGATAAGAGTGGTGCAGTTGGTATCAGTTCATCATTGCATTGGGCGACATGGTTGGTTTGGTATGGATAATGGAATAAAGGTCGTTTGAAAATTTTCAGACGACCTTTTGACTTATTCCTCATGTGAAAATAAGCCGGTGTTTTCTTCCGTATTTTGTAAAAATTCAACAATTTTTCTTGTTTTTTCTAATTCATTCTCTACGTTCTGAATATCTTTCTCACGTTTCTCATAGTTTGCAAAAACTAACTGCCTTTCAAGTGTTTCTTTTTTTCTTTGTAATTCATTTTTTTGCTGGTTTAGTATTGATATAAATCTGCTCTTTGATTCATTGAATAATTCTACCATTTTAGTGGGTAGCTTATTGTTTCCAAATGAAGGTCTTATATCATCAATACCGATTGTTGTTGTAAGATAGAGCCATATAAAATCATCATGATGTTTAACTGGAAGGACAGTATCTTCCATACCTAATTGCATACCTAATTGCAGGTGTTCTAAAAAATTATATCTATTGAGTAACCCTTGAAAATTATTGAATGTTTTTGAATTTAAAGATAGGCAGTTTAAAGCAATTAATTTAAGGATTTCATTGGGGATAAAGGAGCGAAGTATATTGCTATATATTTTTTCTTGTGGATTAATATATGAATTACTAATTTTCTCTCTGGATTTTTCGTCATCAGCAACATAATCTTCTATACTGATTTTATTATTTGTATTTCCATATGTGTCTTTGGATAAATTTAGTGAGATTAATTTAAGTATCTGAAATAGTACAATGAAGTACCTTTTCAATTCAAGATTTTGTTGTATATTATTTGCGATGTAAAGATTAATTTTTATTTGGTTGTCGCAAACGTTTGATTGGTAGATTTTTGAATACTTCTCATATATTTCATTAATAAATGAATCTTTATTATCATGTGCTGGATTATATTTGTTTATTTCATCAATATTTTTGACAAGGGTTTCAACTATTTTATTATGCTGCTCCAGCAAAGAAAAAAACGTCGATTCAAACTGTTGCAGATTAAAAATCTCTGACTGGCGGCTTTGTTGTTCTACCTGTTGGCGTTGCTGTTCTGCAGCCTGTTTCAACTCTTCGCGCGTTGCTTGCATTTCCTGCGCTTGTTGATGAATGGTGTAGAGCAGGCCGATAAGGGCTAGGAAGCTGATGATGGGGTTCAGCGTGCCGCCCAGATAGTCGCCGAATGTTCCCCATGTGGCGGAGTCGTTAGCAATGGGGAATGTTTTAAAATTGTTGATATATCGTTCTAAAACAAAAATAAATGCTGCAACAGCGATTCCGCCTAATACCCATAATAAGCGATTGGGTTTATTCCCTTTGTCCATGGTTTTTCCTTTTGTTTACACTCATAAAGGTCGTCTGAAAAATTTTCAGACGACCTTATTTTATAAATCCGAATCAGCAATATCTATACCGTTGTTTCCGCATATGGGGAATTGCGATGCGGGGATTTCCTAGTTTAATCTGCGGCATGTTTGGCGGGTATTCAGCCCAGCATCGCCAAAAGCTCTTCCTCGCTCAAAACCGCCACACCCAAGGCATTGGCTTTTTCCAGCTTGCTGCCTGCGGCTTCTCCGGCGACGACGTAGTCGGTTTTTTTGGACACGCTGCCGGAAACTTTGCCGCCTGCGGCTTCGATCAAGGCTTGGGCTTGGTCGCGTTTGAGGGTGGGCAGGGTGCCGGTTAACACGAAGGTTTTGCCTGCTACGGCTTCATTGAGGTCGTCTGAAACTGTTGCTCCTTGGTTTTCAGACGACGTTTGTGCGAAGAAGGTTTTCAGGTTTTCGAGCAGGGCGGCGTTTTGTGTTTCGCTGCGCCATGCTTGCCAGTCGGCGGGGAGGGTTTTGTCGGTTTGCAGGCCCTCTATGCTTTTGCCGGCGAGTTCCCATAAGGCTTGGGCTTTGTTTTCGCTGATTTTGAAACCGGGCAGGCGGGCAATCCAGCGTTGCGGCTCGGCGTGGCGGGCGGGCGGGATGGTAACGGCTTGGGTTTGCGGGGCAACGCCTGCGGCGAGCAGCTCATCTATCATCGCCTGCTGCGCGTCTTGGGCGAAGAAGTGGGCGATGGAGCGGGCGACGACGGTGCCGATGTCGGGCAGGCAGGCGAGGATGGGTTCGGGTGCGCGGCGGACATGTTCCAGCGAGCCGAATGCCTGCGCCAGCGTTTTGGCGGTGCGTTCGCCGACGTGGCGGATGCCGAGCGCGAACAGGAAGCGGGCGAGTTCGGGCGTTTTGCTGGCTTCTATGCCTGCGAGGATGTTTTCCGCCCACTTGGTCGGTTGTTTTTTGCTGTTTTGGGTGTTGGATTCAGACAGGTCGTCTGAAACCGTTTCTGCGTCACCGTTTTCGTTTTCAGACGACCCTTTATCCGCCGTTTCCTTCATTTTTTGCAAGGTCGGGATGTTGAGGCGGTAGAGGTCGGCGAAATGGCGGACGAGGTTTTGGGCGACCAGCTGCTCGATTTGTTTTTGACCGAGGCCGTCGATGTCCATGGCTTTGCGTGAGGCGAAGTGGATTAAGCCTTGCGCGCGTTGCGCCTGACACAGCATGCCGCCGCTGCATCGGGCGACGGCTTCGCCTTCTTCGCGTTCGATTTCGCTGCGGCAAATGGGGCAATGGGTTGGCAGGCGGTAGGGCTTGTGGAGCGGAACGGATTGGGTTTGATTGGCGGACGGTGTTTCGGCAAACAGGTCGTCTTGCTGATGCTTGAGGTCGTCTGAAACGGCAACGGCGGTTTCCTGCATCGGGCGGCGTTCGAAAATCACGCGCACGACTTCAGGAATCACGTCTCCGGCGCGGCGCACGACGACGGTGTCGCCGACGCGCACGTCTTTGCGCGATACTTCGTCCTGATTGTGCAGGGTGGCGTTGGTGACGGTGACGCCGCCGACGAATACGGGTTGCAGGCGGGCGACGGGGGTAACCGCGCCGGTGCGCCCGATTTGCACGTCAATCGCTTCGACGATGGTCAGGGCTTCTTCGGCGGGAAATTTGTGGGCAATCGCCCAGCGCGGCGCGCGGGAGATGAAGCCGAGTTCACGCTGTTGCGCCAAGCTGTTGACTTTGACGACCATGCCGTCGATTTCGTAGGGCAGTTCGGGGCGTTTTTGCTGCATTTGTTCGTAAAACGCCAATACTTCGTCGATATTTTTGAAACAGCCGAAATTGCCGTCGGGCAGGCTGAAGCCGAGTTCTTGGAAATAGGCGAGTTCTTGGATGTGTTCTTCCGCGACGAAACCGCCTTGCTGACGGGCGACGGAGTAGGGGAAAAAGTGTAGTTTGCGTTGCGCGGTGATGCGCGAATCGAGTTGGCGCAGGCTGCCGGCGGCGGCATTGCGCGGATTGGCAAAGGGTTTTTGCCCGTTTTCGGTTTGTCTTTTATTGAGGGCGGTAAAGTCGGCTTTGAGCATCAGCACTTCGCCGCGGACTTCGATGAATTCGGGCGGATTATCGCCGTGCAGCCGCAGGGGGATGTTGGCGACGGTTTTGACATTTTGGGTAACGTCTTCGCCAGTCGTGCCATCGCCTCGCGTCGCCGCCTGCACCAATACGCCGTCGCGGTAGAGCAGACTGATGGCGAGGCCGTCGAATTTGGGTTCGATAACGTATTCGGGATTGCCGCCGTCCAAGCCGTCGCGCACGCGTTGGTCGAAGGCGTACATTTCGGCATGGTCGAACACGCCGTTTTCATCTTGCGGGGAAAAGGCGTTGGTCAGCGACAGCATCGGCACTTCGTGGCGCACTTCGGCAAATCCCGCCAAAGGCTCGCCGCCGACGCGCTGGGTCGGGCTGTCGGGCAGTTTGAGTTCGGGATGGTTTCGTTCCAACGCTTCGAGTTCGCGGAATAATTTGTCGTATTCGGCATCGGGTACGCTGGGCGCGTCGAGGGTGTAGTATTCGTAGGCGTAGCGGTTGAGGAGGTCGGTGAGGTGGCGGATGTGTTGTGCGGTCGGATTCATGGAGGAAGGTTTTCAGACGACCTTTGTCTGATATAGTGGATTAACTTTAAACCAGTACGGCGTTGCCTCGCCTTAGCTCAAAGAGAACGATTCTCTAAGGTGCTGAAGCACCAAGTGAATCGGTTCCGTACTATCTGTACTGTCTGCGGCTTCGTCGCCTTGTCCTGATTTAAAGTTAATCCACTATACATGATGGGACGGGCAAAGGTCGTCTGAAAAATGATAGGTTGAAAACAGTTGAATTTTACCCGAAAAAAAGCGGATATGCCGTAACGACATATCCGCTTTGATTACATTCGATTTTAGGAGAACAGGCGCAGGGCTTGTTTGCTGCCGGGTTTGATGCCGACTTTGAGCATTTCTTCCTGACGCGCCAAGACGTAATTGCGAATGTCTTTGAGCCATTGGGTAGAAACTTCTTCCATTTTGTCGTTGACCAGATCCAAGCCCAACTGACCGGAGAGGCGTACCGCCAAGTCCATGAAGAGGTCGAAGGTTTTTTCGCCGGCGGGCGCGTGCGGGATGTCGAGCAGCATGCTGAAGCCTTTGTAGGACTGGTTGTCCAACAGGGCGTTGGTAAACGCGTCGCCTGTGAGGCTGTGGATGGCAAACATCGGGCTGCCGGTTTGTCCGGTGTAGTGGAATGCGCCGTCTTCGCCCAATACGAAGCCGAGGTTTTCAACAGACGCGCGCAGTTCGACGCCGCTGATGTTGCTGTGTGAAACCAAGTGGATGGCGATGGTTTGATCGACGCGGGCGCAGAAGGTGTCCAATGCCTGCGCGACTTCGGTAAACGCTGCCAAATCGGTGTGGAGGACTTTGCCGCCCATCAGTTGGGCGAAGGTGTCAACTTGTTGGTTGAACTGTTGCAATTCTTCTTGAGTCGCCAAACCGTTGCGGCTGACTGCTTGCAGGCCGACAACGAAACCTTGGTAATACACGCTCGGAATCGGTTCGGCAACTTGGAAGCGGTCGTCCATGGTGCAGCCGATGATTTGGAAACGGTGGCGGTTGGACAGGCGGGGCAGGGCGTGCAGCTCTTGCGCTTCGGAGAGGGCGATGTAGGCGAGGTAGTCGAAGCGCGGGTCAAACCACGGCAATTCGACTTGAGACAATTCGTCCAAGCTGACCAAAGGTTGGTTGGCGGCGGACGGCAGGTTAACCGGCTCGTCACTGGCGGCTTGGGTGGTGATTTCGTTGTTCAGCCCGATGACGGTATGCTGTACCGGCTCGTCGGTAAAGTCGTCTTCAATCGCCAACTCGACATCGGTTTTGATGGCGGAAGGTTTGGCGAGTTTGGCTTTGGCGGCGAAGATTTCGTCTTGTTCTTGCAGATTGCGCAGCGCGGCTTCTTGGGCTTTGTTCGCTTTTTTGACGAACAGGCCTTTGCCGCCGGATTCTTTACCGTCGCGCACATGGCTGGTTTTACTGTTCAGGAGCGCGTCTTTGTCGGAGTGGCCGAACTGCTCGCGCACCTGTTTGCGGTATTGGTTTTCTTGGTACATATTGTAGGCGATGACGGCAAGGATGACTGCCAAGCCTAAGACGATGAAAATCATGGGTAATCACTTTTTTGTAAGAGCGGCATTCCGTCTTCGTTGCCCGGGGTGGTTTGCCTTTGGGCGTATGCGGAATCGTATTGCCGCGAGTAAGTTCGTCGGAGTCGGACACGGATTGTCCCGTATGGATGCTCGATTATAACGAAAATAAACTTTTCTGACAGCAAATGCCGAGAATGATAGCCCAAAATCGGGCCAGGTCGTCTGAAAAATGCTATATGGCATTTTTGAGCGATTAACGGACAACCGGGAAACCTGCTGCCTGCAATCTTTGCCAGTCGAAAAAGTGGCCGGGGTCGGTTTTGCGGCCGGGGGCGATGTCCTGATGACCGGTAACGGCGGTGATGGGGTAATGCCCGATCAACGCTTGCAGCAGGGTTTCCAGCGTTTGATATTGCGCCTCGGCAAACGGCTCGAAATCGCAGCCTTCCAATTCGATACCGACCGAAAACGCGTTGCACTTTTCACGTCTGCGAAACGACGACACGCCCGCGTGGTACGCCATATCGTCGCAAGAAACGAACTGCACCGCCTCGCCCTCGCGGGTGATCAGAAAATGGCTGGAAACGCGCAAGGTGTGGATGACGCTGAAAAACGGATGTTCGTCGGGGGCGATGCGGTTGGTAAACAGCTTTTCCACCGCGCCCGTCCCATATTCGAAAGGCGGCAGCGAAATATTGTGTAAAACCACCAGCGACACAGTTTCTGATTCTGCACGCGGCTCGAAGTTCGGCGAAAACGCGCGGCGCGCAGGCTGCCACCAGCCTTGTTGCCAGTCAATGTCTTGGCATTCGGACGGAAGATTCATATTCAGACGACCCTTTATTTCATACGACCACTGAGGCGGAAAAAACATACGTCGGGCGGGCGCGCAGGGAAGAAGGCGCGCATTTCGGTTATACTGTCGTCCGACGTTCACAAATCAAAAATCCTACCATGCTGAAAAAAATGTTGAAATGGTTTGCGGTATTTTTTGTTGCCGTTGCCGCCGTGTTCGCCGCCTTGCTGTTTGTTCCCAAAGACAACGGCAAAGCATACCGCATCAAAATTGCCAAAAACCAAGGCATTTCTTCCGTCAGCCGTACGCTTGCCGAAGACGGAGTCGTTTACAACCGCCATGTACTGGTCGCAGCCGCCTACCTGATAGGTGCACACAATAAACTCAACGCCGGCTCGTACCGCCTCCCTTCCAACATTTCCGCCTGGGGCATTTTACAGAAAATCCGCAATGGCAGACCCGATGCCGTTACCGTTCAAATCGTCGAAGGTTCGCGTTTTGCCACCATGCGTAAAATCATCGATAACACGCCCGACATCGAACACAAAACACGCGGCTGGAGCGATGCGGAACTCATGCAGGCGATTGCCCCCGACGCGCTCAGCAGCAATCCCGAAGGCCAGTTCTTCCCTGACAGCTACGAAATCGACGCAGGCAGCAGCGATTTGCAAATCTACCAAACCGCTTATCAAACCATGCAACGTCGTCTGAACGACGCCTGGGAAGATCGCCAAAGCGGATTGCCCTACAAAAATCCGTATGAAATGCTGATTATGGCGAGCCTGATTGAAAAAGAAACCGCCCACGAAGACGACCGCGCCCATGTTGCTTCCGTATTCGTCAACCGCCTCAACATCGGCATGCGCCTGCAAACCGATCCGACCGTGATTTACGGCATGGGCAGCGCGTATAAAGGCAAAATCCGAAAAGCCGACCTCCAGCGCGATACGCCGTATAACACCTACACCCGCAGCGGCTTAACCCCGACCCCCATCGCCCTGCCAAGCAAAGCCGCCCTTGAAGCCGCCGCGCATCCGTCGAATGAAAAATACCTCTATTTCGTCTCCAAAATGGACGGCACCGGCTTGAGCCAGTTCAGCCATAATCTGGAAGAACACAACGCTGCCGTACGCAAATACATTTTGAAGAAATAGGTTGAACTGAGCTTCAAAAGCATAAAGGTCGTCTGAAAATTTTCAGACGACCTTTTATCTTTCGCAAGCCTTAAGCCGCTTCCCAATAATCGATATAAAGCTGCAATTCCATCTGATTGCGCCACTCGTTTGCCACAGGGCGGTAAACCGTGCGGATGTATTCGGGAATATCATCGGTACACCGCCAGAACATGGCTTCAAATTCGTAGCCGTCTTTTTGCAGCCAGACTTTTTTGTGTTTGCCCTCCGCGCCCAAAGGTTGCTGGCGGATGACGTGAAACTCGTCGGTAAAGCTCGGCGGCGCGAAGCCTTGTCCCCAAACATGGCGGGCGAGGTTTTGCGCCTGTTCCAGCGTGATGTCGCAGGCTTTCAGGCTGCCGTCGGTGATGAAGGTTTGCGACAAATCGTCTTCGCACACCATTTCGCGCACGGCTTCTTCAAAGGCCGTCTGAAACGCGGGAATGTTGTGTTCGAGTATGCTCAAGCCCGCCGCCATCGCGTGTCCGCCGAATTTCAAAATCAAATCGGGGTGACGTTTGGATACCAAATCCAAAGCGTCGCGCAGGTGCAGGTTGGGAATGGAACGCCCCGAACCACGCACTTCGCCGTTGTCCGCTGGGGCGAACACGATGGTCGGGCGGTAGAAGCGGTCTTTGAGGCGGCTGGCGACGATGCCGACCACGCCTTGATGAAAGTCGTCGCGGTAGGCGACCAGGGTTGTCTGACCTGAAGGCAGGGTTTCGGGAAAAGCGTTCAGCGCGTCTTGCAACATGGACTGCTCGATTTCGCGGCGTTCGATATTGAGGTCGTTCAACTGCGCCGCCAATGCCTGCGCTTCCGCGTCGTCGCGCGCCAACAGGCAGGCGATGCCGACCGACATATCGTCGAGCCGTCCGGCGGCGTTGATGCGCGGACCCAGTGCGAACCCCATGTCGAAAGGCTGCGCTTTGCGCCAGTCGCGCCGTGCCACTTCAAACAAGGCGCGGATGCCGGGACGCATTTTGCCGGAACGCATCCGTTTCAAACCTTGCGAGACGAGGATACGGTTGTTGTGGTCGAGTGGGACGACGTCGGCGACGGTGCCGAGTGCGACCAAATCCAAAAGTTCGCCCAGATTCGGCTCCTTCAGCTCGTCTGAAAAATAATTACGGCGGCGCAATTCGGCACGCAACGCCATCAACACATAAAAAATCACGCCCACGCCCGCCAGACTTTTGCTGGGGAAGCCGCATCCTTTTTGGTTCGGATTGACGATGATGCAGTTGGGTACGGTTTCAGCGGGCAGGTGATGGTCGGTAACGATCACGTCCAAACCCAATTCCTGCGCCCGCGCCACGCCTGCGATGCTGGCAATGCCGTTGTCGACCGTAATCAGCAAATCCACGCCTTGCGCGGCGGCGATTTCGGCAAGCTCGGGCGTCAAGCCGTAGCCGTGTTCGAAGCGGTTGGGTACGAGGAAATCCACCGCCGCGCCCATCGCCGCCAAACCGCTCATGCCGACGGAACACGCGGTCGCGCCGTCGGCATCGTAGTCGGCGACAATCAGGATTTTTTCCTTGCGCTCGATAGCATCCGCCAGACGGCGGGCGGCGGCTTCGCAATGCGTCAGCGATTGATAAGGCAGAAGGCTGGCGAGTTTGTCGTCCAATTCGGCAGGACTCTGCACGTCGCGCGAGGCGCACAGGCGGGCGATTAAAGGGTCGGCGCCGGCGGTGAGCAAATCATCGAGGACGTTTTGGTTGACGGGGCGGGTTTGGATTTTGACGGGCATGGTGTGTGGACGGGGTATAGTTGTATTTGAGGGGATGTATTTTAAGGCGGGAAAGGTCGTCTGAAAACTTAAAAGCAAACCAAAATCTGCTGCCTGGTTTCAGACGACCTTTTATTGTGAAAGAGAAGGGGAACCTCTTTCTCGTTTTAAGTTTCCGGGACAAAGTTGTCGTCAAACAAATTGTCCTGCTGTATTTCTTCCCGTTCTTCCTGTTGTCTCAGCAAATCGAGTTTTTTGTTGCGGATTTTGGTTTTGCGCATATGCAGCAGGCGCATGACTTGGTGCTTTTGGTCGTCCGTCATCTGCTGCCAATACAATCTCTCTTCACGACTGCGCAGGCAACCTTTGCAATAGCCTTTTTCGTTGGCTTCACATACGCCGATGCAGGGGCTGGGGATGGGGAAGAAATCGGGTTGTTCCATAATGAAGGTGCGGAAAGGTCGTCTGAAAGAGTATAGCCAAGGTGCAGGGTTTCGGCCAGGTATGTACCGTCCGAATATATAAGGTCGTCTGAAAACCTTATTGATGGTTTTCAGACGACCTTTGTTTACTTTAAAAAATCAAGTAATCAGTTTGCCATTTGTTTTGCCTGAACCGCTGTCAGGGCGATGGTGAAGACGATGTCTTCTACCAATGCGCCGCGGGAAAGGTCGTTGACCGGTTTGCGCAAACCTTGCAACAATGGACCGACGCTCAGGACGTTGGCGCTGCGTTGTACGGCTTTGTAAGTACAGTTGCCGGTGTTGAGGTTCGGGAAAATCAAGACGCTTGCCTGACCGGCGACGGTGCTTTCAGGGGCTTTGGTTTTGCCGATTTCAGGCACGGTTGCCGCATCGTATTGCAGCGGGCCGTCGATTTCCAAGTCCGGGCGTTTTTCTTTCGCCAGTTTGGTCGCTTCAATCACGGCATCGACATCAGGGCCGCTGCCTGAGTTGATGGTGGAGTAGGAAATCATGGCAACTTTAGGCGGGATGCCGAAGGCTTTGGCGGTATCGGCGGATTGGATGGCGATATCGGCAAGCTGTTCGGGTGTCGGATTCGGGTTGACCGCGCAGTCGCCGAAGACGAGGACTTGGTTGGGCAGCAGCATGAAGAATACGCTGGACACGAGGCTGGCGCCCGGTGCGGTTTTAATCAGTTGCAAAGCGGGGCGGATGGTGTTGGCGGTAGTATGAACGGCGCCGGATACCAAGCCGTCCACGTCGTTTTGCGCCATCATCATGGTGCCGAGGACGACGGTGTCTTGCAGTTGTTTGCGGGCGTCTTCAGGCGTCAGCCCTTTGGATTTGCGCAATTCGCACATCGGCTCGACGTATTGTTCGACCAATGTGGCGGGATCGATGATTTCCAAAGAGTCAGGCAGGTTGATGCCGCGTTCTTTGGCAACGGCTTCAACTTCTTCGCGTTTGGCAAGCAAGACGCAGCGGGCAATGCCTTTTTCGTGGCAGATGGCGGCTGCGGCGACGGTACGCGGTTCTGCACCTTCGGGCAGGACAATGCGCATATCGGCTTTGCGGGCAAAATCAATCAGGTTGTAACGGAATTGGGCGGGAGAAAGGCGGGATGCTTCGCGTTTTGCCAACGCAGATACGTCTTTGAGCGCGCTGCTTGAGCCGTAGAACGTCAGTCCAGTCAGACGGGCAACTTCTTCGCCCACGGATGCTGCCGCGCCTTCAATAATGAAGCCTTCCAAAAGACCCGGTGCGTTGGTGTAAAGCTGTTTGGCAAGGTTGATTCGGTGTGCCGCTTCGGCTGCGTCGGCATTGTCGGATTGCAATGCCAAGACTACGCCTGCATCCAAAGACAATGCCAGCTCGACGTTTTTGCCGGACAGGAAGAGTTTGTCCGCTTCGGGGGCGATACCTTCGATAACAAGATTGTCGGTATTGAGTGCGACGGCTTTGCCGACCACAGCGTCAAACCAGTCGTCGCTTTTGCCTTGCGCCAACAGGGTTTCGGCGGATGCGTCGAGCGGTTGGAAAACTTGCGCGCCCAAAGCTTGGGCAAAGGCTTTGCTTGCTGCTGCCACGTCCAAACCGGCGGATACCGGAGCGACCAATAATTTAGCCATGATATGTGTCCTTTCTATTTGGAGGTTGTCCGTCGCCGCCGTGATGCGGACGTAACGGCAATGGCTTAATACTAACAAACAAACCGCGTTTCCAACAAGGTTAAATGTTAATGGATTGAGTGAAAATGCAATGGATTTTTAAGGGGCTGATACTGTCTATGCAAAATATAGAAAAGGTCGTCTGAAAAAACCTTTGATGGGGTTTTCAGACGACCTCTTGTGCGGTTGGGTTGTCAGCCTTTGAACACGGGGACGAGTTCGAGCTGGCTCAATACCTGCGCGGCGATGTTGATGACACCGAAGAGGAAAACCCAAACCATCAGCCCGAATCCGCCGTAAACCTTGTAGTTTTTGCCTGCGCCGAATTTTTGGCGCGAACGGTAGAGCAGCATGGCGGGGATGATGCCGGTCCAAATGGTTGCCGCCAGACCGACGTAGCCTATGGCGGTAACGAAGCCTGTTGGATACAACAGACAGAAAATCAGGGGCGGCAGGAAGGTGAGGGCGGCGGTTTTGGTACGGCCGGACACGCTGTCGTTCCATTTGAAGATGTCGGCGATGTAGTCAAAGAGGCCGAGCGTTACGCCGAGGAAGGAAGTGGCAATCGCCATGTAGGAGAAGAGGGTCAACACTTTGTCCATGCTGCCGGTTTGGGCGAATTTGGACAGTGTTTCGATGAGGACGGAGACTTGCCCTTCGGCGGCAATCACGGGGGCGAACTCGCTGCGCGGCAGGTTGCCTTGGATGGCGATTTGCCACAGGACGTAAATCACAAGCGCAATCAGCGTTCCTGCCCAAATGGATTTGGCGACTTTGCGCGCATCGCCTTTGAAGTATTTGAGCAGGCTGGAGACGTTGCCGTGGAAGCCGAAGGAGGCGAGGCAGACGGGCAGGGCGGCGGAGATGTAAATCCAGTAGCTCGTGCCTGCGGGGGCTTGGGTGTCGAAGAGGACGGGCAGTTTGGCATCGGCAATCAGCCCGCCGGTCGCCCAAATGAAGGTCAGCACCATGCCGCCGATGAGGACGCTGGTGAAGCGATCGACCAGCCGTGCCGACGCCCACACGCAAAAGGCGAGGATGCCGAAGAAGACAAGCTGTCCGACGGTGAGCGAAACGTCGCCGCCTACCGCGCTGCCCAGCCCTTTGGCGGTCAAGTCGCCGCCGACGAAGATGTAGGCGTAGGTAAGTAAATATAAAACGAAGGCGACGGCAACGCCGTTGATGGCGTTCCAAGTCGGGCCGAGCAGGTCTTTGACCATGGTGTCGAAGCTGGCGCCGTGCGGATAGTGGGTGTTGACTTCAAGGATCATCAGACCGCTGGAAAGCATGGAAAACCAAGTGTAGAGCAACACAATAAGCGAGCCTGTGAACCAGACGCCGGAGGTGGCGGTCGGGTTGGCAAGCATGCCTGCGCCGATGACTGTACCGGCGATAATCATGGCGCCGCCGAATAGCGACGGGGTTTTGACGGACATGAAATTCTCCTCGGAAAAACAGTCCGCCATTATGCCGTAAAGTGTAAGGATTGGTAAGGAGGTCGTCTGAAAATTGCGGGGAAATGGCAGACAGCAGGAGGATTTTCGGACGGGGCTGCGGCGCGTGGATGAGGACGATTTAATTTTTTGAAAGATAGGGAGAAACTGCGGTTTCTCCTTTTTTTGTCTGATTGGGTTGAAAAAGGGTTTTCAGACGACCTTTTGCTTGAAAATGCCGAATTTACATATTTATACGGCATTTTATGGCTAATTTTTCTCTAATTTTGCCTTCCTAGAATGCGCAACCCTTACAGAGGCCGCATCCGAAACAGGGTGCGATAACAAAAAAACAGACGACACATCAAGCAGAAAGGAAGCCGCATGAGCCAATCATACGAAGTCATTTTTGAAAACAACCGCAAATGGCAGGAAACGAAGAGGCAGCAATGCCCCGATTACTTCAAAGACCTCGCCGACGGACAAAATCCCGAATACCTCTACATCGGCTGCTCCGACAGCCGCGTCGCGGCGGAAGAGCTGATGGGGTTTGAACCGGGCGATGTGTTTGTACACCGCAACGTTGCCAACCTTGTGCACGGTTTGGACATGAATGCCGCTTCTGCCATCGAATACGCCGTCTCGCATCTGAAAGTCAAACACATCATCATCTGCGGTCACTACAACTGCGGCGGCATCAAAGCGGCGATGCTGCCCGAAGATTTGGGCGCGATGAATCCATGGCTGCGCAACATCCGCGACGTGTACCGCCTGCATCAGGAAGAACTGGACGCAATCGAAGACGAACACCTGCGCTACGACCGCCTGGTCGAATTGAACGTGCAGGAACAGTGCCTCAACGTCATCAAAATGGCGTGCGTGCAGGAACGCTACCTGCTCGACGGCTATCCGATCGTGCACGGCTGGGTCTTCGACCTGCGCACCGGTCGCCTCATCGATTTAAACATCGATTTCAAAAACATCCTCGCCGACATCCAGAAAATCTACGACCTCACCGATTCCGAATGGGTGGTCAACGCGCGCAAGAAAGTGGGTTGATGGCTTGGAGGTCGTCTGAAAATCAGTTTGAACAAGCGTCCTGATTTTTCAGACGACCTTGATTTGCCCCAATCCCATCAAATACAAAAACATACACACATCAGGAGTACCCCTCACCATGAAACCCCATCAGAAAAAACAGCCTTTGGGCAGCCTGTTTAAGTCCAATTTCGCTTCCGGGCTAGTCGTCTTCCTCGTCGCCCTGCCGTTGTGCCTCGGCATCGCGCTCGCTTCCGGCGCGCCGCCGTTGTCCGGCGTGTTGGCGGGCATCGTCGGCGGCATCGTCATCGGTTCCCTCAGCACCTCGCACATCAGCGTGTCCGGCCCCGCCGCGGGCTTGGCGGCGATTATCCTTGCCGCGATTACCGAACTCGGTTCGTTCGAGCTGTTTCTGTGCGCGGGCTTAATCGCCGGCGCCATCCAGCTTTTGCTCGGCTTCATCCGCGCCGGCAGCCTTGCCGAATATATCCCCGTGTCCGTTATCGAAGGCATGTTGGCGGGCATCGGCGTGATTATCATCATGAAACAGATTCCGTTTGCCTTGGGCAGCAGCGGCAGCCTCGCCAACCCCGCCGCCCTGTTCGCCGACATCCACACAGGCTCCCTTTTGGTAGCAGGCGTGTCGATGGCGATCCTAATCGTATGGGACAAAATCCCCGCGCTGAAAAACATCAAAGCCCTGCCCGCCGCGCTGGTTGCCGTGGGTGCGGGGATACTGATGAACCAATGGTTTATCGCCAGCGGCAGCAGCCTTGCCATTCCCGCCGGACAACTCGTCCAACTGCCCGTCCCCGACACATGGCGCGAAGCCGCAGCTATGCTCACGCTGCCCAACTTTTCAGGTTTCGGCAACAGCTACGTCTGGATGACCGGCATCACCATCGCCATCGTCGCCTCGATTGAAACCCTGCTCTGCATCGAAGCCGCCGACCGCCTCGACACCCGCCGCCGCATCACCGACACCAACCGCGAATTGCGCGCACAGGGCGCAGGCAACATCGTCAGCTCGCTCATCGGCGGCCTGCCCATCACCTCCGTCGTCGTGCGCTCGTCCGCCAACGCCAATGCAGGCGCGACGCACAAACTGTCTGCCGTTATCCACGGCGTCCTGTTGCTGGTGTGCGTTTTGGCGATTCCCTTTATCCTCAACATGATCCCCCTGTCCACCCTCGCCGCCGTTTTGCTGCTGGTGGGCTACAAACTGGCGAAACCCGCCACTCTCCTGCATTTCTGGCATAAAGGGCTGTACCAGTTCATCCCCTTTGCCGCCACCCTCGTCGCCGTCATCGCGCTCGACCTGCTCAAAGGCGTCGGCATCGGGCTCGCCATCAGCATTATCTTCATCCTTCAGGGCAACATGAAACGCGCCTACTACCTCAGCCGCGAAGAACTCGCCGAAGCCGACGAAATCAGCTTGGAACTGGCGGAAGAAGTCTCGTTCCTGAACAAAGCCGCCATCAAGAAAACCCTGAAAAACATCCGTCCGGGTTCGAAAGTAACCATTAACGCCGAACGTTCGTCCTACATCGCCGGCGACGTATTGGAACTGATTGAAGACTTCGCCAACGTCTTCGCCAAAGAAAACGACATAGATGTCGTGCTCAAAGGCTTCAAATCCGACTACGACCACGAAGGCCGCAACCACCACAGCCATGTGCGGGTAGGGCACAGCGCGAGTATTTAGAAGTCGGGTTGGAATGAGTAGGAAAAGAAAGAGGCCGTCTGAAAAAACCTGTTTGGGGATTTTCAGACGACCTCTTTAGCAGATGCAAATGGAAAATACCGGCTTCGTCATTCCCGCGCAGGCGGGAATCTAGGTTTTGGAAGCTATGGAAATCTTTAAAAATTGCAGCGGCCTTTTGGAGTCTGGATTCCCGCCTGCGCGGGAATGACGGCGGCTGATGAATCGGCTGTTTCGTCCGACAGAAAAGAAACATGACGAAATATCTAAAAAAAACAGCAGGATTCGCGGGCAAAGCCCACGCTACACCGTCGGGCAACACCTAAAGTTGGAGAAAACCCATAGCGGAATTTTTTGTGTTGATTTGAGGGATAACAATCGTAGCGTGGGTTTTGCCCACGAGAATTCTCCCCCTCTCCCGTCCGGCGGGAGAGGGTTGTGGAGAGGGTGGTTCTTACCCTTTATGCCGTATATATGCAAGCCACCCCATCCTAACCTTCCCCCGCCAGACAGGGGAAGGGATAAGGTTGCCGTAGTGGAAAAGTCGTCTAAAAATCCTGTTTGGAGTTTTTCAGACGATCTCATTGTGTTCTAATACTTTAAATTCACTATCGCTTCAATACGACAGGATTCGCGGGTAAAGCCCACGCTACACTGTCGGGCAACGCCCAAAGCTGGTGGAAAGCCCATAGCGGGAGTTGTTGTGTTGATTTGTGGTGTAACTGTAACCTGGGCTTTGCCCACGAGAATTCGCTCCCTCTCCCGTCTGGCGGGAGAGGGTTGGGGAGAGGGTGGCTCTTGCCCTTTATGCCGTATATCCTCCACCCCGCCACACCATCCTAACTTTCCCCGCAGGACAGTGGAAGGAATCAGGTTGCCGTAACTGAAAAAGGTCGTCTGAAAACCTTATCTCAAGTTTTCAGACGACCTTGCGTTTTTGACGGATTTGACGACGGTAATTTAGAACGTAACTGCTTCAGCCAAAATTTTACCTGCCAAGTCTTTGGGCGACAGGTTGGGTTCCCCTTGCAACGGCCATTCGATGCCGACGGTCGGGTCGTTCCAAATCAGCGAATGTTCGGCTTTCGGGTTGTAATAGTCCGTGCATTTGTAAACGAATTCGGCTTCATCGCTCAAAACGTAAAAACCGTGTGCGAAACCTTCAGGTACCCACAGTTGGCGTTTGTTTTCTGCCGACAGGATTTCGCCAGCCCATTTGCCGAAAGTCGGCGAGTCTTTACGCATATCGATGGCAACGTCAAACACTTCGCCGACGACGACGCGCACGAGTTTGCCTTGCGTGTTTTCGGTTTGGTAATGCAGGCCGCGCAATACGCCTTTGCCTGATTTGGAATGGTTTTCCTGCACGAAGGTGCGGTCGCAGACGTTAGCTTTAAACCATTCGTCGCGGAAAGTTTCCATAAAGAAGCCGCGCGCGTCGCCGAAGACTTGCGGTTCTAAAAGTTTGACTTCGGGTAGGGTGGTATCGATGATTTTCATGAAGTATTCTCAATTATAGGGCAGGTCGTCTGAAAACGGACGGGATGTTACAAACAAGCCATTTCGTTTGCCATTTGCTGTTCTAAGGTTTCGCGGCGGCGGATAAGCCGGTATTCGTTGCCGTCCACTAAGACTTCCGCCGCCCGGTTGCGCGTGTTGTAATTGCTTGCCATGCTGGCACCGTATGCGCCTGTGCTGCGGATAACCAGCAAATCGCCTTCTTCGCAGGCAAGGGTACGGTCTTTGCCGAGGAAGTCGCCGGTTTCGCAAATCGGGCCGACGATGTCGGCGGTCAGCGGCGGGATATTTTTTGGTTCTACCGTTTCGATATGGTGATAGGCGTCATACAGGGCGGGACGCATGAGGTCGTTCATGGCGGCATCGACCATGACGAAGTTTTTCTCTTCGCCGTGTTTGACGAACTCGACGCGCGCGAGCAGCGAGCCTGCGTTGCCAACCAAGCTGCGGCCGGGTTCGAGGATCAGTTTCAGACGACGTGTGCCGATCAGTTTTTGAACCGCTTGGGCGTACGCGCCCAAATCGGGGACGGTTTCGTCTTGATAAACGATGCCGACGCCGCCGCCTAAGTCCAGATGTTCTAAAACGATGCCTTCATCAGCCAACTGATCCACCAAAATCAAAATGCGCTCGCAGGCTTCGATCAGCGGGCTGAGGTCGGTCAGCTGCGAACCGATGTGGCAGTCGATGCCGATGATTTTGAGGTGGCTTTGGCGGGCGGCGTGGCGGTAGGCTTCGAGCGCGTCGGCGTAGGCGATGCCGAATTTGTTGGCTTTCAGACCAGTGGAGATGTAGGGATGGGTTTTGGCATCGACATCGGGGTTGACGCGCAGGGAGACGGATGCGGTTTTGCCCAAGCGTTCGGCAACCTTTTGAATGCGGTCGATTTCGGGGATGCTTTCCATATTGAAGCATTTCACGCCGGCATGCAGCGCGAACTCGATTTCCGCCTCGCTTTTGCCCACGCCTGAAAATATGGTTTTCGCCGCGTCGCCGCCCGCCGCCAAAACGCGCGCCAATTCGCCGCCGGAGACGATGTCGAAACCGCTGCCCAACGAGGCGAAGTGTTTGATGATGCTCAGATTACCGTTTGCCTTGACTGCGTAGCAGACGAGCGGGGAAAGCGCGGCAAACGCGGTTTGGTAGTTTTCAAATGCTTCGGTCAGCGCGGATTGGCTGTACACATAAAGCGGCGTGCCGAATTCTTCGGCAAGGCGGGAATAGGGGACTTGTTCGCAATGCAGGGTCATGTTGGTGAGGCTTAATCGTTGGTTTGATTGGTAGGTTCTTTGGAAGAATGGATTTTCAGGCCGGTTTGGACCACGCCGAAACGCGCCTTGTCGCCTTCTTTGGGCAGATAGAGGTCGCCTTTGTAACCGCAGGCTGAAAGCAGGAGGGCGGTTGCCGCAGCAAAAAATACGCCGTATTTCATCGGTAAACTTCCTTCATAAGCGCGAATGTGGCAAGATTCGGTATCTTAAACAAAAAACACACAAAAAGCCATGATGACCGAAAGCGAATTCATCCGCATGAGCGAAGAATTGTTCGAACATATCGAAGACCAAATCGACGAAAACGGCTGGGATTTCGACTGCCAGTTTGCCGGAAACGTCCTGACCATCGAAGCGGCAGACGGCACGCAAATCATCGTCAACCGCCACACGCCAAACCAAGAATTGTGGATTGCCGCAAAAAGCGGCGGCTACCATTTCGCCGAGCAAAACGGCAAATGGCTGGCAACGCGCGACGGACGGGATTTCTACGATGTTTTGAACGAAGCCCTGAGCGCGGCTTCGGGCGAAGCGGTGGAAATTGCCGAATTGTAATTTGAGTATTCCCACAAAGAGAGCGTTACCCAATGGCACAATTACCCCTGTATCGGACTGCCGAAATCGAAAATTTTACTGTCGGCACGCCCGAAGTTTTAGAATCATTTTTCGAACATATCCCTTATGGCGTCGTCTTTGAAGACGACGGCGACACGGGCTACTTCTATGCCGCCTCGCAAGATGGGATTTTGGATGCCTTGCATATCTACAATGTCGAAGATGTATCCGACAAACATATCCCCAATCATGTCTTGATCTTATGGGATGATGCCTGCACCATAGCCGCATTGTGCATCAACGGCTACATCCATGCCGTCTATGATTTTGTCGAGCAGGCAGGATATTGCCGCAACGGCTTCCCTGAAGCAGACGGCGAATGGGTGAAAGTCGAAAACCGCGTCTTGGACGATGAATTGCTGGACAAAATCCTATCCCGAAAACCTACATAAACCACTCAAAAGGATAACAAAATGCCCCTGTTAGACAGTTTCAAAGTCGACCACACCCGTATGCACGCCCCCGCCGTGCGTGTGGCGAAAACCATGACCACGCCCAAAGGCGACACCATTACCGTATTCGATCTGCGCTTTTGCGTTCCCAACAAAGAAATCCTATCCGAAAAAGGCATCCACACGCTGGAGCATTTGTTCGCAGGCTTTATGCGCGACCACTTGAACGGCAACGGCGTCGAAATCATCGACATTTCCCCGATGGGCTGCCGCACCGGTTTCTACATGAGCCTCATCGGCACGCCCGACGAGCAGCAGGTCGCCGACGCATGGCTCGCTTCGATGCGGGATGTCGTCAATGTCAAAGACCAAAGCAAAATCCCCGAGTTGAACGAATACCAATGCGGCACTTATCTGATGCACTCGCTTGCCGAAGCGCAGGAAATCGCGCAAAACGTCCTGACGCGCAAAGTGGCGGTGAACAAAAACGAAGAGCTGACGCTGGATGAAAGTTTGCTGAACGCTTAAACGATATGCTTGAAAAAAGGTCGTCTGAAAACGGGAAACCGGATTTCAGACGACCTTTAGGTTTGGGGGTGTGATATTCCGCTGTCGGTTTGTTTAAGCAGAAAAATATATTTCAAAACTAAAAAATAAAATACGAGAACAAGATAAATACGGGAAGTTCCTATAAGGTTATTCTACAATACACCTTTTATTTATTGCATAAGGTCGTCTGAAATGACGGATTTGTCGAAAGGTCTGATTGCGGCGGCGTTGTCCAATATTTTGTTTGTTGTGTTGTTTTTATACGGAATTTGGATGAAGCCGATGACGGGGACGGAAGTCTTCGCTTGGCGGATGGTGGCGATGCTGGCGGCTTTGTTTGGCCTGATGGGGATGGTGGGCGGCTGGCAGGCGGCAGACAGATTTATACGCGGCGTCGGCCGGGATTGGAAACGCTGGCTGTTGATTTTCCTGCCCACCCCTGTTTTTGCGAGCCAGTTGTGGCTGTTTGTCTGGTCGCCCGTCAACGGGGAGGGCGTGAATGTGGCGATGGGCTATTTTCTGTTTCCGCTGGCTATGATGTTGTGCGGGCGGATTTGGTTTAAAGAACGCCTCAACCGCCTGCAAACGGCGGCTGTCATGCTGGCGTGCGCCGGCGTGGCGTGGGAATGGCTGCGGATGGGTGCGTTTTCGTGGGCGACGGTGTGGGTGTTCGGCACTTATCCTGTGTATTACCTGCTGCGGCGAAGGTTGGGCGTGCCGCCTTTGGTCGGATTGACGTTGGATTTGATGTTGATTGCGCCGTGCGCGCTGGTGTATATCGTATTTTTTACGGATACGTTAGGTTTGATTGCCGATATGCCCGTATTGGCGGGGTTGGTGGTATTGCTGGGGATAAACAGCGCGGTAGCCATGCATTTGAACCTGAAGGCAAATCAATTATTGCCGGTCGCTGTCTTCGGCATGATGAGTTATTTGGAGCCTGTTTTGCTGTTTGCCGTATCGGTAACGTTTTTGGGCGAACCTTTGCAGCCCGGGGCTTTAATCAGCTATGGTTTGATTTGGTCGGGGTTATGCCTGATGATGGCAAACGGGTGGATGAAGGCAAGACAGAAAGCGGTTGATGAAAGATAAAGGACAATAAAAGGTCGTCTGAAAACTTGGAAACGGGTTTCAGACGACCTTTTTATTTTTAAATCAAGATGGAGGATTACCAGTTTTGTACGATTTGGGTTGCTTCGTTCAGCCGCTCTACCGTTCCGACATCCAACCAAAGACCGTTGTGTTTTTGCGCGTCAACCTTTCCTTCGTTCATTGCTTGGCGCAGGAGGGGGGCGAGTTTGGCCGGATGGTGCGGCGGTGTATCGCGGAAGAGTTCGGGACGGTAAACACCTACGCCGCTGAAAGTCAAGGCTTCGCCTGCTGATTTGTCTGAAGAGGCTAAGCCGTTGGCAAGCAGGGCGAAGTCTCCGTTGGGATTGTGCGGCGGGTTGTCAACCAGCCATAGGCAGGCGAGTTTGTCTGAATGGGGCAATGCTTCGGCGGCCTGTCGGGCTTTGGAAAAGTCGATGTCGGTCAGTACGTCGCCATTGACAACGAGGAATGGTGCGTCGCCAAGCAGGGGTAGGGCAGTGGCAATGCCGCCTGCGGTTTCCAAGCCGCCTGCTTTTTCAGGGGAATAGGCGATGCGTACGCCGTATTGCGAGCCGTCGCCGAGCGTGGTTTCGATTTGTTCGCCGAGCCAGGCATGATTGATGACGATTTCGGTGAAGCCTGCGGTTTTCAGACGACGTAAGTGCCAGCCGATTAAGGGTTCGCTGCCGACTTGAAGCAGGGGTTTGGGGGTATGGTCGGTCAGCGGGCGCATCCGTTCGCCGCGTCCCGCGGCAAGTATCATTGCTTTCATGGGGGAGATGGATAAGTTTGGATAATGAAATGATGGGCAGTCTGTCGGAATTGGGGAGGCTGATTCAAGGTCGTCTGAAAATGAAATCTGATGGTTTCAGACGACCTTGCGAGCTTGGGGAGCTTTATTCCAAAGATTTGAATTGCCGTCGGAAATATAATAAAGCCGGAGGATGTGTGCCGGAATTTTTGATTTCGTTGATTTCAACGTAAAAGATAAAATGCGTCCCGATTTCGTGTTGTGAAACGATACGTCCGTGCAGATGCGCCAGTGCGTCTTCGACTTCAAGTTGCCCGGTTTTGCCCCTGTTCCAAATATGGTAGGCAAAGCGTTCTTCAGGGGAAAGCCCAGTCAGGCCGGCAAAGTGTTCTGCGATGTCCTGTTGGCTTTCGGACAGGGTATTGATGCACAAGTCGCGGTTTGTCTGAAGAATCGGAATGATTGCCGCCTTGCGGTTGATGCAGAGCATAATGGTCGGCGGTTCGTCTGTAACGGGGGTAACGGCAGTCATGGTAATACCGTAACGGCCGGATTCTCCATCGGTCGTGATAACGTGTACGCCTGCGGCGCAGGATGCCATGGCATCCCTGAACGGATGCTTGAGTGTGTATGCCGAATCTGTCATTCGTCGTGCTTTTTATTTCAGGTGCTGTTCAATTTTCGACAGCGCCGTCAGCAGCTCTTTGAGTTCGAGCATTTTTTCTTTGGAAAGCACTTGCTCAATGGCATCGTAACGTTCGTCCACTTGCGCGCCGATGGATTCGAAAAGTTTTTCTCCTTCGTTTGTCAGCTTCAAATAGACGCGGCGTTGGTCGTTGGACGGCTTCAGACGCACGACGAGGCCTGCTTTTTCCAAGCGGGTCAAAATGCCGGTCAGGCTGGGGCGCAGGATGCATGCTTGATTGGCAAGGTCTTGAAAGTCCAATGTGCCGTTTTCGGCAAGCAGGCGGATGATTCGCCATTGCTGGTCGGTGATATTGGCTTGGTTCAGAATAGGACGGAATTGGGTCATCAACGCTTCCCGCGCTTGAATCAGGCCGATGTTAATAGACGCATGTTTGGATTGGTTGGGCATGAGGGGTCTCCGTTGTTACCGATAAACAAACCTTTGAAGCGTGGAGGCAGATTTGTAAAGGCTGTATTGTCATTATAAGAGCCCTGTGAAAGCGGCGGATGCGTGGGAGCAAAGTATCAAACCAAAAATCAGATAACATTCCGTAAGTTTGTTTTGATAGTAATGTTCCGTATTTTCTTATGTTTGTATATTAGTCTATTTTTGACATAACCTCAACAAAATCATCAGTTGCGCTGGCAAGGGGCGGTTTATTTTTTCAATAAACGAATATTTACTTCGCAGGGTCATGTACTGCGCAGGATTTGAGTTCTTTATATATTAAAGGATTTAACAGGATAGCATTAATAGAACAGATCCGATATGAAAATTCTGGTGCGCAATCCCCAATAAGTGTTGATTCCTGAGGTAAAGTGAACCATTTTTCCGTTTTTAATCAGGATAATGCTCGGGGTAACGGAAACTTTCCATTTTTGCGCCAAGCGTCCGTCGTTGTCGTTGACCGTAGGAAAGTCGAGATGTTTTTCCGACATATAGGTACGGATATGCTCATCCGCACCGGAGTGCAGGGCAATACCGACAACAGGAATGCCGTCTTCGGCAAGCCGGGAAATAGTAGGCGAGGTATAGGCGCAGATATGGCACCAGTCTCCCCATACATAAAGGACGGCGGTACGGTTTGTACTAAGTAAGGCAGGTGTCAGCGTTTCTCCTGAAAGCAGGTGCAGCGGTTCGGACGACATTTGCACGGGCGGTTCGGGTTTGCGCCACCAATCAGCAACGGCCGATAAGAAGGCGAAAATGACTATTGCCTGTAAAAAGGATAAGGAGAGTGATTTGATGCGTGATGGCAGGCGTTTCATTTTTGAGGGATGAGGAGAGGAAAAAAGGGGATGATACTTTGTTTTGATGCAATATTTCATAAAATTACCTAATGGGTCGTCTGAAAAAACGGATGATGGGAAAGGTATAACTGGATTGATAAAACATTAATTACATCAAACTACATTTTTGATATAATTCGGGTCGCAAACCTTTATCCAACCGTAACAGAGGAAAAACCATGGGCATTAAAGTCGCCATTAACGGATATGGCCGCATCGGCCGCCAAGTATTACGCGCCATCTACGATTACAACCTGCAAGACCAACTTGAAGTCGTCGCTGTCAACGCCAGCGGTAGCCTCGAAACCAACGCCCATCTGACCAAATTCGATACCGTCCACGGCCGCTTTAATGCTGACATTTCCCACGATGCGACCCACCTCATCATCAACGGCCGCAAAATCCCATTCTTCTCCACCCGCAACCCTGCCGAACTGCCCTGGCGCGACTTGGGCGTGGACTTGGTGATGGAATGCACCGGCTCGTTCACCAGCAAATCCAAAGCCAATGTCCATCTTGAAAGCGGCGCGAAAAAAGTGCTGATTTCCGCACCGGGCGAGGCTGATGTTGACGCGACCATCGTCTACGGTGTGAACGACGACGTGATTACCGACGACATGACCGTCATCTCCAATGCTTCCTGCACCACCAACTGCCTCGCCCCCGTTGCCAAAGTATTGAGCGAAAACATCGGCATCGTCAAAGGTGCGATGACCACCATTCACGCCCTGACCAACGACCAAACCGTGACCGACGTGCGCCATAAAGACTTGCGCCGCGCCCGCAGCGGTGTGGAAAACATGATTCCGACCAAAACCGGCGCGGCAAAAGCCGTCGGTTTGGTCTTGCCCGAATTGAAAGGCAAACTCGACGGCCTTGCCATCCGCGTGCCGACCGTCAATGTTTCATTGGTGGACTTGAGCTTCCAAGCCGCGCGCGATACGAGTGTCGAAGAAATCAATGCGCTGATGAAGGCCGCCTCAGAAGAAGGTCGTCTGAAAGGCGTGTTGGGCTACAACACGCTGCCGCTGGTGTCTATGGACTTTAACCACACCACCCAAGCCAGCACCTTTGATGCGACGCTGACCAAAGTAACCGACGGTAATATGGTTAAAGTGTTCGCCTGGTACGACAACGAGTGGGGCTTCAGCTGCCAAATGCTGAACACTGCCCGTCGTATGTTCGGTTTGGAAGTGCGCCCGTTTGAATAAAACGGATTGTCGAAGATGCCAAAAGGTCGTCTGAAAACCATGATTGGATTTTCAGACGACCTTTTTTATTTATCTGCTTGTTTTCGTTCCGGATTGAGCCAATGCCATTGCTCGCGCAATGTTTGTTCCAATGCTTTTTGTTTTTCTTTGGGATTGTTCAGTCCGTGGGTAATACGGTTGTAGTCGAGTGTAACGGACGGATTAGCGACATTGCCCCGTATTTTGATCGGTATGGGTTTGGCGGAAGGATTGAGTGTGTTACGGATAAGTAGGTTCTCGGATAGTTCTTGCGTATTCAGATCGGTGTAGCCGTTGCTGACTATGTGTAAATGTTCGGAAAACAATTCGGTATTGATGTGGTGGCTGATGCCCTTGTCTATTTCGCTATTGAGGGTAAAACGGTGGAAAGGGGTTTGAACATGCTCGCCGCTGGATTGTTGTGCGGAAATACCGTTTTTGAGGATGTTATTTATATCTATACCTTTCCATGCCCCATCCAAAATATTGAGGGTCAGCATCCCTTGTAGGGATTGGATAAGTTGTTTGCGGTTGTTACCCCGTGCTGTCAAATCGATGATGGCATCTCCGTTGCCGCTGAAGCTGTGAAAACCGAACAAATCTTGCAGCAATGGTCGGATTTGTACGTTTTGGGCATCTTGTTGGAGATGGTAGGTAGGCGGAGTTGTGTTTGCCATACTGATACCGCCTTCTGTCTGACCGCCGTAGAGACCCGCTTTAAAATGGCTTAGGGTGATATGTTCTTTGTCGGCATTCAGCAGGGTTTCAATATTGTCCAGTTGCAGGCCGGGTATTTGGATATTGCCGATTTTGATACTGGCATCAATTCTTGGGATTGGGCCGTTGTTGAGGATTGCAGGGTAGCCTGATCCGGAGTTTGCCTGTATATCATCCCAATAGGGGAGCAATGAGAGTTTTTGCAGGGCAATCCCGGCTTCCAAAAGAGGTGTTTGTTCTTCCGTTGGTTGATATTTGAAGACAAGAGCAAGGGGTTGGCGGTCGAATGTGCCTTTGAAATCCCCTTGCCAGTTTTCTTTGCCGTTCCAGTTAAATGAGCCGGTTAATTGGCTGATAAAGCGAGGATTGGGTAGGCGGTTGACCGTATCCTGCAATGTGGTCAGATTGATTGAAGATGATTGCAATCCTTTGTTTTGCTGCCACAGCAGAGGGCCTGTCAGGGTTAAATTGGTCTGATGGACGGCATTTTTGTTGCTGGCGTTGAATTCAAAGTTATCCAATGTGGCAACGCTGGTGCGGATGCTTGCTTTGTCGAGTTTGAATGAGCCGTTCCATTGGCTTTCCGGCTTGCCTGCTGTAAATGCACCATTAAGTGATGGAATATTCAATACATTGTTTTTCAAGGATAAATGGGGAATTTGCGCGGTCAGGTGAAAATTTTGGGTAGGATTATCCGTACGCAGACTGAGGTTGTCTGCTTGTAGGGAGTTGTTTTCAGACGACCACGTCCATGTGCCGCTTCCATCAGCGGACAGTTTGTTTTCTTTTTCAGCAATAGATGCTTCCCAAAGTAAATTGGGAATGTTCCATCCGGTTTCAGAGGCATTAAACACGCCGCTACCCTGCCATTGGATGGGTTGATTTGAGCGGCGCAGGCTGCCGTTGATTTTGAAGGGACGGCCGTCAGCCCCGTTGTTGCGGATGTTTAGATAAAAATTGTCGATAATATGTGTTTGCCCTGCGATGTTCATATGCAGAGAGCTGTTTTCTATAATCAGACGGTTTAAAGAAGTAGGGTGGGAAGGATGTAACAGGTCTTGCAGGTTCCATTTGCCGTCATCGGTGCGCGATAACACGGCATCTGCACCTGTAATAACCCATTTTTCGATGACCGGGTGATCGTTCCACAGGCTGCTCCAGCCCAAACCGATATGGGTCTCTTTGATATGTAAGGCAGTTTGGTTGCTTTGAGGTTGGGTAATGGTAACGTTTTTTAGGGTAACGGTAGGACGGGGAAACCAGCTTCGGCGGATGTCGCTGCTGAAGCGGATATTCCGCCCCGTTCCGCTGAAGGCGTTTTGTACGGAAGCTTCGATTTGTTCGGGGGAAAATAGGGCATAAACCGATGCATACAGGGTGGCTGCGGTGCAAACGAGAAAGATGACCGCAGTTACGGCTGTTTTCAGCCAAAATTTTCCTGAATTAAGCAGAGGATTTTTCATGCGTAAAGGCAATAAGGTAACATGGCTGAAAGTATAACACATGACATTTGGGATGGTATGGATGGGGGATTAAGGGTAAATGTAAGGTGTGAGTGGTAGGCCTTGTGGTGGGACAGGTCGTTTGAAAGCAGTAACGCGTCAAGAGGTAAATCTTATCTTAATAATGTAGTGATAATTTTATGGATAAAATAAAGAAAAGTATCAAAAGTTCTGTGTAATTACTCTAAGACTTTATCAGTCATTGCAGCTGTTTGATTTAGATTTGGCTGTTTCCGATGCTGTATGCTGGTAGAAATCAGTATCAGAAGTATCAATATAGCCTGTAACTAATATTGAGTCCGTATGTGGCTACGGGTGTGAGGGATAGAAGCCTTTACGCGATATTGAAGGATTGGGTGGGTGAATCCTACTTCAGAGCAAAACGTATCTGGGGGAAAATCGGGTACAGTGTGAGTGAAAAACTATCGTTTTCAGAATAGACCTCTTGCGAAAATATTCATCCCATCGCATTAACCAGTCCTGCAATCAGATTTGCCCTTAACCCGAACCGTTTCCGCCTGTTGCGGTAAGGTAGCGACAAGATTTTGAATATCTTAATTTTTCTGTTGATGTGCTCGATGACGGTTCTGAGTTTGCCTAACCACCTGTTCGCCTCTTTATCCTGTTTGTTCAGCGGATGATGTTTAGATTTCTTTTTCGGGGTCTGTAATCCGGTTTTAGCCAATCCTTGATAACCCCTATCCGCAATGACTATTTTGTAGGGATAAAGCTCTGCAAGGTGCTTCTTGGCTAAACGCATGTCATGCTGAGCACCCATCCCCGTCTGGATGCTGATGATTTTTTCAGTTTCTCTGCCGTATATGACTTGGATTTTAACCGTGTGTCGCTTTTTCTTGCCGCTGTAATACTGCCGCTGTTTTTTTGGGACGTTCAATCGGGCTTTCGGTAACGTCAATGATGACCGTTTGATCGCCCGGATTCTTGTGTTTTGGCAGGGAAAAGCGTTTGCAACGAATGAGAGCGTCCTCAGTTTTACGGATGGTGCGGCAGACATTACTTTCAGAAAGACCGTAGATAGCGGCCAATTCGAGTTGGGTATGATAATGGCGCAGATAACTTAGGGTAAGCAGCAGTTGGTCTGCCAAACCGAGCGTATGCGGCCTGCCCGACTTGACCTTCCGGCTTTCTGCTTCTGTGGTGACTTGCAGCATTTCATGAAAAAGGACGGGCGTTACACCTGTGAGCCGTTTGAATTCCCTGTCGCTTCTTTGGATTAGGTTTTCGTATTTCATTTGGGAATTGTAAATCTTCAGGATACTTTCGCAAGAGGTCTAATATTGAAACGTTGGGGTAAGGTTTATGCCAAGATTGTTTCCATCCCTAATCACTCCTAATTCTAACCAAACACCTCCTTAATTCTCCCCGGATACCTGATAATGAGGCATCCGGGCCGCCTTTTAGGCAGCAACAGACATACTTAGCCTGTTGGCGGATTTCAACAGGTTCAAACACATCGCCTTCAGATGGCTTTACGCACTCACTTTGAGCAGCCTGAAATAGGCTGCCTGCGTGTAGCGGAATTTACGGTGCAGCGTACTAAAGCTTTGTTCAACCACATAACGAGTTTTCGATCAATATCGGTTACGCTTCATTTGAGCTTCCGTCTGCGGGTGGTTGCGGTGGTCTCGGAGGTAACGGGTTTTTTGACGATTCAGGTATTGTTCGATCGGGTGCCAATCAATCACCTGATCCACCTTCAATAGTGGGAAGCGGTCGATGTGTTTGGCAATCATGGCTTGTGTGGTTTGCTGGAAGAAGGTGCTCATGGAAATCCCCTAAATGTCTTGGTGGGAATTTAGGGGATTTTGGGGAATTTTGCAAAGGTCTCAAACCCTGAAAACCTCGTCTGGTAAATGCCAAAGGTACATAAATCACTTGACCGATTACATTGGATTACGTAAAGTATGCGGCGTTCTTTTAAATTGGTATTACCAATTTATTTGATAATTACTCTCAGATTAAGGTTCGATATCTCTCTCGCATCCGACATCATTAGAAAAAATTGATAAACAACGCCGATTTAAGGATTCACCATGGCACTATTCCTCAGCATTTTTCCCATCATCCTGCTGATTTGGCTGATGGTTAAGAAAAACAGTATGCCTTCCTACATCGCGCTGCCGATTACCGCCGCGCTGATTTACGCCATCAAGCTGTTTTATTTCAAAGACGACGCTATGCTGCTCAACGCAACCGCAGCGTCCGGCCTGGTTTCCACACTGACGCCGATTACCGTGATTTTCGGTGCGATCATGTTCAACCGTATGATGGAAACCACCGGCTGTATCGATATTATCCGCAAATGGCTGGCGACCATCAGCCCGAATCCTGTGGCGCAACTGATGATTATCGGCTGGTCGTTCGCCTTTATGATTGAGGGTGCATCCGGCTTCGGTACGCCTGCTGCGATTGCCGCCCCGATTCTGATGAGTTTGGGTTTCAACCCGTTGAAAGTGGCGATTTTTACGCTGGTTATGAACTCCGTACCGGTATCTTTCGGCGCGGTGGGTACACCGACTTGGTTCGGTTTTGCGCCATTAAACCTGAGTCCCGAAAACATCTTGGCTATCGGCAGACAAACCGGCGTGATGCACTTCTTCGCAGGTTTCGTCATTCCCGTCATCGGCTTGAGCTTCATCGTGCCTTGGTCTGAAATCCGTAAAAACTTAGGCTTCATCGGCATCGCCGTCTTCTCTTGTACCATTCCTTATGTCGCATTGGCGATGGTCAACGAAGAATTCCCATCACTCGTTGCCGGCGCAATCGGCCTGATGGTATCCGTATTCGCAGCCAACCACGGCTGGGGCTTAAGCAAAGACCATCCGAAAGACCCGAATGCCGAAAAAGTACCTTTCGCCCAAGTCGCCAAAGCACTTGCCCCTCTGGGTATGCTGATCGGTATGCTGGTCGTTACCCGTATCAAACAGCTCGGCATTAAAGGCCTACTGACCAGCAAAGAAGAATGGTTCAGCTTCCAACTGCCGTTTGATTTGAGCAAAATCACCGTCAGCGACTCTTTGACCATTACCTTCGGCAACATTTTCGGACAAGGCGTCAACGCGTCCTACCAAACCCTCTACGTTCCCGCATGGATTCCGTTTGTCTTTACCGTTTGGATTTGTATCCTGCTTTATAAAACCAAATTCAAAGACGCCTGGGCTTTCTACGCTGCAACGTTCAACCAAACCAAAAAACCGCTGCTTGCCTTGATGGGCGCGCTGATTATGGTTCAACTGATGATGGTTGGCGGCGACGACTCCATGGTGAAAATCATCGGTAAAGAGTTTGCCGCGATGGCAGGCGAACACTGGGTTTACTTCTCCCCTTACCTTGGCGCTATCGGTGCATTCTTCTCCGGTTCGAACACCGTATCCAACCTGACATTTGGTCCGATTCAGCAACAAATCGCCCTTGATACCGGCCTGTCCGTGACCCTCATCCTCGCCCTGCAATCCGTCGGTGGCGCAATGGGCAACATGGTCTGCATCAACAACATCATCGCCGTATGTACCGTACTGGACGTGAAAAACGCCGAAGGTGCGATTATCAAGAAAACCGTCATCCCCATGGCGATTTACGGTGTGATTGCTGTCGCCATAGCAATTATTTTCTTCCCTCTAAGGTAAGAACCTTGTAACGCAAGAAGAGGTCGTCTGAAAAAATGTTCAGACGACCTTTTTCTTTTGTCCTTCCGGTACGATGTTTTGTTACAATATTCATAACCATACCGATAAGCACAAGCTGCAATCCAAGGAGAAAACATGAAAACCGCTATTGTCGATTACGGCATGGGCAACCTGCATTCCGTCCTCAAATCCGTACAGGCCGCGCAAGCCTTGTCGGGCAAAGCCGGTGAAGTTTATCTGACCGACCGCCCCGAAGACATCCTCGCTGCCGACAAAATCATTTTCCCCGGTCAGGGTGCGATGCCCGACTGTATGGCTGCATTGAGGCAAAGCGGTTTGGGCGAGGCAGTGGAAGATGGATTGAAAAACAAACCGTTTTTCGGCATCTGCGTCGGCGCGCAATTATTGTTCGAACACAGTGAAGAAGGCGATACCGCCGGACTGGGTTGGTTTAAAGGCAGGGTCAAACGCTTCTCCGCCAATCAAACCGATGAACACGGAGGTCGTCTGAAAGTGCCGCACATGGGCTGGAACACAGTACGCCAAACCCGCCCGCACCCGCTGTTTAAAGACATCGGACAAGAAACGCGCTTTTACTTTGTACACAGCTACTACTTCGCCCCAGAAGACCCTGAAACCGTCCTTGCTACCAGCGAATATCCGCACGAATTTGCCTGCATCGTCGGCAAAGACAATGTCTTCGCCACCCAGTTCCACACGGAAAAAAGTCACGACGCAGGATTGTTGCTGTTACGCAATTTCTTGGACTGGACAGTTTGAAAAGGCTTGCACTTTGATTTTTATAAATTAATCGGGTCGTCTGAAAAGAATTTTCAAGCGATTTTGATCAGGATTATGCATTACTGCCAACTTAAATTATTCAAATATGCTAAAACTCGATAATTTGTGTAAAATACATTCCGCATAAGGATAGGACTCCCATGCTGCTGATTCCCGCAATCGATTTAAAAGAAGGCCGCTGCGTGCGCCTGAAACAAGGTTTGATGGAGCAGGCGACGGTGTTTTCCGATTCGCCCGCCGAAACTGCGCTGCATTGGTTCAAACAAGGCGCGCGCCGTTTGCATTTGGTGGATTTGAACGGTGCATTTGCCGGCGTTCCGCAAAATTTCCCCGCCATCAAGGACATCCTCGCTGCCGTTGCCAAAAACATTCCCGTACAGCTGGGCGGCGGGATACGCGACTTGGAAACCATTGAAAAATATTTGGATTTGGGATTGAACGACGTCATTATCGGTACGGCGGCGGTAAAAAATCCCGACTTCGTGCGCGAGGCGTGCAAAACGTTTCCGGGGCAGATTATTGTCGGGTTGGATGCCAAAGACGGCATGGTGGCGATAGACGGCTGGGCGACTGTAACCGAGCATCATGTGATTGATTTGGCGAAACGTTTTGAAGACGACGGCGTCAACAGCATTATTTACACCGACATCGGCCGCGACGGCATGATGAGCGGCGTGAACATCGACGCAACCGTCAAACTGGCGCAAGCCGTCGCCATTCCGGTTATCGCGTCGGGCGGTTTGACCAATTTGGACGACATCCGCGCTTTGTGTGCCGTTGAGAAACACGGCGTGGCGGGTGCGATTACTGGTCGTGCGATTTACGAGGGCAGTATTGATTTTGCCCAAGCGCAGCAGTTGGCGGATTCGCTGGCATAAGTTGGTGTAGCGAAACTCACTGCGCTCGTTTTCAGACGACCTTATTTAAAAACGACCATCCAGGTCGTCTGAAATGACCAAACGTTTTCTTACTCACTTGTTCCGCTGTTTTCAAACAATATAGCGGGGCGAAGATACAAAATAATCGGTTGAACCTGTTTGCTTTCATTGTTGTCCTGTCTTCACAGGCAGGACAAAAGATGGGTTCGTCCATTTTTCTTCACAATAAAAGGCGGCAGACCGCCGAATATTGTTTGGGACTCACCATCCCACACTCACTAGTTTTATTTACTTTTCAAGGGGTATTTCATGTTTGAAGCATTTATTTTGGGCTTTTGGATTATCTGGTCGTCCGGCCGCAACGTGCGCGCCGTCAGCGAAGGTTTGGGATTTACCATTATCGCCATTCTCGTCCGTCAGCTTTCCGCGTTCGATATGCCGATGATCGACACCTATTGGATGGTGTTTAACGGCGCATTGTGGGCATTTGCCAGCACAGTGTTTTATATCGTCGGACGCTTCAGCGGTAACTTTATGACTTCCTGCGTATTCGCCGCCATTGCGGGCGTCGGCTATTTCCAACTGCTCCAACACCTGCCCAAATGGGTTCACAACTGGCTGGCGTAACACCTGCCTTGCCGGTATCAATGATTTGAAAGGTCGTCTGAAACGGATTATCCGTTTGGGTGGAATCCGTTGTATAGGTTTTAGCGAAACCCGCTTCGCTCACTTTCAGACGACCTCATTCCTAGGTTTGGAAAGGCATTCAAAATGGCACTGGCAAAACGCATCATCCCCTGTCTCGACGTTAAAGACGGCCGCGTCGTCAAAGGCGTAAACTTTCTCGGTTTGCGCGATGCGGGCAATCCCGTCGATGTCGCCAAACGCTACAACGACGAAGGTGCGGACGAGTTGACCTTCCTCGACATCACCGCCTCCTCCGACAACCGCGACACCATTTTGCACGTCATCGAAGACGTTGCCTCACAGGTTTTCATTCCGCTGACCGTCGGCGGCGGTGTACGCACCGTAGCCGACATCCGCCGCCTGCTCAATGCCGGTGCGGACAAAGCCAGCATCAACACCGCCGCCGTCACCAATCCCGATTTAGTCAACGAAGCCGCCGGATTTTTCGGCTCGCAAGCCATCGTCGTTGCCGTCGATGCCAAAGCCGTCAATCCCGAAAACACCCGCTGGGAAATTTTCACCCACGGCGGGCGCACGCCGACCGGCTTGGACGCAGTCGAATGGGCGGTTGAAATGCAGCGGCGTGGCGCGGGCGAAATCCTGCTCACCAGCATGGACAGGGACGGCACGAAACAAGGCTTCAACCTGCCGCTGACCCGCGCTGTCAGCGAAGCAGTCGACATTCCCGTCATCGCCTCAGGAGGCGTCGGCAATGTGCAGCATCTGATTGACGGCATCAAAGAAGGTAAAGCCGATGCCGTGCTTGCCGCCAGTATTTTCCACTTCGGCGAAGTCAGTATCCGCGATGCGAAGCTCGCCATGCGCGAAGCCGGAATCGAAGTGCGGCTGTAAGTTGAACTTGATTGGCTCAAGGTCGTCTGAAAACGAGCGCAGCGAGTTTCGCCAAAACGAGCGCAGTGAGTTTCGCTAAAATAAATAAGGATACCGAATATGGATAACAGCCTGCTTGAAGCCGTCAAATTCGATGAGAAAGGCTTGGTCTGCGCCATCGCCCAAGACCGGCAGAGCCGCCGCGTGCTGATGGTCGCATGGATGAACGCCGAAGCCCTGCAAAAAACCGTAGAAACCGGTTTCGCCCACTATTACAGCCGTTCGCGCCAAAAGCAATGGATGAAGGGCGAAGAATCGGGACACACGCAAAAGGTTTACGAATTACGCCTCGACTGCGACGGCGACGCCATCGTGATGCTGATAGACCAAAACGGCGGCATCGCCTGCCATACGGGACGCGAAAGCTGTTTCTACAAAGTTTGGAAAGACGGCGCATGGCAGACGGTTGATGCCGTGTTGAAAGACGAAAAAGCCATTTATGGGCATACGCATCCTTAGAGGTCGTCTGAAAACGAGCGCAGCGAGTTTCGCCAAAACGAGAGAATCGAGTTTCGCTAAAAATCGGGCGGATGATTGTCTGTTGTCAGAAACAGCGTTACGCGAAGCCAAGCAAGCCGATGCTTTATCCGAATAATCCTTATCCTTCAAAGCCGAAAATCCCATGACCAACACCATCCTCTGCCAAATCCAAAACACCATCGACTCCCGCAAAAGCGGCGATCCCGAAGCATCCTACGTTGCCCAGCTTCTGCACAAAGGCGAAGACAAAATCCTCAAAAAAGTCATCGAAGAAGCGGGCGAAGTCCTGATGGCGTCGAAAGACGGCGGCGGCGAACACCTCGTTTACGAAGTTGCCGACTTATGGTTTCACACTATGGTTCTCTTGGCGCACCATGGTTTGCGCGCCGAAGATGTCGTCAACGAGCTTGCGCGCCGTCAAGGTTTATCAGGCTTGGCGGAAAAAGCCTCTCGCAAAGAGTCTTGAATTTATATTACAATCCGACCTTATTCGTTTTTCTGCCGTCTGTTTGACGAAACGCGCTGCACACGTTTTAGCGAAACTCGCTGCGCTCGTTTTCAGACGACCTCGGAGCCATTATGGACAACTGTATTTTCTGTAAAATCGCCGCCAAAGACATTCCGGCGCAAACCGTGTACGAAGACGACGAGATGTTGTGCTTCAAAGACATCCGCCCCGCCGCGCCGGTTCATCTGCTGCTGATTCCGAAAGTCCATTTCGACTCGCTGGCACACGCCGCGCCCGAACATCAAACCCTCTTGGGCAAAATGATGTTGAAAGTCCCTCAAATCGCCAAAGCGGCAGGTTTGACCGACGGTTTCAAAACCCTGATCAATACAGGCAAAGGCGGCGGGCAGGAAGTGTTCCACCTGCATATCCACATCATGGGTACGCCTGCGTAAACCAACATTTCAAATATCCATTTTCAACTATATCAAGGATTTATTATGGGTAGCTTCTCTCTGTGGCACTGGATTATCGTATTAATCATCGTTGTTTTGGTTTTCGGTACCAAAAAACTGCGCAACGTCGGCAAAGACCTCGGCGGTGCCGTGCATGACTTCAAACAAGGTCTGAATGAAGGTACCGACGGCAAAGATGCCAAAAAAGACGAAGTCATCGAACACAAAAAAGACGAAGACAAAGCATAATCTATGTTTGATTTCGGTTTGGGCGAGCTGCTTTTAGTCGGCATCGTCGCCCTGATTGTACTCGGCCCCGAGCGTCTGCCCGAAGCCGCCCGCGCCGCCGGACGGCTCATCGGCAAGCTGCAACGCCTCGTCAGCAGCGTCAAGCAGGAATTCAACACCCAAGTCGAATTGGAAGAGCTGCGCAAAGCCAAACAGGAATTTGAAGCCGCCGCCGCACAAGTGCGCGACAGCCTCAAAGAAACCGGTACGGATATGCAGGACAACCTGCACGACATTTCCGACGGACTCAAACCTTGGGAACGCCTGCCGGCGCAACGCACGCCTGCCGATTTCGGGTTGGATGAACACGGCAATCCGCTTCCTTCGTTAAGCACGGAAGTTTCAGACGACCTGTCCATTTCCACGTCGTCTGAAAACACTATGGCGCAAGCAGGCAATCCGACGGATGCCGTCGAAACCGACACGCCTGCAGAATCCGAACAAGACCGCGCATGGCGCGAATACCTGACCGGCAGCGCCGCTCCGGTTTCCAATGCCGTAGAAGTCAGCTATATCGACACTTCCGCAGACGCGCCCGTGCTGCATATCACCTCCCTCAAAAAACAAGCGATGAACCGCAAGCGCGACCTGCGCCCGAAATTTCATGCCAAACCCAAACTTCGCGTCCGTAAAAAGTGAGTAAACCGGTGTCCGAACCTCAAAACGAACAACCCGTCCAACCTCTTATCGAACACCTTATCGAGCTGCGCCGCCGCCTGATGTGGATCGTCATCGGCATCGTCGTCTGCTTTCTCGGCATGATGCCGTTTGCCCAGCAGCTTTACACCTTTGTTGCCGAACCATTGATGGTGAATCTTCCCAAAGACACCAGCATGATTGCCACCGACGTCATCGCACCGTTTTTCGTGCCGGTGAAAGTGACGCTGATGGCGGCATTCCTCGTTTCCCTGCCGCACACGCTCTACCAAATCTGGGCATTCGTCGCGCCCGCCCTCTACCAAAACGAAAAACGACTGATCACCCCGCTTGTCCTCTCCAGCGTCAGCCTGTTTTTTGTCGGCATGGCGTTTGCCTACTACCTCGTTTTCCCCGTCATCTTTAAATTCCTCGCAGGCATCACCCCCGTCGGTGTCAACATGGCGACCGACATCGACAAATACCTGTCCTTTATTTTGGGCATGTTCGTTGCATTCGGCACGACTTTCGAAGTCCCCGTCGTCGTCGTCCTGCTTGCCAAGATCGGCGTCGTAACCACCGAACAACTCAAAAACGCACGACCCTACGTCATTGTCGGCGCATTCGTCGTTGCCGCCATCATTACCCCGCCGGACGTGATTTCCCAAACCCTGCTTGCCGTACCGCTTATCTTGCTTTACGAAGCAGGTATCTGGTGCAGCCGCTTTGCCAAACCCAAATCGGACAAAACCGACGAACACTCGCCCCTTCCGCCCGCAGAAACTTAAATCAGCCTGCAATGGAGAGCGTAAATATTAAAAGGTCGTCTGAATTGTTTCAGACGACCTTTACTACGTTTAACAAAGTGCTAAATGACTGCTAATTTTGCCGTGTTTAAATACACCCATCAAAACCCCAATGACACATTTCGAAAGGAAGTCGAACATGAAAAAATTATTATTGACCGCCATCGTCGCTTTGTCCGCTGCTGTCGCAGGTGCCAACGATTACATCGAACACCAAATTTACAGCGACAAAAATTTTGAACAAAACCGTACCAAAGCCATCAGAATGCTTGAACAACGCGGTTACCGCGTTCACGACATCGACGCCGACGACTATCGTGGCAGAGCCGTATTGGACGTAGAAGCCTACAAAGGCGGACGCGAATACGACATCAAATTGTCTTACCCCGACTTGAGAATCATCAAAGAGCGTATCGACTACTGATAAACGATACGTTACAACTGCCGCAAACTGCCCGTTTGGCGGCAGTTTTTGTTGAAGGGGAACTTGGATTGCCGACTTAATCATTACAAACATGATTATCCCAATAAGTGTAATGTTTTTATCGATAATGTATGACGTTATGTAAATTCCCCGAATCAGAGGAACTAAAAAACGCTTTTCCCTTTCCATTTAAATTGATTCACTCAAACGGAGGATAAACATGGATTTCCACGATAAAAATAAAAAAGGGCAAGAGCCGCAAAATACGGTTTCTGACTGGGAGAAACCTTTCGAACGACCCGATCCCGATGCGCCGCAGCCTGTTTCCGAAGTTTGGGAAGACTCAGAATCTGAAACGGCAGACCATCAACAAGACAGCAATGCCGAAGAGGCCGTGACGGATAACATCATCCTTGAAGGCATTGAGACGTCGTCTGAAAAGCCCAAAAAGAAAAAGAAAGACAAAAAAGACAAGGCGAAGAAGAAAAAACAAGCCGCCGATGCGCCGCCTTCCGATCTTTTGGGTACGAACAAAGGCGTGGAAACCATGTTCCGCAACGCTGTGCGTTCGGAGATGGAGCTGCTCGCGCTGGCGGCGACCAAGGCGAACATTATGATTTCGCTCAACGGTTTTATCGTGTCTGCGCTGATGATTTCGGGCGCATTTATTTTTTCATCGTCACCCGAATTTCTGATTCCGGCGAGTACGTTTATGATTACCGCCGCCGCGTCCATCGTGTTCGCGCTGCTGTCCGCTTCGCCCGAACGTATCGGCAAAATGCAGGCGGCGCGCGCTTGGGTTAAGGATTTCTTCCGCGGGCGCGCCAAACTGCGTGATTTGAGAACCCGCCTCAGCAGCACCCAAACGCGCTTTTTCAGCGGCAGCCAGCCCAATATCCTGATTTACGAAGACCGTGTGAAGGTGCAAAAAGACCAATATTGGGAAATGATGCAGGAGATTATGGGCGACCGCAAACAAGTCTATCAAAAGATGAGCGATCATCTTTACTGGCTGGGCTTGCTGGCGGACAAACAATTCAAATACATCAACCTGTCCTATGCCGTATTCCGTTGGGGGCTTTTGGCTTCGCTGGCGGCGTTTATCGGCGTGAAGACGCTGCCTTCGCTGCTGACCCAACCCGCCAACAATGCGGCAGAGCTGCGCTCTTTGGGTATTAATATGTTCAACGGCGTGTACGAGCCATCTGCCGTGCAACAGCTTCCCGACGGCAAACTGTTGATTGCAGAAGACGAACCGAACCATGCGTTCAGCATCGTCAGCATCGATCCGTCAGGCAGATTTATCGAAGACGAGGCCTTGGATACGCGCGTGATCACCGGCTTCAAACGCCGCCTAAGCGACTTGGAAGCATTGGCGCGCGACGATGAAGGCTTTATCTACGCGCTCACTTCGCATTCGCGCACCCGCAAAGGCAACCGCTCGCCCGACCGCGAACACCTGATGCGCTTTAAAATCCAAGACGGTAATGTGTTGGGGCTGACCAGCTACGACAATCTGACGCAGGTTTTGGAAACCGACCACAAATTGCACGACCTCATCAGCGAACGCACCAAAGCCGAAGTTTCCTTTGAAGAAATCAATATCGAAGGCATGGCGTTCGACCCTGTGAAGAAACGCCTCGTCTTGGGCTTCCGCGATCCTGAGTTCAACAATATGGCGCTGGTGGCATTCATCAGCAACCCGAAAGACGTATTCGAGCGCAACGCCAAACCTGAGTTTGACGAAGTCGCCATCCTCGACATCGACGGCGGCGGTATCCGTTCCATCAACTACGACCCGGTGTTGAAAAACTACGTCATCGCCAACGAAGTGAAGGATGAAAACGGTCAGAAATTCTCGCAACTGTGGACTTGGAGCGGCAACCCGACCGACGAACCGCAAAAAATCTCCCTGCCCAACCTGCAACACATCACCAACGTCGAAGCCGTCGATTCGATTACGGTCAACGGCAAGCCACAGATGATTCTGATGGGCGATGAAGGCAATGCCTCGCAGAAAATTACTGCCAAATATATGTTGGTGGATTACAGCCAGCTTGGTAAACAGTAGTTTTAAAGCTGATTAAAGGTCGTCTGAAACTGAGGTTTAAGGTTTCAGACGACCTTTTATATTTGTGGCTTTGGGTTGTTGGTTGGAGGAGGAATGATTGCCGTTTGTCCTATGCTTTTTAATTTTTTTAGCAAGATTTTTTGTTAACTCATGAAGAAAAATTCGATTTAAGTCAAAAAAATAACTGCATTTTTCTCTTTCTGTTGTTTTTTGGTCAATATTAAATTGAAGGCAAAAGTTGAGGAGGAGGTAATAAGGGGGATTAAAACAAAAATAAATTTCAAACATTTATGCTTATTGAGTTGATATTTTTTGTGAGATTTTTGAGGGTGAATTCTACTAAATAGATATTTACGGAATAAATTGTTACTAATTGTTAAATATTCCTGGTGATTTGCCGATTATCCTGATATTATACCGTTCATCATAAATATACCGATTATCTTCGATAAGAGCCATTTATCGAGGAAGTGTTTCCGGATTTATCTGGTTTTTTGTGGAGTTACATCATGACGACTGTTGCTATCGATATTCAACCTCAATTCCGCTTTACCTGCATGGCAGCCAATGCCAACCATTTCCTGCATCAACCGGAAAACATGGTTAAAGAATTAAACCGTCAGGCAGCTATCGCAGATAAGCGTATTTTGGTCGAGAACGTCAATATTGATCCGGAGAGTATTTGCGCCGCAGTCGTTAAACGCAACGGAATTATGTTTGCGCGGGAAAGTGGCTATTTTAGCCAGTGTGCAGGCGGTTGCCGTGGTGCAAATTTGCTGGATGGTTTGCCGGCATCTGCTGATTATGACCATGTAATCGAATTAGGCGGGGAGAATGGTTTTGGTGCATGCTTCCATGATGATAACGAAGCCCGCAGCACCGGTTTGATTGAATGGCTTTATGCAGAAAAAGCAGATACTGTCATTATCGGCGGTTTGGCAACGGAAGAAGCAATCAGCCGTACCGCCGAACAATTATTGTGGTACAACGACAGCCTGCACATTATCGTCAATCTTGCCGCATGCCATGGCTATGCACCTGAAAGTACCATTCAGGCTGTCTATAAAATGCGTAAATCCGGTATCTCTGTTGTCAGCAACGCCGAAGAGATTCCCGAACAAATGCTCCGTTATGCTAACGAAGCTTGGTTTAAAGTGTCGTAACCTCTTGCTATCACTCCCAGCTGCAAGAGTTTTTCAGGTCGCTTTTAGCGGCCTGTTTTTTTGGGTTATATGGTATGAATGAGAAAAGGTCGTCTGAAAGTGTAATTTTTGTTTTCAGACGACTTGAGGCAAGGTGCTTATGGATAAAATATACGGTGATAAAAGCCAAGCGGTCCTTGTCTCTGTAATATTTTATGATACAATATGCTCTTTCTCTTGAGGGTCTGTAGCTCAGGGGTTAGAGCAGGGGACTCATAATCCCTTGGTCGTGGGTTCGAAACCCACCGGACCCACCAAATATCGAAGCCTGGACAAATGTCCGGGCTTTTTCTTTTGTGCTTTTTATCATGGCAGTGTTTGTTTGAAATAAAATATCAAAATTACCTATTTTTTGTATTTATGTTTATCTAAAAAACAAAATCTCAGATTTTTTATTCAATATTGTCTTTTTAAGCGCACCTTATGTGCGAAATTTTGAAGCAGGCCATTATGGTTGTGCTATATGCAGTTACGCTTTGTTACAATGCGGTCTCTTCACATTTCTTAATACAATAATCATGAATCATCCGGTTTCTTGGTCTTCCAAACTTGGTTTTGTGCTTGCTGCGGCAGGTTCGGCAATCGGCTTGGGTGCAATTTGGAAATTCCCGTACACCGCGGGGACAAACGGTGGGGCGGTGTTTTTCCTGCTGTTTTTGCTTTTTACGATTTTGGTGGCATTACCTGTGCAGCTTGCCGAGTTTTATATCGGCAGGACGGGCGGTAAAAATGCCATCGATTCTTTCAAGACCCTGCGCCCGGGTTCGCAATGGCCGTGGGTGGGGCGTATGGGGGTTGCAGCCTGCTTTATCTTGTTGTCTTTTTACAGTGTCGTCGGTGGCTGGGTGTTGAACTACGTTGTCCATAGCTTTACCGGAGAAATCCATGCGGGTGCGGATTTTGAGGCATTATTCGGTGCGACCATTTCCAGTCCTGAAGGGTCGTTGTTTTATCAAGGGCTGTTCATGCTGATTACCATTTGGGTGGTTCAAGGCGGTGTGTCCGACGGGATTGAAAAAGCAAACCGTTACCTGATGCCGGGCCTGTTCATCCTGTTTATTGTTTTGGCTGTCCGTTCACTGACGCTGCCCGGGGCGATGGAAGGAGTATCTTTCCTGCTGAAACCCGACTGGTCGCATTTGAAGCCGCAAACCATGCTTACGGCTTTGGGTCAGGCATTTTTTGCGTTAAGTATCGGCGTGTCTGCGATGATTACTTATGCGTCTTATTTGGGTAAAGACCAAGATATGTTCCGTTCAGGCAATATCATTATGTGGATGAACCTTTTGGTTTCTCTGCTGGCTGGGCTGGTTATTTTTCCGGCGGTATTTGCTTTCGGATTCGAACCAAGTCAGGGGCCGGGTTTGATTTTTGTTGTTTTGCCTGCCGTGTTCATGAAAATGCCGTTGGGGCAGATTTTGTTTGCCGTCTTTATGCTGTTGGTGGTGTTTGCGACGCTGACTTCGGCGTTTTCGATGTTGGAAACCGTCATTGCCGCTACGATTCGTCAGGATGAGGGTAAACGCAGCCGCCATACTTGGCTGATTGGTACGGCAATTTTTATTGTCGGTATTCCCTCTGCTTTGTCTTTCGGTGTTTGGGGTGAGTTTAAAATCTTCGGAAAAACCGTTTTCGATTTGTGGGACTACCTGATTTCGGCAGTCATTATGCCGATTGGCGCATTGAGCGTTGCTGTGTTTACTGCGTGGATTCAGGATAGGGAGTCCGTATTGGCGAATGCCGGTGCAGGCAGCAGCGTTCCCCAAACCATTATCCGTCTTTGGCTGATGGTGTTGCGCTATGTTGCACCTTTGGCGATTGTTGTTGTATTTATCAATTCTCTAGGCTTGATTTAAAAACTGTCCCAAAATGGCAAAGGTCGGCGGATTCGCATTTGAAGTGCAACTTTCCATAACAGAAAAAGGCCAGTATGCGGTAGCATACGGCCTTTCCTGCAAGAAAGATTGCCATGAGCTACACACAACTGACCCAAGACGAACGATACCATATCCAATACCTGTCCCGCTACTGCACCATCGCCGAAATCGCCAAACAGCTCAACCGCCACAAAAGCACCATCAGCCGAGAAATCAAGCGGCACTGCATCCAAAGACAGCAATACAGCGCCGATAAAGCCCAACGGCAAAGCCGGCTGACCAAACAGCACCGGCGAAAACCCTATAAGCTCGATTCGCAGCTGGTTCAACACATCGACACCCTTATCCGCCGCAAACTCAGTCCCGAACAAGTATGTGCCTACCTGCATAAACACCACGGGATCACACTCCATCACAGCACCGTTTACCGCTACCTCCGCCAAGACAAAAGCAACGGCGGCACTTTGTGGCAACATCTCAGAATATGCAGCAAATCCTACCGCAAACGCTACGGCAGCACATGGACCAGAGGCAAAGTGCCCGACCGCGTCGGCATAGAAAACCGACCTGCTATCGTCGACCAGAAAACCCGCATCGGCGATTGGGAGGCCGACACCATCGTCGGCAAAAATCAGAAAAGCGCGTTATTGACCTTGGTCGAACGCGTTACCCGCTACACCATCATCTGCAAATTAAAGAACTTAAAAGCCGAAGACACTGCCCGGGCGGCCATTAGGGTATTAAAGGCATATAGAGCCAGAGTCCACACCATCACCATGGATAACGGCAAAGAGTTCTACCAACACACCAAAATAGCCAAAGCATTGAAGGCGAAAACCTATTTTTGCCGCCCTTACCATTCGTGGGAGAAAGGGCTGAATGAAAACACCAACGGACTCATCCGACAATATTTCCCCAAACAAACCGATTTCCGAAACATCAGCGATCGGGAGATACGCAGGGTTCAAGATGAGTTGAACCACCGGCCGAGAAAAACACTTGGCTACGAAACGCCAAGTGTTTTATTCTTAAATCTGTTCCAACCACTGGTACCCTAGTGTTGCACTTGAAATCCGAATCCAAGGTCGTCTGAAAATCTTGATTCGAGATTTTCAGACGACCTTTTGACTTTTAAGTTTTGTTGTATTCGGGAGAGCCTGCCTTTTTTGCCAAATACAATGTTCAGGCTAGGGTTTCGATGCGGTTGTCGGGCATGACCAGCCAGACTTTTGCCTCTTTGGCGCGCGCGGCGGTACGGATGGCGGCTTCGTCCATGATGGAGAACGCGGTGGAGAAGGCATCGGCAACGGCGGCGGTCGGCGCCATGACGCTGACGCTGCGGTAGCGCGGTGTGGCAGTGCCGGTGCGCGGGTCGAAGAGGTGGGTGAACTTGCCGGCTTCGTCCATCACGGTACCGTAGCCGCCTGAGGTGGCGAAGGCTTGGTTTTGCATGGGGATGGTCAGGAGGGTGGCTTCTTCGTTTTGGGGATTGCGGATGCCGACGTTCCATGTGCGTTGGTTGTCGGTGTCGAAGCCGCGGATTTCGCCCATATCGACGAGGGCTTGGCGGATGCCGTGTTGTTGCAGCAGGGCGGTGATTTTGTCGGTGATGTAGCCTTGGGCGATGCCGTTGAGGGACAAGCCCATGCCTTTTTGTTCGAAGAGGATAGCTTTTTGGTCGAAGACGACGTGTTTGAAGCCGACGAGTTTGAGGGTGCGCCGGATATCAGGTTCGGACGGCGGGGTTTCGGCACGCGGGTTGCGGCGGAAATGGTCTGCATAAAGGTTCCACAGCACTTGGACGGTGGGGTCGAACGCGCCGTCTGTCAGGGCGTGGATGTCGCGGCAGATGCTCAACAGGGCAAGGAAATCGGGCGGCGGGTTGTTCAGACGACCTTCTTTGTTCAGTCGGTTGATCAGGCTGTCTTCGCGGTAGAGGCTGAAGATTTTTTCGAGGCGGGCGACTTCTGCGAGGACTTTGTTGACAAGGATTTCGGCTTCTTTGCGGTCAACGCCGAAGAGGCGGAGCTCGGCGCCGGAACCCAGCGCGATGCCTTTCCAAATGACGGGTTCGCCGGTAGTTGGTAACGGGGCAGGGCGGTTGCGGTTCAGGAGGAAGGGCGCGGTTGCTCCGGCGGCAGTCAGGGCGGCGATGGCGAAAAAACGGCGGCGGGTGAGCGGGGTGTTCATGGGATGAGTCGTCTGAAAAAGGGCGGGGTGTTGGAGGACTGCGTGGAATCGGTTTATCCGGGCTTGCGTTTGAGTGGGAAGGCTTTTTAGGAGCGCCGTCATTTCCACACAGGATTTTTATGGTTACGGAAAGGACGGTGGGCGACGGCTGAGGCTTGATTTGCGCTGCGGCAGAACTTGTTTTCCCGCCATTAAGCCTGCCTTCACGCTTTGGCACCAAGCATCAACCGCCCTATCAGTCGCCCATTGCCGCCAGTAGCTCTGCCTGATGTTCGGCAATCAGGGCGTTGGTGATTTCTTCCAAATCGCCGTCCATCACGAAATCCAGCTTGTGCAGGGTGAGGTTGATGCGGTGGTCGGTTACGCGGCCTTGCGGGTAGTTGTAGGTGCGGATGCGTTCGCTGCGATCGCCGCTGCCGATAAGGGATTTGCGTTCGGCGGCTTCTTTGGCTTGGGCTTCGCGTTTTTGCGCGTCGTTCAGGCGGGCGGCGAGGACTTTCATCGCCTGCGCTTTGTTGGCGTGTTGGCTGCGGCCGTCTTGGCATTCAACCACCATGCCGGTGGGCAGGTGGGTGATGCGGACGGCGGAGTCGGTTTTGTTGATGTGCTGACCGCCTGCGCCGGAAGCGCGGAAGGTGTCGATGCGCAGGTCGGCGGGGTTCAGTTCGATGTCTTCGAGTTCGTCCGCTTCGGGCATGACGGCGACGGTGCAGGCGGAGGTGTGGATACGGCCTTGGCTTTCGGTGGCGGGAACGCGCTGTACGCGGTGGCCGCCCGATTCAAATTTCAGACGACTGTACGCGCCCAAGCCGACGATGCGGGCGATGACTTCTTTATAACCGCCCAACTCGCTTTCGTTGGCTGAGACGATTTCAACCTGCCAGCGGTTGCGCTCGGCGTAACGGCTGTACATACGCAGCAAATCGCCGGCAAACAGCGCGGCTTCGTCGCCGCCCGTTCCGGCGCGCACTTCGATGAAGATATTTTTGTCGTCGTCGGCATCTTTGGGTAGCAGCAGTTTTTGCAGTTCGGTATCGAGCGTGTCGATTTTAGCTTTTGCCACTTCGATTTCTTCGGCGGCAAAGTCTTTCATTTCGGGGTCGGACAGCATTTCTTCGGCATCCGCCAAGTCGCTTTGAGCCAACTGATAGTTTTGGAATACTTCGACCACGGGCGTCAATTCGGCGTGTTCGCGCGTGAGCTTGCGGTAGTTGTCCATATCGGACGTGGCTTCGGGCTGTCCGAGAAGGTGGGTGACTTCTTCCAGTCGGTCGCTGAGTTGTTGTAGTTTTTCTAAGATAGACGGCTTCATAATTCTTCCATAACAAATGCCGTCGGGAGTCGTCCGCGACGGCGTGAGGAGGCGTTATTATAATGGGTTTGGTTGGAAATTCAAAAGGATATGACTGAAAAGGTCGTCTGAAAACTTTTCAGACGACCTTTTGATGGTTTAACGTTTGTCCAATTTCCGCGCCAATGCGTTGCCGATGCTTTGAATCAGGATAACGAGCAGCACGAGGATGGCGACGATGAAGATGATGACTTCGGTTTGGTAGCGGTAGTAGCCGTAGCGGATGGCGAGGTCGCCCAAGCCGCCGCCGCCTATCATGCCTGCCGCCGCGCTGTATGAGAGCAGGCCGATGGCGAGGACGGTGATGCTGGAAACCATGCCCGCGCGCGCTTCGTTCAAGAGGACTTTACGGACGATGGCAAGCGGCGATGCGCCCATGGCGGTGGCGGCTTCAATCACACCTTTGGGGACTTCGCGCAGGTTTTGTTCCACCAGTCGGGCGAAGTAAAACAGGCCGGACACGCTCAATACCAGCGAGGCGGCAATCGGGCCGATGGTGCTGCCGACAATGGCGCGGGTGGCGGGTATCATGGCAATCATCAGGATGACGAAGGGGAAGGCGCGCATCAGGTTGACTAAGTTGTCAAACAGGAAATTCACCAGCTTGTTGTAATGAAGCTGGCGGTTGGAAGTCACGAAAAGCAATACGCCCAGCAGGGTGCCGAAGATGACGGCAAAAGTGGTGGACAGCCCGACCATAACAAAGGTTTCGCCCAAAGCGCGGACGATTTCGTCTTTCATGTCGACGATGGTGGAAACGGCTTGTTCGAATGTTAAGTCTGCCATATCAGTCCTCCCGAATCAGTTCGCGCCCGATTTCGGATTGGGCGTGGATTTGGTTGCCGCGTACTTCGACGATTTCCACCACTTTTCCTTTATCCAAAAGGGCAGCGCGGTCGCACAGGCGGCGGATGACGCTCATTTCGTGGGTTACGATGACGATGGTAACGTTGAAGCGCTTGTTGATATCTTCTAGACATTCCAAGACGCTGCGCGTGGTGGCGGGGTCGAGGGCGGAAGTCGGTTCGTCGGCGAGGATGACTTGGGGTTTGGGTGCGAGCGCGCGGGCGATGCCGACGCGCTGTTTTTGTCCACCGGAAAGCTGGGCGGGGTAGTGGTCGGCGCGTTCGGTCAAGCCGACGATTTCAAGGCATTCTTTAACGCGTTCTTTGATTTTTTCAGACGACCATCCGGCGATTTCCAAAGGAAAGGCAACATTGTCGGCGACGGTGCGATTGCTCAAAAGATTGAACTGCTGAAACACCATGCCGATATTCTGCCGCGCCTGACGCAATGCGGCGGCATCAAGCGCGGTCAGCTCTTGTCCGCACACATTGACCCTGCCGCTGTCGGGACGTTCCAACAGGTTAATCAGGCGCAACAGGGTGGATTTGCCCGCGCCGGAATAGCCCATCAGACCGAAGATTTCACCGTCTTGGATTTCGAGGCTGGTCGGCTCGACGGCGGCAAAACGGGTTTTGTCGCGCGTTTGGTAATGTTTGGAAACGTTGTCCAAAATAATCATAAATACTTCCTGATACTTCCGGAAAAAAAGAAGCCCGATGCTGTACACAACGGGCTTGGATATAAAGAAAGGAATAAAAACAGCAGAAAATGAAAATACGCTTTAGCTGTTTATGCCCGCAAGCTGTGTCAAATCGGCAATGTTAACTCATATACAACTATAATCAAAATCGGTAAATTTGTCAAGTTTTGATATGATTTGTAATTTTAAAATAATAAATTGTCAGTTTATTTGCCGAAAAGCTCCGCCACCATGCGAGCTTCTTCCTCGGTATAAGCCGCGCCATTGAGCTTGGTGGTCAGGATAAATTCGCCGCTTAACCCTTGTTCGGCGCAGGTTTCGCGCCAGCCTTGCAGCTGTTCTTCGTCGCTGGCTTTACGTTTCAGACGACCTATGGTTTGTGCGGCCTGTTTGGTTTGTTCGTTCATTAGCGTTCCTTAACAAAGGGAAACAAAGGGCAAAGGTCGTCTGAAAACGGTTTTCAGACGACCTTTGCTATTCCTGTTTATACCGTCTGCGAATATTGGGCTTTGGTTTCCTTGTGACGCAGGTGGTAGTCAAAGACCATGGCGATGTTTCGTATCAGGAAGCGGCCTTTAGGGGTAACGGCCAGCCCGTGCGGTTTCAGGCGGACGAGCCCGAGGGAGGAGAGTTGTTCCAAGTCGGCAAGTTCGTCTTTGAAATAGAGGTTGAACGGAATACCAAACACGCTTTCGTAGATTTGGTAATCCAAGGAGAAACGGCACATCAAATCTTGGATGATATTGCGGCGCAAAAGGTCGTCCTGATTGAGTTGGTAGCCGCGCATGATGGGCAGGTGTCCGGCATCGAGCGCGGCATAGTAGGCGTCGATGTCGCGTTCGTTTTGGGAGTAGGTGCTGCCGATTTTGCCGATGGAGGATACGCCGATGGCAACTAAATCGCAGTCCGCGTAGGTCGAGTAGCCTTGGAAGTTGCGCTGGAGGAAGCCTTCTTTGAGGGCGATGGAAAGTTCGTCATCGGGTTTGGCGAAATGGTCCATACCGATGAAGACGTAGCCGCGTTCGGTCAGGGTTTGAACGCAGTATTGCAGCATATCGAGTTTTTCTTCGCTGCCGGGAACGGCTTCGGTATCGATACGGCGTTGCGGCTTGAAGATATGCGGCAGGTGGGCGTAGTGATAAAGGGCAAGGCGGTCGGGATCGAGCGACAAGACAGTGTCGATGGTGGTTTTAATGCTTTCGGCGGTTTGGTGCGGCAGACCGTAAATCAAATCGACGCTGACGGATTTGAATCCGGCTTCGCGGGCGGCATCGATGACTTCTTTGGTTTCGTCGTAGCTTTGGATGCGGTTGACTGCTGCCTGCACTTTGGGATCAAAGTCCTGAATGCCGACGCTCATGCGGTTGAAGCCGAGCTTACCGAGCATGAGGACAGTTTCGCGGCTGACTTTGCGCGGGTCGATTTCGATGGAGTATTCGCCGCCAGGGATCAGTTGGAAGTGTTTGCGTATCATGCGGAATACGCGTTCGATTTGGTCGTCGCTCAAGAAAGTCGGCGTACCGCCGCCGAAGTGCAGTTGCGCGAGCTGATGCCGTCCGCCCAGATGCGGGGCGAGCAGCTCCATTTCTTTTTCAAGGTATTCGATGTAGGCATCGGCGCGGCTTTTGTCTTTGGTGATGATTTTATTGCAGCCGCAGTAGTAACAAATGGTGTTGCAGAAGGGGATGTGGATATAAAGCGAAAGGGGCTTGTTCAAAGCCCCCATACCGCGCTGATTCAAGGCATTGATATATTCGGCTTCGCGAAATCCGTCATGAAAACGGTCGGCTGTGGGGTAGGAAGTGTAGCGCGGACCGCTGGAAGGAAGGCTGGCGATGAGTTCGCGGTCGAACTCAGGCTTGTCATCGTTTCTATTGTGATTATTTTGTATCGGTATTACTTTCATGGCGTGTGCGTGATTAGAGTAATGAAGTTAGGCAATTTTCGGATAGTTTGGTAGAATGCCACAGTATGATAAACCTGTCTTGATATGTGTCAATAACTTACGTAATCATGACAGGATAAAAACCTTAATTTTAAGGGTGTTTTATGACCACACACAATGCTATGCATCAGATGAAAACCCTGTGTTCTTCCTGTTCGCTGCGTGAACTCTGCCTGCCTGTCGGGCTTTTGCCCAATGAGTTTGCACAATTGGACGCGGTCATCCGACAGAGCCGCCGCTTGAAGAAGGGTGAATATCTGTTCCGCACCGGTGAGCCTTTCGCGTCGCTGTTTGCCATCCGTGCCGGTTTTTTCAAAACCACGGTTGCCAGTCAGGACGGTCGCGATCAGGTTACCGGCTTTTTTATGTCCGGCGAACTCATCGGTATGGACGGCATTTGTTCCCATGTCCACAGCTGCGACGCGGTGGCTTTGGAAGACAGCGAAGTGTGTGAGCTGCCCTTCACCCACATCGAAGAGCTGGGACACAACATCCCCAGCCTGAGAAGCCATTTTTTCAGATTGATGAGCCGCGAAATCGTGCGCGACCAAGGCGTGATGTTGCTTTTGGGCAATATGCGCGCCGAAGAACGTCTGGCGGCGTTTTTGCTTAATCTGTCCCAACGCCTTTACTCGCGCGGATTTGCCGCCAACGATTTCATCCTGCGGATGTCGCGCGAAGAAATCGGCAGCTATCTGGGGCTGAAACTCGAAACCGTCAGCCGCACACTGTCCAAGTTCCACCACGAAGGCTTAATTTCGGTCGAACACAAACACATTAAAATCCTCGACTCGCAAGCCCTCAAAAAAATGGTGTCCGGCTGTTCGCACGCCATCTGATGAATACCGAGACTATTTTCAAACAGAATCCAAGGTCGTCTGAAAAATTTTCAGACGACCTTCTTCATAAAACCCAATTATGAAACACAAGAAAAAACTCATTGCCTTGACCGCTGTCTGCGCCCTGCTCGCCTACTGGCTCTATCCCGACCAACATCCCGTTTACCCCGCAAGCGACCATTACGACCCGAAAACGCAAACCTTCTTCAACCCCGAACCGCAGCAGAAACCGACCGGCCTGACCGGCGCATTTTGGAAGATCCTGACCAACCCGCAGGCAACGCGCCCGCCCAAACCTCTGCCTACCGTCAAACCCGATTGGCAAACCTTCCTTGCCGCACCCGAAGGGAAAAGCCGTTTCGTCTGGTTCGGACATTCCACCCTATTGATGCGGATCGGCGGGCAAACCGTCATTACCGATCCCGTTTTCGGCAATTCCGTCTCCCCCATCCCCATCACCATGAAACGCTTCCAGCCTGCGCCCGCAGAAATCGACGAACTGCCGCCCGTCGATGTCATCCTGATTTCACACAGCCACTACGATCACCTCGAAAAAGACAGCGTGCAGGCACTCAATTCAAAAGGCAACAGCCATTTCATCGTCTCACTCGGCATGGGCGTACTGCTGAAAAAATGGGGCGTGCCGCAAGAGCGCATTACCGAACTCGATTGGTGGCAAAGTACCGAACGCAACGGCATCCGCTACACCGCACTACCTGCCCGCCACGATTCATCCCGAACCCTGACCGACCACAACCAAGCCCTGTGGTCCAGCTTTGCCATCGAACACGGCGGCGAAAAATTCTATTTTCACGGCGACTCGGCACAAGGCAGCCATTTCGACAAAATTGCCGAAAAATTCAACGGGTTCGATATCGCGTTCATCGAAAACGGGCAATACAGCAAACATTGGCCCAACAACCACCTCTTCCCCGAACAAACCGCCCGCTATGCCGCGCAGCTTGCCCCCAAACGCTTCATGCCCATCCACTGGGGCGCCTACGCCATGGCACTGCACGCTTGGAACGAACCCCTGCTTCAAAGCATCCCGCTGGCACGCAGCTTGGGCGTGAATCCGCTGACCCCGCTGATGGGGCAAGTCTTCGATGCCGATACCGCCACGCAAGACTGGTTTGCAGAGCCTTTAGAATCAAGCTGCTGCACAGTTTATTGAAAATTTCCATCATTTTTATTAATTTAATACAAAGAAATTCTTATGCAAAAAACTTCGCATGTTATCCCTTTATTATTCACAGTTTTCATTGCTTTACTCATCGTCTGGTCGGGTATCAATCCGTCCGACCGCGCTGTTTGGTACGCCGAAATTATTCCTGTTTCGATCGTATTTATCGCACTCATCGCTACCTACCGCTGTTTCCGTTTCAGTAATCTGGCTTATGTATTCATGAGCTTCTGGCTGATTATGCACACCGTCGGCGCACACTACACCTTCGCCGATGTGCCCTTCGACTGGGCAAACCGCCTGCTTGCGCCGTTTTTAGGCGAAGGGCGCAACCATTTCGACCGCGTCGGACACTACATTATCGGTTTCTACGCCTACCCGATGGCGGAATGGTTGTTGCGCCGCAAACTCTGCCGCCCCGCGCTTGCCCTGTTTTTCTCCTTGTTCTTCATCATGAGCGTGGCAGCGGCTTACGAAATCATCGAATGGCAGTATGCGGTGATTGACGGCGGCAAAGCAGGTTTGGAAGTACTCGGTTCGCAAGGCGATATTTGGGATGCGCAAAAAGACATGCTCGCTGATACGCTAGGCGCGTTAACGTCACTGGTAGTGTTTATATTGACACGACCGGATAAGCGTTTGAAAACAGGTTGACAGGTTTTAAAGAAATGGGAAAAACAATAGGTCGTCTGAAACCTTATTTCGGTTTTCAGACGACCTCAAAGAAGCTTAAATCATTCGTTGTAAATTAGCGGTCGATGTTAACAGGTTCGCAGTTTTTCACGATGAAGCGGTTGCGTGAGTCGGTTACGCCCACAACTTCGGAAGTGGTGTGGGTGTTTTTGTCGATGTAACCGGCAGACATAGAGAAGCCGCGTTTGTTGGTGAAGGTTGTACCGGTGCTGTCTGATTGACGTTTGTCAACGCGCAGGCTGATTTGTTTACCGGCTGCATTTGCAGATGCGCCAACTGCATTACCACTGCGGTCAAATTCGTAAACGACATTCAGTTTTTTACCGTTGTCGCATTTGTAAGGAACGTAGCCAGCAGGAGCGGCAGCGGCAGTCATGGAAACACCGGCAGTCAGAACGGCTACAATAGCGGCAGATAAGAATTTCATCTGGTATTACTCCATAAAGTGAGAAAAGAGTGATGTGTGGCGTGGACTATCCGGCGCCATCCTTGCTTTGTTTTGAAAGCAGAACATATTTTATCCGTTCCGAAAAAATATACAATATGCAGATATGCAAAGCTATACAAAGAAATTTTCGAGAAGGGTTATTCTGGTTGTACGAAATTAAATAAGTTGAAAATTTATCATAACAAAATCACTTATTTTATTGTTTTTCTTTTATTTTCGGGTATTGATTTTTTTATAAAAGTTTATCATCAAAGCAAGTACCTGAAAGCCTCTGCACAACACTAACCCCAAATTAGATATTAAGTATGTTGTTTTTCGGGTGCTGCCCTGATTGGGTATAAAAAGCGATACAAGGTCGTCTGAAAAAGGTTTCCAGCCACAAAATGCTGATGATTGGAGATTTTCGATTCGGTACAGCTTATTTTTAACACATTTCGGCATGAAATATCCGAAATGTCTGTTAGATAATCTCTTGATTTACGTTAAAATACGCCTTTTTTTGTGAAGGTCGTCTGAAAAAAGACGGAGAGAATGATGTCTGAACAACACACACACGCTTCGACTTGGAAAAGCAAAATCAATGCGCTGGGGCCCGGAATCATGATGGCTTCGGCAGCGGTCGGCGGTTCGCACCTGATTGCCTCGACGCAGGCGGGCGCGCTTTACGGCTGGCAGCTTGCGTTGATTATCATTTTGACCAACCTCTTCAAATATCCGTTTTTCCGTTTCAGCGCGCATTACACGCTGGATACGGGCAAAAGCCTGATTGAAGGCTATGCGGAGAAAAGCCGCGTTTACTTGTGGGTATTCCTGATTTTGTGCGTTATTTCGGCAACGATTAACGCGGGTGCGGTCGCCATCGTGACCGCCGCCATTGTCAAAATGGCGATTCCTTCGCTGACGCTGAATGTCGGCGCAATCTCCGCGCTGATTATGGCTTCCTGCCTGATTATCTTGGCGAGCGGACGCTACAAAGCCTTGGACAACGTTTCCAAAATCATCATCGTCAGCCTGACGATTGCCACAGTCGCCGCCGCCGCCATCGCCATGTCGCGCGGCATGCAGATGAAACCCGACTTTATCGAGCCTACCCCATGGACACTGGCAGGCTTGGGCTTCCTCATCGCGCTGATGGGCTGGATGCCTGCGCCGATTGAAATTTCGGCCATCAACTCACTGTGGGTTACTGAAAAACAACGCATCAATCCTTCCAGCTACCGCGACGGTATTTTCGACTTCAACGTCGGCTACATCACCAGCGCAGTGTTGGCAGTCGTCTTCCTCGCCTTGGGCGCGTATGTCCAATACGGCAACGGGGAGGCAGTGCAAATGGCGGGCGGCAAATACGTCGGTCAACTGATCAATATGTACGCCGTCACCATCGGCGATTGGTCGCGTCCGATGGTTGCATTCATCGCCTTCGCCTGCATGTACGGCACGACGATTACCGTAGTGGACGGCTACGCGCGTGCGATTGCCGAGCCGGTGCGCCTGCTGCGCGGCAAAGACAAAACGGGCAACGTCGAACTCTTTGCCTGGAATGTTTGGGTCGCAGGTACGGGTTTGGCAGTGATTTTCTGGTTCAACAGCGCGATGGCGGAGCTGCTCAAATTCGCCATGATTACCGCCTTCGTTTCTGCCCCCGTGTTCGCTTGGTTGAACTACCGCCTCGTCAAAGGCGACAAACGCCACAAGCTGACGGCAGGTATGGACCTCCTCGCCATCCTCGGCTTGATTTACCTGACCGGGTTTACGGTTTTGTTCCTGCTGAACCTGACAGGCATCTTGGCTGCACCTAAGTAAGCCCAATCAAAACAAAGGTCGTCTGAAAACCGGATTTTGGTTTTCAGACGACTTTTTTGTTATGGGTTTGGTTTGGGGAAGAAGTTATTTATTGGTATAGGTGAATGATATTACGAAGTTCATGATTATAATCAATAATTCGTAAAACCTATTTGAAATAAGATGAAAGAAGGTCGTCTGAAAATCTTAGTTTGAGATTTCAGACGACCTTCTTCAGTAGGGCAGCCCCTTACGCTTCTTCCGCTTTGCTGCGGATAATCAGAAGCGGCAGGTGGCTTTGGCGCATAACGGTTTCGGCGAAGCTGCCCATCAGGAGGTGCATCAGGCCGGTGCGGCCGTGTGTGCCGAGTACCAGCAGGTCGGCGCCGTTTTCATCGGCGTAATCGACCAAATCCTGCGCCATTTCGCGTGCGCCTTTGTTGGCGACCAGCAGGTGTTTGACAATGTTTTCCACGCCGTTTTCGCGGGCGGTTTTTTCAGCGAAGTCCAAAACTTCGTTGCCTTGGGCGACGGCGGCGGCCTCGTAGCTTTCGTGTTGCAGGAATTCGGGGGCGAGCGCCATGTATTCGGCGGGGTTGGCGACGTGTACCAAAGTCAGGCGGGCGTTGTTGACGCTTGCCAACTCGGCGGCGTGTTTCAGGGCGTTGAGGGAAGTTTCGCTGCCGTCAACGGCTACAACCAGATGTTTGTACATAGTTCATTCTCCTTTTGCGCCGCAGGCGGCACTTTGTTTCATGCGGTTGGGAAGGGGCCGATATGAAACGATTATAGACTCTTTCGGGCTGCTGCAACAGCCCGTCTGCTTTCCAGTATAATATGTGTCGCATTCGTCCGCAGCGTTTTGCTTTGATTTTCATTCATTTATTGATATATCACAAGGTTGGGTATGAACGACACCGTTTTTCTTCCTTCGCGCCGTTTCGGCGGTATTGCCAGACTCTATGGAGATGAAGCACTGGCGCGGTTTTCGCGCGCGCACGTCTGCGTGGTCGGCGTGGGCGGGGTAGGTTCTTGGGCGGTGGAGGCTTTGGCGCGGACGGGCATCGGTCGTTTGACCTTGATTGATTTGGACAACGTCGCCGAGTCCAATGTCAACCGCCAGCTTCATGCGCTGACCGACGATTTCGGCAAGGCGAAGGTGACGGCGTTGCGCGAACGCATTGCCCAAATCAACCCGCAATGCGAAGTGGAGGAAATCGAGGATTTTGTGACGGAAGACAATCTGGAAACGCTTTTCAGACGACCTTTCGACTTTGTGATCGACGCGATAGACCAAGTGCGCGTCAAGGCGGCGATGGCGGCTTATTTTGTGCGGCACAATCAGCCGTTTATCCTCAGCGGCGGCGCGGGCGGACAGAAAAATCCGGCATTGATTCAAACCGCTGATTTGAGCCGCGTTACCCACGACCCGCTGCTTGCCAACCTGCGCTACACCTTGCGCAAACGCTACGGCTTCAGCCGCGATACCAAAGAAAAAATGCGCGTGCCGTGTGTGTTCTCGACTGAAAACATTACGCCGCCGCAATCGGGCGAAGCGTGTTCGACCGATACCGCGCCGCAAGGGCTGTCCTGCGCGGGCTATGGCGCGAGTATGCTGGTGACGGCTTCGTTCGGTCTGTACTGCGCGCAGGCGGCGGTAGAACATATTGCGGGACGGAAGTGAGATGAACCGATTTTTTAAAACCTATTTTATCGCCAGCTTGATTTATGCGGTTGTCTTCGGTTTGATGGTGTACAGTGTCGGTTTGCTGTTTTCAGGATTCGAATGTTTTGATATTGACGCTGACAATGAACAGTATGCAGAGTATTGCCTGCGAGCTGCTGAAATGTCGGCTTTTGAGAAAGTGTCTTTGAAGTTTTTCTTCTTTCCGTTTTTATCTGTAATGTTATTGTCCCTTGTATATCGGAACTCCCGTATCATAGCAACAAACCGCCCGGCCGCCATCCGTACACACCCAAGGCAAACAACCGTTGAGTAGCTTAGGGAGCGGTCGGGCAACCCATCGACACAACCGGACAGTTGCCAGACAACACAACCGAATGCAAGGCAGGTTTATGATGAGTACCCAATACAACTGTGCAGGCATCGACATCGCCAAACGAAACTTCGTCATCGCCGTTTCGTCTTTGTCTAAAACCAAAACCGAAACCAACAACCCCAAAGGTATCGCCCATACTATCGAATACCTTAAAAAGCACAACGTCGCCCTCGTTGTGATGGAAAGCACCGGCGGTCTCGAAATCCCCGCCGCCAAAGCCATCCACCGCGCAGGTATGGCCGTGATCATCGCCAACCCGCGTCAGACGCATCAGTTTGCCCAATCGCAGTCGCTGACCAAAACCGATGCCAAAGATGCCCAAATGCTCGCCTTCTTCGCACAGATGATGATGCAGAAAGAAGATTGGCAAACCATGCTCTACCAACCGCCCACCGAAGCGGAAGAAGTGTTGGAAGCATTGGTCAACCGCCGCAACCAACTGGTGGATATGCGGACTGCCGAGAAAAACCGTCTGCATCAGGTTCACGAAACGCAAGTCGAAAGCGTCAAACAACTGATTGCCCATTTTGACCGTCTGATTGACGAATTGGACAAACAAATCGACGACCACACCCACACGCATTTTGACGGCAAAGCCAAAGTGGCGGAACAAATCAAAGGCATTGGTTCGATAACGACGGCTACGCTGATGGCGATGCTGCCCGAATTGGGGCGGCTGTCGCACAAACGGATAGCGAGTTTGGTCGGCATTGCCCCGCACCCGAGGGAGAGCGGGGAAACCAAATTCAAAAGCCGCTGCTTCGGCGGAAGGTCTGCGGTGCGTAAGGCACTGTATATGGCTACCGTGGTAGCGACACGTTTTGAACCGCTTATTCGGGATTTCTACCAACGCCTGCTGTCCAAGGGTAAGCCGTATAAGGTTGCCGTTACGGCATGTATGCGCAAACTGCTGACGATATTGAATGCCCGGATGCGTGATTACTTTGCCGAAAACGGTATCACCGAAAACGGTATCCAAACGTCTTGATTTGAGTTTTTGTATTTTTGCCCGACGGGGTGAAAAATACAGTTGCTACTCAATGCCGGCATTATGAAGTGGACCAAACGCTGTACAACTTCGATGACTCTTGCCTTGCCTATTGTCGAATGGTTGATTGTTTGGTTCGTTTTTTTGCTGTGGGAGTGGAGTAGTCTGGATAGTTGGACGTCAATAGGAGGACTTCTTCTTTTCGGATTGCCTGTTTATGGCATGGCAGCAGTTCAAGCCCTGAGTGTGTTGGTCTCTTCTGCAAATGCCAATCAGAAAATTTGATGTGGGTTTAAGCCTTTTGAAATTTATTTTTTCAGACGACCTTTTTTGCCTATGAACCGATTTTTCAAAGCCTATTTTATTGCCAGCCTGATTTATGCGGTGTGGTTCGGCGTGTTGATGTATGCCGTCGATCTGATGTTTGGCGCAATGGGATGCGACATGCAGTCGGGCGATTATTTGTGTTTTCAGGACGGCTCTCCGCGGCCGTTTACCAATTTCCTTTATCCTTTCCTGTCCGTTCCGATATTCAGCCTTTTGCACGCTGCCATCATGAAGTGGCGCAAACGCTTGCCATCGCTTCTTTGAAAAGCCAACGCAAAAAAGGCTGATTTTTGTTTTGCCGCATTCGTTTTGACGAAACCCGCTGCGTTTTCAGACGACCCCGTTATTGATTAACCACCCATCAAACCTAATAAGAAAAAGCTCCTCTAATCATGCCTTCAGAACACCTTATCTCTCCCGCTGCGGCAACGTCGTCTGAACACACGGTCGCGTGGGTATTCGGTCAGCCCGTTACCGATTTGCCGCAGGATTTGTTTATTCCGCCCGATGCTTTGAAGGTTGTCTTAAGCAGCTTCCAAGGGCCGTTGGATTTGCTGCTTTACCTTATCCGCAAACAGAATATCGACGTTCTCGATATTCCGATGGTGAAGATTACCGAGCAATATCTGCACTATATCGCCCAAATGGAAGCGTATCAGTTTGATTTGGCAGCGGAATATCTTTTGATGGCGGCGATGCTGATTGAAATCAAATCGCGCCTGCTCTTGCCGCGTCCCGAAGAGGTTGAGGATGAAGAGGCGGATCCGCGTGCCGAGCTGGTGCGTCGCCTTTTGGCTTACGAACAGATGAAGCTTGCGGCGCAGGGTTTGGATGCGTTGCCGCGCGCGGGACGGGATTTTGCTTGGGCGTATCTGCCGTTGGAAATCGCGGTCGAGGCGAAGCTGCCGGAGGTGTATGTCGCCGATTTGACGCAGGCGTGGCTGGGCATTTTGTCGCGGGCGAAACATACGCGCAGCCATGAAGTGATTCAGGAAACCATTTCCGTGCGCGCGCAGATGACGGCGGTTTTACGTCGCCTGAACGAGAACGGGATATGCAAATTCAGCGATTTGTTCAAACCGGAGCAGGGCGCGGCGTATGTGGTTGTCAATTTCATCGCGCTCTTGGAGCTTGCCAAAGAAGGTTTGGTCCGCATCGTCCAGCCGGACAGCTACGGCGAAATCGAAATCAGCCTGAAACAGGAAAATTTAGAACGCCCGGAAGCGGAAGAGGGCGTTTCAGACGACCCCTCTGCCGACGTTGAAGGCGAAACGGCATGATGATTTCACGCTTGGCAAACCCATACCCATTTCCATCAACTGTCCTTTATATAGTGGATTAAATTTAGATCAGGACAAGGCGAGGCAACGCCGTACTGGTTTAAAGTTAATCCACTATAAACAAACAGGTACGAATTTATGAACAGTGTTTCCCCGCTCAACCGTAAAGCCTCGCTGTGGGCGGTCGGTTTGATGTTGTTCGCTTTGTTTTTCGGTGCGGGCAATCTGATTTTCCCCGCTTATCTCGGACAACAGGCGGGGGAAAACTGGTTCTCTGCGATGACAGGTTTCCTGTTGACCGGCGCGGGTCTGCCGCTGTTGGGCGTGATTGCCATCGGCTATTCCGGTTCGCGCGACGTGCAGGCGCTGGCTTCAAGGGTTGCCCCTTGGTACGGCGTGGCGTTTGCCGTCGCACTGTATTTGTCCATCGGGCCTTTGTTTGCCATGCCGCGTACGGCGACGGTGTCGTTTGAGATTGCCGTTGCGCCGTTTTTGAATGAAAGCCAAAAAACAGTCGGGCTGGCGGCGTTCAGCGTGGCGTTTTTCGGCGTGGCGTATTGGCTGTCGATGTCACCGGGCAAACTGGTGGACCGCATCGGTAAAATCCTGACGCCCGTATTGCTTTTGACGATTGCCGTTTTGGTCGGCTACGCCGCGTTGAATCCGATGGGCGTTCCCGCCGCGGCGCAAGGCGATTTTGCCCTCCGTCCGTTCATAAAAGGCATTTTGGAAGGCTACGGCACAATGGACGCACTCGCTTCACTGGTGTTCTCCATTATCGTCATTGACGCCGTGCGCGCGATGGGCGTGGACAACCGCTCCGAGCTGCTGCGGACGACCGCCGTTTCAGGCATCGTTGCCGCATCTTGTCTGGCATTGGTGTACCTCTTCATCGGCTATATGGGCGCGACCAGCGTGTCAGGCTTGGGACTTCAGGAAAACGGCGCGGAAGTGTTGTCGAAAACCGTGCATTTCTACTTCGGCGTCCCCGGAAACATCCTCTTGGGCGTCATCGTCCTGCTCGCCTGCTTGAGTACCGCCGTCGGACTGATTACATCATGTTCCGAATATTTCAACCGCCTGTGTCCCGGCATTCCTTACAAAATGTTCGTCGTCATCAATACGGTCGTGTCTATGGCGTTGGCGAACAAAGGCCTGTCCTCCATCCTGACCTTCTCCATTCCGATGCTGATGCTGCTGTACCCGCTGACCATCGTCATCATCCTGCTGGTCTTCCTACACAAACTGTTCGGCGGCAGCCGCATCGTCTATTTCTGCACCATGATGGCAACGCTGGCAGTCGGTTTGCTCGATGCCTATAAAGCCGCGTTCGGTTTCAGCGAAGAAGTCGCCACCGACATCAACGGCGCACTGCCGCTTTACAACGTCGGACTGGGTTGGCTGCTGCCCGCAACCGTCGGCTTTATTTTAGGGTGCATCCTGAACGCCGCGATCAAGAAAAAACATAAGGCTTAAATCACAAAACAAAGGTCGTCTGAAAGATTTCAGACGACCTTGGATTCGGATTTCAAGTGCAACACTAGGGTACCAGTGGTTGGAACAGATTCAAGAATAAAACACTTGGCGTTTCGTAGCCAAGTGTTTTTCTCGGACGGTGGTTCAACTCATCTTGAACCCTGCGTATCTCCCGATCGCTGATGTTTCGGAAATCGGTTTGTTTGGGGAAATATTGCCGGATGAGTCCGTTGGTGTTCTCATTCAGCCCTTTCTCCCAAGAATGGTAAGGGCGGCAAAAATAGGTTTCCGCCTTCAATGCTTTGGCTATTTTGGTGTGTTGGTAGAACTCTTTGCCGTTATCCATGGTAATGGTGTGGACTCTGGCTTTATATGCCTTTAATACCCTAATGGCCGCCCGGGCAGTGTCTTCGGCTTTTAAGTTCTTTAATTTGCAGATGATGGTGTAGCGGGTAGTGCGTTCGACCAAGGTCAATAACGCGCTTTTCTGATTTTTGCCGACGATGGTGTCGGCCTCCCAATCGCCGATGCGGGTTTTTTGGTCGACGATGGCGGGTCGGTTTTCTATGCCGACGCGGTCGGGCACTTTGCCTCTGGTCCATGTGCTGCCGTAGCGTTTGCGGTAGGGTTTGCTGCATATTCTGAGATGTTGCCACAAAGTGCCGCCGTTGCTTTTGTCTTGGCGGAGGTAGCGGTAAACGGTGCTGTGATGGAGTATGATCTCGTGGTGTTTATGCAGGTAGGCGCATACTTGTTCGGGACTGAGTTTGCGGCGGATAAGGGTGTCGATGTGTTAAATCAGCTGCGAATCGAGCTTATAGGGTTTTCGCCGGTGCTGTTTGGTCAGCCGGCTTTGCTTCTGTGCTTTTTCGGCGCTGTATTGCTGTCCTTGGATGCAGTGCCGCTTGATTTCTCGGCTGATGGTGCTTTTGTGGCGGTTAAGTTGTTTGGCGATTTCGGCGATGGTGCAGTGGCGGGACAGGTATTGGATATGGTATCGTTCGTCTTGGGTCAGTTGTGTGTAGCTCATGGCAATCTTTCTTGCAGGAAAGGCCGTATGCTACCGCATACTGGCCTTTTTCTGTTATGGAAAGTTGCACTTCAAATGCGAATCCGCCGACCTTTTCAGCATTTCCCCTGTCAAAAAAAAGTAACACCCGTCCGTCTAACCGTGTTCTAATAATGCTTTACATTTACGCTGAACGAGAGAAAAGCCATGACCGCACCTCAAACGCCCGTTATCCGCTCCCTGCTCGACACCGACCTGTACAAGTTCACCATGCTTCAGGTGATACTGCACCAATTCCCCCAAACCCACAGCCTTTATGAGTTCCGCTGTCGCAACGTCGACATGGTTTACCCGCTTGCCGACATCCAAAGCGACTTGGAACGAGAACTCGACGCACTCTGCCAACTGCGCTTCACCCACGACGAACTCGACTACCTGCGCAGCCTGCGCTTCATCAAAAGCGACTTTGTCGATTATCTCGAACTCTTCCAACTCCAACGCCGCTTCGTTAAAGTCAGCCCTGATTCAGAAGGTCGTCTGAACATCCGCATCGAAGGGCCTATGATTCAGGCGATGTTCTTTGAAATCTTCATCCTCGCCATCGTCAACGAACTCTACTTCCGCCGTCTCGAAACCCCCGCCGTCATTGAAGAAGGCGAACGCCGCCTCCAAGCCAAAGCGCAACGCCTCAAAGAAATCTCCGCTGCGCAAAATCCCGATGATCCGCCGTTCCTCATCTCCGACTTCGGCACCCGCCGCCGCTACACCCTCGATTGGCAGGAACACGTCATCCGCACCCTGATTGAAGCCGCCCCCGACATCGTGCGCGGTACCAGCAACGTTTATCTCGCCAAAAAAATCGGCATCACCCCCATCGGCACGATGGCGCACGAGTTCCTCCAAGCCTTCCAAGCCCTCGATGTGCGCCTGCGCAATTTCCAAAAAGCTGCCCTCGAAAGCTGGGTACACGAATACCGCGGCGACCTCGGCATCGCGCTGACCGACGTGGTCGGCATGGACGCCTTCTTGCGCGACTTCGACCTCTATTTCGCCAAACTCTTCGACGGTCTGCGCCACGACAGCGGCGACCCCTATGTATGGGGCGACAAAGCGCATGCCCACTATAAAAAACTCAAAATCGACAGCCGCACCAAAATGCTGACCTTCTCAGACGGTTTGGACATCGAACGCTCGTGGGCGTTGCACCAATATTTCAAAGACCGATTCAAAACCAGCTTCGGTATCGGTACCAACCTCACCAACGACATGGGCCATACCCCGCTGAACATCGTTTTGAAACTCGTCGAGTGCAACGGTCAGTCCGTCGCCAAACTCTCCGACTCTCCGGGCAAAACCATGACCACCAACAAAACCTTCCTCGCCTACCTGCGTCAGGTGTTTGACGTTCCCGAGCCGAAGGCAGAGGAGTGATTAACTGAAAAACGGCAAAAGGTCGTCTGAAAACCTTGATTTGGGGTTTTCAGACGACCTTTTGATTGAAACGCTTGAGATATAGTGGATTAAATTTAAATCAGGACAAGGCGACGAAGCCGCAGACAGTACAGATAGTACGGCAAGGCAACGCCGTACTGGTTTAAAGTTAATCCACTATATAAGATTTGAGACAGTCAAAGGCAAAAAAAACAGCCCGGTCAAAAATGACCGGGCTGTTGAATTTTTGGTCGGAGTGAAAGGATTCGAACCTTCGACCCCTTGCACCCCATGCAAGTGCGCTACCAGACTGCGCCACACTCCGACTCGAGAAGTTTGGGATTATAGTTTTCTTGTCCGGCTTTGGCAAGCGTAAGGCAGGGCGGTTTGGGCTATCTGTTTGAAGCGGCTTTGAATTTGTTTGACGTAAGGTCGGGTAGGGCAGACGGGATGTCTTGTTTTTCACTTGAATCCGCCATATTTTCAGACGACCTTTGTTCGGTAAACGAGTGTGGCGGAATTTTATGGCTGCTATATAATTGCTGCTTTGATTTTTAATGAAAAAACAGGGCTGATGGACAATATTTTGCATGAATTGTTTGCGCGTCAGGCGTTTACGTCTAGCTTGGTAGAGCGCAATTTCGGACAGGTTTCGGGCTGGATTGAGCTGGTCGGCGTATTGATACTGATGGCGGTAGCGTTTTGGTTGTCAAACCGACTAAAAAACCGTTATTTCTTTGCGGAACAAGGTAACTTCGCGCTATTGCGGCATATCGGCAGGCGGATTTTGTGGCCGGTGCTGATGATGATTTTCGGCGCGGCGGCTTTGTTTGTCTGCAACCTGACGGAGTTTCGCGCGGTATGGCTGCATCTGCTGATTTTGGCGGCGCGCTGGATGATTTTGATTCGGGTCAGCGTGGCGGTCGTTCATGCCGCTTTGCCGCAAAACAAACTGACCGACTGGCTGGAGAAATCAGTCTCTATGGTTTTGTGGGTAGGGTTCGTGCTTTGGCTGTCGGGCTTGGACGATAAGATTTTGGCGATGCTCGACGGCATCAGCTTCTCGGTCGGTTCGGGCAAACTGAGCCTGTTGATGATTCTGAACGGGATTTTGTGGGTCGGGCTTCTGATGATAGGCGCGTCGTGGTTGGCGCGTTTTATCGGCGAGCGTTTGGAGAAAAGCAGCCTGGACAATAACCTGTCCATGATTTTGTCCAAAATCATCAAAACGGTGATGATGGTTTTGGCGGTCTTGATTGCGCTGCCGCTGGTGGGGATTGATTTGACGGTATTGTCGGTGTTCGGCGGTGCGTTGGGTGTCGGTATCGGTTTCGGTCTGCAAAAAGTGGCGAGCAACTATATTTCCGGCTTTATCATTTTGGGCGACCGCTCTATCCGTATGAACGACCGTCTGACGGTCAATAACTTTACCGGCTATGTCACCAAAATTACCTCGCGTTTTGTCGTGTTGCGCAATGCAAACGGCACGGAAGCGCTGATTCCGAACGAGACGTTCGTTACTTCAATGGTGGTCAACGAATCGTATACCAGCCGCGAATTACAGCAGGCATTCAATATACAGGTCGCCTATCATTCCGACTTGATTAAAGCTTTGGAAATCATAAAAAGCGCCGCCGCCGCACAATCCCGCGTATCAGAAAATCCTGCACCTTTGGCAGTGGTTACCAATTTCGGCGACAACGGTATTGATTTGCGCGTGACATATTGGGTAAAAGATCCTGAAAACGGTTTTGCCGCGCTGCAATCGGCGATTTTTCTGGATATTTGGCGGCAGTTTAACGAACACGGCATCGAGTTCCCTTATCCGCAGCGCGAAGTCCGCATCCTGAACGAAAGCCAGGCACCGAGCAGCATCGCGATGATTAAGGCGGGAATGCAGGCGCGCAGCGATACCAAATCCGATCCCGCGATGGATTCCGGCGGAGACGATTGATGGCAAAGCCCTTGAAGTATCCCGTGTCCGCGCTGGTGGTTTTGCATGATTCAGACGGTAATATTCTCCTAATCGAACGCACTTCGCCGCAAGGCTTTTGGCAGTCGGTAACCGGCAGCATCGAGCCGGACGAAACCATAGAGGAAACCGCCAAGCGAGAAGTTTGGGAGGAAACCGGCATCCGCCTTGCGGACGGACAGCTCTGCAACTGGCACGACAGCACGGTTTACGAAATTTACCACCACTGGCGGCACCGCTATCCCAAAGGCGTGTTCGAAAACCGCGAACACATCTTTTCCACCGAAATTCCGCGCGATGCGGTGATTGTTTTGCAGCCTGACGAACACGTCGCTTACGGATGGTTCGGCATTGAAGAAGCGGCGGAAAAAGTGTTCTCCCCGTCGAACAAAAGGGCGATTTTGGCATTGGGGAAAAGGTTGGGGAAATAGAACCGGCCTGATTGCTTAAAGGTCGTCTGAAAGAAGGAATTGCGTTTTCAGACGACCTTTTTCCGCATTTTCAGAGAGTCTTTTGTTTGCTATACTTCCGCCGTTCAAACTTCCGTAAAATAAAGGAAATCAAATGGCAGACTTCAATAAAATCCTGACTCCGGGCGATGTGGATGGCGGCATCATCAACGTCGTCAACGAAATTCCCGCCGGCAGTAACCACAAAATCGAATGGAACCGCCGCCTCGGCGCATTCCAACTTGACCGCGTCGAACCCGCGATTTTCGCCAAACCGACCAACTACGGCTTCATCCCGCAAACCTTGGACGAGGATGGCGACGAATTGGACGTATTGCTGGTTACCGAACAGCCCTTGGCGACAGGCATCTTCTTGGAAGCGCGCGTCATCGGTGTGATGAAGTTTGTCGATGACGGCGAAGTGGACGACAAAGTCGTCTGCGTCCCCGCCGACGACCGTAACAACGGCAACGCCTACAAAACCCTTGCTGATTTGCCGCAGCAGTTGATCAAGCAAATCGAGTTCCACTTCAACCACTACAAAGACCTGAAAAAAGCAGGTACAACCAAAGTCGAATCTTGGGGCGATGTGGAAGAAGCAAAAAAAGTAATTAAAGAATCCATCGAGCGTTGGAATAAACAGGCTTGATGTTTCATTTCAATAAATAAAGAAAGGTCGTCTGAAAATGGTTTTCAGACGACCTTTTGTATTTTGATAGTAACCCGTACTGAAAGAATGGATGCTTGTATCCGGCGTACTCTTTAATGGGGCGCCCCCTGCGCAGCTTTCGGATGCATATGAAAAAGTCGGATTTGAGAATCTGAACTTTATTTTTACAAATAAAGAGGTCGTCTGAAAATTGAAAACAGGTTTTCAGACGACCTCTTGCTTTTCCTCTAAATCCAACCGTCACACCGATAATTGTTCCAACAAAGCCTGTTTCAACGACGACTGCGTTTTCGGGTTTTTCAAATCGGGGCTGAAGACGATGAAGCTGTCTTCGACGCGTTCGTCCAGCGTGGAAATTTTGGCGTAGCGCAGGCTGACGTTGTGGGCGAAGAAGACTTCCGCCATGTCGGCGAGCAGGAAAGGGCGGTTGACGGCGGTGATTTCGACGGAGTACCAGTCGGGGTAGTCTTCTTCGGGGGTGATGGTGATGCTTGGCGCAATTGGCATGTAGCGGCTGCGGCGGCTGATGCGGCGGCTGTGGCTTTGGGTTTCGGCAACAGTGTGTCCGTGGATAAAGCTGTTGAGTTCGGCTTCGAGCGCGCTTTGGATGTCGGGGTAGTCTTCGGGGGCGTGTTGTGAGGGGATTTGCACGATGAAGGTGTCGAGGATGTAGTCGTGTTCGGTGATAAAGGCGCGGGCGGCGAGGATGTCGAAGCCGTGGCGGCTGAAGATGCGGCAGAGGCGGGCGAACAGGCGCGGACCGTTAGGCATGAAGACCATGACTTGGAAGCTGTCGCTTTTGGGCAGGATGCGGCTGCGGACGATAGGGGTTTCAAAGTCGTGTACGAGGTTGGCGGCGTGCCACAGGATTTCGCGGGACTGATGGCGGGCGAAATAGGCGGAACCGAGCGCGTTCCATAGTTTTTTCTGCTGTTTTTCGGGGACGGCAGCACGGGTGAGCAAATCGGCGGCTTCTTGTTGGCGGCGGCCGAAGAGGGCATGCGGATTGCCTCCGTTGCCTGCGAGGTAGCGTCCGGCGGCGTGGAACAGGCTTTCCAGCAGGCTGGCGCGCCATGCGTTCCACAGTTTGGGATTGGTGCCGCGTATGTCGGAAATGGTCAGGAGGTAGAGTGCGCTGAGGCGTTCGTGGGTTTGTACGCGTTTGCAGAAGGTATCGAGTACGTCGGGGTCTTGGATGTCTTCTTTTTGGGCGACGGTGGACATGAGCAGGTGGTTTTCGACCAGCCAGGCGAGCAGGCCGCTTTCTTCTTCGGTGAGGAAGTGGTCGGCGGCAAATTGGCGCGCGTCTGCGATGCCTTGTACGGCATGGTCGCCGCCGCGTCCTTTGGCGATGTCGTGGAAGAAGGCGGCGAGATAGAGGATGTCTTGTTTTTCAAAGGACTGCATCAGTGCGGAGGCGTAGGGCAGCTCATGGCTGTGCATGTCTAGGGCAAGGCGGCGGACATTGCGGACGACGGCGAGGATGTGGTCGTCCACGGGATAGATGTGGAACAGGTCATGCTGGAGCAGGCCGACGATTTTTTCCCACGCGGGCAGGTAGCGGCCCAACACGCCGTAGAGGTTGAGAAAGCGCAGGGTTTGGGTCAGTCCGTTGCCGCGGCGGAAAAAGCCGGCGAAGCGGCGGCGGTTTTCGGGATTTTGGTAGAAGCTGCGGTTGATTTTACGCGTCGCGCCCCACCAAGCGCGCAGGGTTTGCGGTTCGAGCGCGGTAATGTCGTTGCGCTGCTGCATGATTTCAACGATTTTGAAAATGTGTTCGGGTCGTCTGAAAAAAATATCGGTGTGTCGCGCAGCGATTTGGTTGTTCACTTGGATGTAGTCGTCGTCAATCCGCAGGGTAACGCGCATCGGCGTCGAAGAAACGCGGCTTTGTAGCATGGGCGTGAGGATGCCGCTCAGTTGTTTGACGGTTTTAATCGCGCGGTAAAACACGCGCATCAGTTCTTCGCTTTGGCGGCGGAGGTTCAAGCCTTGATAGCCCATGCTTTCGGCGACTTGCGGCTGCAAATCGAACAGCAGGCGGTCTTCGGCGCGTTTTGCGTTTAAATGCAGATGGATGCGGATGTGGGCGAGGCGGCGGTAGCCGTGTGAAAGCATGCCGGCTTCGGTGCGCGTCAGAATACCTTGTTGTACCAACGCAGGAAGATTGGTTGCCAAACCTTGCGCTTTCGCTATCCAAAGCAGGGTATGGATGTCGCGCAGACCGCCCGGACAGCTTTTGATGTTCGGCTCCAATACCGCACCCGAACCTTGCGATTTGGCATGGCGGTGTTCCATCTCCACCAGTTTTGCTTCGATAAACGCCGCTACATTGCGTTGCGCGTTCATTTTTTCCGTCAACTCGTCCGCGGTTTGGCGGTTGCCGAACAAAAAACGGGCCTCTAAAAACGCCGTATCCCCCGTAATATCATCGCGCACGCTTTCGCACAGTTCGTCAACGGTGCCGCTTTTGACCGACGGCGAAAGTTTCATATCCCATAAAGCCTGCACGAAAGCCGCAATTTTTTCCTGAAGGTCGTCTGAAACGGTTTCAGACGACACGACTGCCAAATCTAAATCAGAATAAGGATACAGTTCGCCGCGCCCGAAGCCGCCGGTCGCCATCAGGCATAATGCGCTGTTTTGAAAATGCTCTGCCCACAATGCCGCCAACAAGGTTTCGACTGCCGCCGTGTATTCCCTGAAAAATACCGACACGCGGTTGGCTTTCAAATAATGCGCTTCGGCGGCAGCACGCTGCTGATTGAAGGTTTCCAATGCTGAAGACAGGTTTGCAGACATTTTTTATTCTTTCAAGTAGTGGGGAGAGGGGGCGGATGATTTGGTGGTCAAATATCGTTTTCAGACGACCTCTGTTGGGCATCAGAGGGATTGGTCATCAGGTTTAGCAGCTCCTGCGGCGACAGCAGCAACTGATACGCCGCTACACCCAAAGCCGTCGCCATTTTTTCAATATTCGACAACGCAATGTTCCAGCGTTTGCGCTCCACAGCCGATACATAAGTCCTGTCCAAACCGCATTGCCGCGCCAGCTCTTCCTGAGACCAGCCTTTATTCACGCGGAAAAGCCGCATGTTGTACGCCAAGACCGCCCGTAAATCCTGCTCATCAGGCAGTTCGGCAGGCGGAGTCAATTTATTGCTCATGATTTTGTTTCCGGATAAATGGTTGAAGTTAAGAATTTGCTGTTACGGATTTTACTTCACATAAAAGCCAAAAAAAAGGGGTGGCAACAGCCACACCCAAACACACACACATCAAGAGGAAAGAGATAGAGAGTATTAAATCAAAGCAGATGTATCATCTACTGATCAGAAAATCTTGAGGACTTTGAGAAGTGTCGTCTCAGTTCCAATGTCGGCGATTATAAATGAAACTCAATTTGGAGCTTTGATTCAAATCAAGTAGTTATATATTTATAAAATATATTTTTTAAATAGATTATTTTAATAATAAAAAATAAAAAACCGCACCATTCGGTGCGGTTTTTTATTTCCACATAAGGAATTAGCGTTTTTTACCGGTAACGGTAGCAACCGCCAGGTTTTCGTTACGTTTCAGAGAAACGCTTTCTACACCTTCAGGCAGTTGGATGTCAGACAGGTGAAGGATGTCGCCGGCAACGACTTTAGTGCAGTCCAAATCCAAGTATGCAGGGATGTTGGCAGGCAAAGCAACCACTTCAACAGTAGTGTTCAACAGGGATACGCGACCGCCTTGCAGTTTCACGGCTTGAGAGTTTTCAGCGTTAACAATGTGCAGGGGAACACGGATGCGTACCGGTTGGTCGGCTTTAACGGCCTGGAAGTCGATATGTTGAACTTCGCGACGGAATGGGTGCATTTGGAAATCACGGACGATAACGTCTTTGGTTTCACCGTTCAGGGACAGTTTGATCAGTGCAGTGTGGAAAGATTCTTTTTCCAATGCGTAGAATACAGTTTTGTGATCCACAGCAATTGCAACGGGCTCTTGACCTTCACCGTACAAAATACCGGGGATTTGGCCTTCGCGACGCAGGCGGCGGCTCGCACCAGTGCCTTGTGCTTCACGAACAGAGGCTTGAATTTCATAAGTCATGTTAAATACTCCAAATTAAATAAAACTACCGTCATCGGCCGCGACCAGCTTAAGACGGCTTCGGGGTTATGGCAGCAACATGCTGCCTGTCATCACTTCTTCATTGAAAAGATATGAGACGGATTCTTCATTGCTGATGCGGCGGACCGTTTCAGCCAAAAGGCCGGCAATCGTCACTTGACGGATACGGTCGCATTGTTTGGCCGCTTCAGACAGAGGGATGGTGTCGGTAACGACAACTTGGTCGATTTCGGACGAGGCAATACGGCTGACTGCCTCTCCGGAGAATACGGCGTGGCTGGCATATGCCAAGACACGTTCTGCTCCGCGCTCTTTCAAAGCGACGGCAGCTTTACACAGCGTATTCGCAGTATCAATCATGTCATCCACAATCAGACAGGTACGGCCTTGAATATCGCCAATAATATTCATGACTTCCGCCACATTGGCTTTCGGGCGGCGTTTGTCGATAATTGCCAAATCGGCATTTAATGATTTTGCAACAGCACGGGCGCGGACTACACCGCCAATATCGGGGCTGACTACGGTCAGGTTTTCAATCCGCTGCTGTTTGATGTCATTCAACAGAATAGGAGTGGCGTAGATGTTGTCAACAGGGATATCAAAGAACCCCTGAATCTGGTCGGCATGCAAATCAACAGTCAAAACACGGTCGATACCTGCGGAATACAACATATTAGCCACCAGTTTGGCGGAAATCGGAACGCGCACAGAACGCGGACGGCGATCTTGGCGGGCATAGCCGAAATAAGGAATTGCCGCGGTAATACGACCGGCGGAAGCGCGTTTCAGCGCATCGGCCATCGTCAGGATTTCCATCAGGTTGTCATTGGTTGGGGCGCAGGTGGGCTGCAGGATAAAAACATCACGACCACGGACGTTTTCCATTAATTCGATGGCAATTTCGCCGTCTGAGAATTTGGATACGGAGGCTTCGCCTAACGAAATATCCAAGTGTTTGACAACGCGTTGCGCCAACTCCGGATTTGCGTTGCCGGTAAATACCATCAAACTGTCGTATGCGGCCATATTTTCACCTGTTTTTATGTTTAACTTCCGCTCAGAAAACGTCATGCTTCCCTCTGCTTTATGTCCAAGACATTATGGGCGTTATTATACGCATAATGACCGGCATAGTGAATTAAATTTGCGGCGTTGCATTACCGTTCCGTCTTTTTTCGCCCCAAATTTATCACGACAAAACAAAGTTTTTCAGCGTTGTCATTGATTCTTAACATAAAAGAGCGTGTAAGGAAACTTACACGCTCTTATTTGGCTGGGGAGGAAGGATTCGAACCTTCGCATGCTGGAATCAAAATCCAGTGTCTTAACCGCTTGACGACTCCCCAATAAAGGGTGTTGGCTGGGGAGGAAGGATTCGAACCTTCGCATGCTGGAATCAAAATCCAGTGTCTTAACCGCTTGACGACTCCCCAACAAAGGGATTTGGCTGGGGAGGAAGGATTCGAACCTTCGCATGCTGGAATCAAAATCCAGTGTCTTAACCGCTTGACGACTCCCCAACTTTATTAAATCATTTGAAACAAAGGATGAATGTCTAAACCTTCAACACAATATGCTTCATATGATTGTGAAACTTGTTGGTATATATTGTTTGCTTCTTGCTGACTATCCGTAGAGAGAAATACACATGCTCCAGATCCTGTCATTATTGCAGAACCGTATTTGGATAATTCACAATAAGCTTCCCAAACTTCAGGATATTCCTGAAAAACAACAGCCTGCATATCATTCCTGAATGGCTGCAAAGATTGGAAAGTCGGCATTATGCTTGGTTTGGAATTTCGTGTCAAGTTCCCATGCGAGAAAATTTTGGGAGTGGAAACATGAGCCTTGGGTTTGATGATGACATACCATTGCTTTGGTATGTCGATAGGGGATAATTGTTCGCCTATTCCTTTGGCAAAGGCATTTTTGCCGAAAAGGAAGAAGGGAATATCTGCACCCAGAGTCACACCTAAATCAATTAACTGTTGGCGGGATAATCGGCATTCCCACCAATGATTCAATACGGTGAGTGTGGTTGCTGCATCCGAACTGCCCCCTCCCAAGCCGGCGCCTGTCGGGATTTTTTTATCCAACCAAATTTCAACGCCTAATTTTGAGTTAGTGTGTTTTTGCAGTAAAGATGCGGCACGGTATGCCAGGTCTTGTTCCGGTGGAATATCGCCTGTCGGTGTGTGGAGTATGATAAGGTCGTCTGAACGTGGTTTCAGATAAACGGTATCGCATAAGTCAATCAGGCAGAAAATACTTTCTAGGTTGTGGTAGCCGTCTGCGCGTTTTCCAGTGATTCTGAGATCCAGGTTGAGTTTGGCAGGAGCTGGGAAGGCTTGTGCTTCGTTTGGAATCATTTTGTTTACGGTTGTGTTGCAAGATGGTTATTTTCTGGCGGCACATTGGGTTTGGGTGTTGCCCTCGGGATGATCGTCGAGGTTGTCAAATGCCAAGCGCAGAGTGAGTTTCGGGTTTTCCAATAAGAGGGTTTTGGGTTTGCCGTTGCTGTTGAGTGTGCGGGAAATTGTCCAGTCGAATTGTTGCAGGCGGCTGCCAGGGAGCAGTTGGTATGGTGCGTCGGCTACACGTTTTCCGCTTGCCCAAATGTGCAGGTATTGGATAGGGAGTTCGAATCCCAATAGGCGGTTGCTGAGTTCTTGTGCGGTAGCGGCTTCATATGTACGGCCTTTGTTATCGACAGCCAATACGCCTTGATTGTCTTGGCACAACTGCCCTACGGTGCTGCCGATTGGGGTGTTGATGTTGATGGTTTGGACTTGGTTTTGGTATGTCCAATCGAAGTTGGCGTAAGAGCCTTTGCCTTCGAGTTTGACGGCGATTCGTCCTTCGGCGGAAAAATCGTTGACTGTTTCAGCCGGTTGCCAACCATTTTGCTGCGGGAACTCGGGGCGGGCGCAGGCGGTGATGAGGAGGGTTAGGGCGGCTGCGGATAATATATTGGTCTGTTTCATGATAAATCCTGTGCAGGGGAAGGGTCGTCTGAAAAGTTTTCAGACGACCTGTTTTTATTTTGTTTTAGCGGAAGGGTGGTTTTTGCGCGGGGAAACGGGGATGTTAAATCGGCGCATGGTTTCTTTCAATAAACCGATGTCGCCTTCTTGTTTTAAACCTTCGGTCCAAACGGCTTTGGCATCTTCTTGCTTGCCGAGCTTCCACAAAACTTCGCCCAAATGCGAGGCGACTTCAGCGTCGGGATATTGTTCGAAGGCGTATTGCAGGTAGGGTAAGGCGGTTTCGGCATCGCCTTTCAGATAATATGCCCAACCGAGACTGTCGTTGATGGCGGGATTTTCCGGCTCAACCTGATACGCGGCCTGAATCAGTTTGAATGCTTCGTTTAAATCATATTTCGGGGAAGAAAGCATGATATAGCCTAGTGCATTCATGCCGCTGGTACTGTCGGGGGATATTTCCAACTGGCGGCGAAGGTCGGCAATAGCTTTGTCGCGCTCTCCAATTTTGTCGTAAACCATGGCGCGTTGATAGAGGATGTCGGGCAGCAGTTGGTTGGCATCAGGCTGTTTGGAAGCTTTTACCATGAGTGTATTCAACTCTGATAGTGCTTTTTTGGGGTTGTCATGTTTGGCGATGGCAAACAGGGAAACACGCTGTAATTCGCGCGCACCGAAAAAGCGTCCCTGCTGCTCGGGCAGTTTGAGCGCACGTTGTGCCAATTCCCACGCGGCTTTGCCGTTGCCTTGTTCGGCTTCGAGCGAAGCGCCGAGAACGGTTTTGTCGAAAATGTAATCCGCAGAATTGATTTTGCCGAGCCATTGTTTGGCCTTGACGTAATCTTTGGCATCGGCATAAGTCATGGCGCCGATCAGGGCGGCACGGCTTTGTTGTTGGCTTGTGCCGGATTGGTAGGCTTTTTCGAGGTAATGGTTGACAACGGATAAGTCATCTTTACGGCTGGAGGAGAGTATCGCAGCCTGGATAAACAAATCGGGCGAGGGATTGTCTTCCAGTAATGTTTTCAGACGACTGTATGCCTTGTCGGGGCGGTGGTTGGCAACCAGGTTGGTGATTTCAAGCTCCTGCCATACGGATGACAGTTTGCGCGTGTCGGTTTGTTCGAAGAATCCGTTGAGGATTTCCGGACTGCGTTGCGCCATTAGGCGCAAGGTGAGCATAGTCGGAGGCAGGATTTCCGAATCCAGTTTGGCGAGCCTTTGCAGGGCGGCAATGGCATTTTTTTTCTTGCCGTCGTATGCGCTGTAAATGGCATCTGCAATCGCCGCTTCAGGCATTTCAGGGTATTTGAGTGTTTCTTTATGAACTTGTGCCGAGGCCTTTTCTGCCAAATCAGGCTGCTGGACGGCGGTTTGGGCCAGAAGTAGGAAAATACGGCGGTTTTGTTCTTCGGTAGCGCCTGCAAGGACTTCATCCAAGCCGCTGAGGTGTTTGTCGTTTTTTTCGAGTAGAAGGTCGCGTAGCCAAGTCATGCGTTTTTGCGCTGCACCCGGAACAGGTTCGATTTCCCGCCATTTTTGATAAATCAATTCGGCCTGTTCAAATGCATTGAGTGAAACCGCCATTTCCAATGCGCGTTCTGCTACGTCGGGTGATTTTGTGCGGTCGAGCATATGCATATAGGTGCCCAAAGCCATACCAGCATCCCCTTTTTGCAAAGCTATCTCGCCGCCTAAAAGCGTGAAAACTTTCCAAGCGCGATCGTTTGCAGCAATCAAGCGCTCTTGTTCGGCGAGCCTTGCTTCAGGCGTACGGCGGTTTTTTTTCTGAATGGTTTGGGATTGGATTTTAACTTCTGGTACAGATTCTTGTTTGGCGGCGATGGTTTGGGCAGAAAAAAGCAGCATGACGGCGGCTGTCAGTGTGCGGATATGGGACGGAGACAAAAACATGATAAGCCTTTATTCAAAAAAACGGACTGAAGCGCAGATAATCCGTCGTGAAAACAGCCGATACTTTATCACAAGCGCTTGTCTTTGTAGATTCGTGAGCTTTAAGCAACCGTAAACCTAATGTAATATTCTTTTTTCAGACGACCTATCAATCATTATTTTCGGAGTCTGTATATGGAGATGAGGCAGAACGATCTTGTGGATTTTTTCGGGCAGGCATTTCGTTATGCCAGCATAGCGCAAGAGGAACGAAACCGTTTTGTCCGGCAGGAAGGTAAAACAGCCGCCGTTTTGCTGGCAGTCGTTCGGCGGGAAGGGCGGTGGCAAATTGTGCTGACGCGTCGCGCCGACACCCTGCGACACCATACCGGGCAGATTGCTTTTGCCGGTGGCAGGTCAGACGAAGGGGATAAAGACTTTATTGTGACGGCATTGCGTGAAACTGAAGAGGAGACGGGGATTGCATCGCATTTTTGGCAGGTTTTTCCACCGTTGCCGCCTTATTACACGCCGTCCGGTTATGAAGTGCATCCGGTTTTGGCACTCTGTCCGGAAAATCCGCCAACTTGCGTCAATAGTGGGGAAGTGGCTGAAATCTTTTACTTGCCATTGGATTTTGCATTAGATATGGACAACTATAGCAGCCGCAGCTTCATCTATGAAGGCAATATGATCGCTACGCCTGTTTTGCCGTATTTGCATTACGATATTTGGGGATTAACTGCACTGATATTGTATGGGTTGGCAGAACGTTACCAGTATTATTGTGTCGATCGGAAGGGTATAAAGTGAAAGTACGGATACAGGATTTTGCTGTGCTTTACGGTTGAGGTTGTTACAGTGAAATTATGTCATGATACAATTAACACATTGATGATTATTACAAAATCATTTTTTGTTTGATAATGTGGTCTGGGAATGAAGTCAATGAATTATTGTGCGCCCGGATAGCTGGTACTTTGAAATATAAAGTAAGAGGAAAGTTTATGAGACCGATTAAAAAAGCCGTTTTCCCCGTAGCCGGTATGGGTACGCGCTTTCTGCCTGCCACCAAAGCCAGTCCGAAAGAAATGCTGCCTATCGTCGATAAGCCGTTGATTCAATATGCGGTAGAAGAAGCAGTAGAAGCCGGTTGCACAGAAATGGTGTTCATTACAGGCCGCAACAAACGCAGTATCGAAGACCATTTCGACAAAGCCTACGAGCTGGAAACCGAGCTGGAAATGCGTCAAAAAGACAAGCTGCTGGAACACGTCAAAGACATCTTGCCTTCTAACATTACCTGCCTTTACATTCGTCAAGCCGAGGCTTTGGGTTTAGGACACGCCGTATTGTGTGCTCGTGCCGCAGTGGGCGACGAACCCTTTGCCGTTATTCTCGCCGACGACCTGATTGACGCGCCCAAAGGCGCGCTCAAGCAAATGGTCGATATCTACAATCAAAGCGGCAACAGCGTTTTGGGCGTGGAAACCGTTGATCCGTCACAAACCGGCTCTTACGGCATTGTAGAAGTGGAAAAATTAAACAGCTTTCAACGGATTACCAATATTGTAGAGAAACCGAAACCTGAAGAAGCACCGTCCAATCTTGCCGTTGTCGGCCGTTATATCCTGACTCCTCGCATTTTCAGCCTTCTGGAAAACCTGCCGCGCGGTGCAGGCAACGAAATCCAACTGACCGACGGCATTGCCCGCCTGTTGGATCACGAGTTCGTTCTCGCACATGCCTTCGACGGCAAACGCTACGACTGCGGCAGCAAACTGGGTTATCTCGAAGCTACCGTTGCCTACGGCTTGAAACATCCGGAAACCGGCGTGCAGTTCCGCGAACTCTTAAAACAATATTCTTAAGCCTGATCTAGTCTTGAAAAGATAAGGTCGTCTGAAAGAGTCTCTTGATTTCTTTTCAGACGACCTTTCCTATTGCAGTGATATAATCCGTTTTCTCTTTTAAATTCAGACATATTATGGACAATACATCCGAAGAAACCATGCGTCTTTCCAAGCGTATGGCGCAATTAGGCTTATGCTCGCGCCGCGAGGCAGACAGCTACATCGAGCAAGGCTGGGTCAAGGTCAACGGGCAAACCGCCGTACTCGGTCAGAAAGTAACCGAACGCGACCGCATCGACCTCAACCGGCAGGCGCATGAAAGACAGGCAGAGCGCGTTACCATCCTGCTCAACAAGCCCGTCGGCTACGTCAGCGCGCAGGCGGAAAAAGGCTACAAATCCGCTGCCGAGCTGATTACTGCGGACAACCGTTGGGAAGGCGACGACAGCCGCATTCCGTTCAGCGAAAAACACAAATTCGGCTTGGCGCCCGCCGGCAGGCTGGACATCGATTCCGTCGGGTTGCTGGTGTTGACGCAGGACGGCCGCATCGCCAAGCAGCTTATCGGCGAAAACAGCGGCAGCGAAAAAGAATATCTCGTGCGCGTGCGCGGCAAATTGGACGAAAAAGGACTTGCCTTGCTCAACCACGGATTGAGTTTGGACGGAGAGAAACTGCGTCCCGCCAAAGTAGAATGGCAAAACGAAGACCAGTTGCGTTTCGTGTTGAAACAAGGCAAAAAGCGGCAAATCCGCCGTATGTGCGAACTCGTCGGTTTGCGCGTCGTCGGGCTGAAGCGGATTCGGATGGGTAAAGTCAAACTGGGCAAACTGCCGCCCGGCAAATGGCGTTATCTGCGGGCGGATGAATCGTTTTAAATGTCGTAAGCCTGATGTTTGCAGTAAGATAAGGTCGTCTGAAAACTGGTAGGTTGCATTTCAGACGACCTTATTCTTGGGGATGCCAATTATTTATTTTGTAATAAAGGAGGAACTTTTCGTATTAAATGGATGATTTAGGTAAGTTGGGTATGTGGTAGAAGAGTGGTGTTTTTAGAGTGATTTCTTATTGATTTTTAAGTATTTTATTTTAGATGTTTGTATTGTATTTTCTAGAATCATTCCCAGACTTCCAAATAGCACCCTGTTTAATTTTTGTCATAAATGTTTAAATTTAATCATCATTCTTGAAAATTAGCTTATAATAGGCAAGTTTCCGTTGAAACAGTTACAAAAATTTTAATAAGGTAACGGCAAAGTCTGAAAAGGGATGCGAGGTTTGTCCGGGTTTGCCATAGAATTTAAATTACCTACATGAAGATAAGACGTTTTCTCCTACATTTTCTCAACCGTCACGCCGTTGCCCGCATTTTGGTATACGGCAAGCTGATGCGCATCGACAAGCCTATCGGCACGTTGTTGCTGCTTTGGCCGACCTATTGGGCGTTATGGGTTGCTTCGGAAGGGATTCCTGAAGCGGATATTTTTTGGGCGTTTACCGCCGGTACGTTCTTTATGCGCAGCGCAGGCTGCGTGATCAACGACTTTGCCGACCGCGATTTTGACGGTTCGGTCGAGCGCACGAAAAACCGCCCCTTTGCCCGCGGGCTGGTTTCTAAAACCGAAGCGATTTTGCTGACGGTCATCCTCTGCCTGCTTGCCGCCCTCTGCATGACGCCGCTGAACCTGTTGACTTGGGTGATGAGCGTTCCCGCGCTGTTTTTGGCGATGACTTACCCCTTTACCAAACGGTTTTTCCCGCTGCCGCAGTTTTATTTGGGGCTGGCGTTTTCTTTCGGGATTCCGATGGCGTTTGCTGCCGTCCGCAGTGGCGTACCTTCTACGGCGTGGCTGATGTTTACCGCCAATGCTTTGTGGACGCTTGCCTACGACACGATTTATGCGATGTCGGACAAGGAAGACGATTTGAAAATCGGGATTAAAACTTCGGCCATCACGTTCGGCGATCACGATATTTCCGCTTCTATGCTCTGCCATTTTTGGTTTACCGCGCTGATGGCGGTGTTGGGCGTGAAAATCGGCGCGACATGGCCGTACTGGATCATGCTGCCTGCGGTGGTGTGGCTGCAAATCGGTCAATACCATGCCATTAAAACGCGTGACCGCCAAACTTGTTTTAAAGTGTTTTTGGATAACAACTATATCGGTCTGCTGTGGTTTTTGGGTCTGGCGGGGCATTATTTGTGGGCTTTGGCTGCCACGCGGTTGTAAGGTAATAAAATGGTTAACACGTCGTCTGAAAAGGTTTTCAGACGACGTTTTGCTTTTGGGGCAGGGCGGGTTGACGATGGTGGCGGGGTTTTATCTGGTATCCAAACCCGCGGTAAACCACTTGCCGCCGTTTTCAGACGACCTTGTGTATGAGTTAAGAAATATCAAAGAAGCAGCATTTCTTGTTAGCAATCTGAGTGTAAATTGCGTGTTCAGGATTGAGGTTTGTACAGACAGTCGGTACAATTCCATTTCATTTTGCCACATCAAAAGAGATTTCTATGAGCCTTATCGGCGAAATTTTGCCTTTGTCCCATATCGTTTTAGACTTGGAAGTCGGCAGCAAAAAACGCTTGTTTGAAGAAGCGGGCCTGCTGCTTGAACATGAAGCAGAATTACCTCACGGCGATGTCTTCGACTGCCTGTTTGCCCGCGAAAAGCTGGGTTCGACCGGCCTGGGGCAGGGCGTCGCTATCCCGCACGGCCGTCATGCCTGCGTGAAAAAAGCCACCGGCGCGTTTATCCGCACGAAAGAACCGGTCGCTTTCGATGCGCCCGACGGCAAACCCGTATCCCTGATTTTCACGTTGTTGGTGCCGGAAAATGCGACCGGCGAGCATTTGGAAGTCTTGTCCAAACTGGCGGGCAGGTTCTCGCAAAAAGCCGTCCGTGAAGCCTTGATGTCCGCAACCTCTGCCGAGGAGGTGCGCAAACTTCTGGCAGAAGAGTAAAGAATGCCCAGTATATCCGTCCGCCGCCTGTTTTCCGACAATCAGCACAAGCTCCAACTTGCTTGGGCGGCAGGCAATTCGGGTGCGGACAACCGCATCGGAGTAGAGGCCGACAAACCCGTTTTGGCGTTGGTCGGCCATTTGAATTTTATCCATCCCAATCAAATCCAAGTCGTCGGTGTTGCCGAAGCCGAATATCTCAAACGCCTCGAATCGGGTGAATTGAATTACGATTTCGGTGAACTCTTCGATATCCCCATGTCGCTGGTCATCGTTGCCAACGGTCTGGCGGTTTCGCCCAAATTGCGCGACTACTGCCATAAAAACGACATCCCGCTGCTGACCTCCAAGCTCGAAAGCCCGTATTTGATGGACGTGTTGCGGATTTATCTGCAACGCACGCTGGCAACTTCCATCGTCAAACACGGCGTATTCCTCGATGTATTTGAAGTCGGCGTGTTGATTACCGGTCATTCCGGCTTGGGTAAAAGCGAATTGGCGTTGGAATTGATTTCGCGCGGACACAGCCTGATCGCCGATGATGCGGTCGAGCTTTTCCGTACCGGCCCCGAAACGCTCGAAGGCCGCTGCCCGCCGATGTTGCGTGATTTCCTTGAAGTGCGCGGTTTGGGCATACTCAACATCCGCCACATTTTCGGCGAAACCTCCATCCGTCCGAAAAAAATCCTCCAATTGATTATCAACCTGGTCGCTGCCGACGACGATTATATGAAGCAGCTCGACCGCTTGAGCATACGCACGGAAACCGAGTCCATCCTCAACGTCAACGTCCGTTCCGTCACCCTGCCTGTCGCCGTGGGCCGCAACCTTGCCGTATTGGTTGAAGCGGCAGTGCGCAACTACATCCTCCAGTTGCGCGGCAAAGACAGTACCAAAGAATTCCTCGAACGCCATCAAACACAACTCAAAGAAAACGAACAAAACCATGAAAATCGTCCTGATTAGCGGATTGTCCGGCTCGGGCAAGTCCGTTGCCCTCAAACAGCTTGAAGACCTCGGCTATTTCTGCGTGGACAACCTGCCGCTGGAAATGCTGCCTTCGCTGGTGCTGCACCATATCGAGCGCGCCGATGAAACCAAACTCGGCGTGAGCGTCGATGTCCGCTCCGGCATCAACATTCAGGAAGCGCAGGAGCAAATCCAATACCTGCGCGATGAAGGCCATCAGGTCGAAGTATTGTTTGTGGAGGCAGAAGAAAGCGTGCTGGTGCGCCGTTTTTCCGAAACGCGGCGCGGCCATCCGCTGTCGGGACTGAACCTTACCCTGCTGGAAAGCCTGCAAAAAGAGCGCGAATGGCTGTTCCCGCTCAAAGACATCGCCTACTGCATCGATACATCCAAAATGAACGCGCAGCAGCTGCGTTACGCCGTTCAACAATGGCTCAACATCGAGCGCAGGGGGCTTTTGGTTATCCTCGAGTCTTTCGGCTTCAAATACGGCGTGCCGAACAACGCCGATTTCATGTTCGATATGCGCAGCCTGCCCAATCCCTATTACGATCCCGAGCTGCGCCCCTACACCGGCATGGACGCCCCCATTCAAGCGTATCTCGACCAGCAGCCCCTGGTGCAGGAAATGGTGGACGACATCGACCACTTTATGAACCACTGGCTCCCGCGCCTGCAAAAAGAAAGCCGCAGCTACGTTACCATCGCCATCGGCTGTACCGGCGGGCAACACCGTTCCGTCTATGTCGTCGAAAAACTCGCCCAACGCCTGCAAGGACATTACGAACTGCTGGTCCGCCACAGACAGGCGCAAAACCTGTCCGGACGCTGATTCCCCTTTTCAGACGACCTTTTCGATATTTAGTGGATTAAATTTAAATCAGGACAAGGCGACGAAGCCGCAGACAGTACAAATAGTACGGCAAGGCGAGGCAACGCCGTACTGGTTTAAATTTAATCCACTATAAAAGGAGAAACCCATGAAACACATCCTCACCCTCGCACTCGCCTGCACACTCGCCGCCTGCGCCACCGAAGTCCCCGCCTACCGCTGGCACCGCACCGGCGCAAGCGAAGCCGAAGTTTCCCGCCAAATCAACGTTTGCAAATCACAAGCGCAACACGACGCCAAACACGGAGGCGAATCCAAATCCCTTGAACAATGTATGGACGAAGCCGGCTACTACCGCTACGAACACGGCAACCTCTAAACCTTGAGCGCCCCAAACCAAAAGGTCGTCTGAAAAACCGCGAAGGCTTTCAGACGACCTTTGCACAGAAAACGGACAAACCTCAGGTCGTCTGAAAACACCGCCGAACCACTTTTCAGACGACCCACCGCAAATCATACAGAAAGAACAAAACATGGCAATCCAATGGTTTCCCGGCCACATGAACAAAGCAAAAAAAGCCATCGCCGAGCGCGCCAAAAGCGTCGACATGGTGATTGAAATGCTGGACGCACGTATGCCCGCCTCCAGCGAAAACCCCCTGCTAGCCCAGCTTTCCAAAGGCAAGCCCAAACTCAAAATCCTCAACAAACAAGACCTTGCCGACCCCGAACGCACCAAAATCTGGCTCGAACACTACAACAGCCGCCTCGACACCCGCGCCATCGCCCTCGATTCCTCCGAAACCGGCGTGCACGGCAAAATCACCCAAGCCTGCCGCGCCATGATTCCCCACCGCCAAGGCATAGAAAAACCCCTGCGCGTCCTCATCTGCGGCATCCCCAACGTCGGCAAATCCACCCTCATCAACGGCATGATAGGCAAAAAATCCGCCAAAACCGGCAACGAACCCGGTATTACCAAAGCCGAACAACGCCTCTTCCTCGCCGACGACTTCTGGCTCTACGACACCCCTGGAATGCTGTGGCCGAAAATCATCGTCGAAGAAGGCGGCTACAACCTCGCTGCCGGCGGCGCAGTCGGACGCAATGCGCTGGACGAAGAAGAAGTCGCCCTCGAGCTCCTAGACTACCTCCGCCGCCACTACCTCGCCATGTTGCAAGAACGCTACCAAGCCGACAAAGATCCCAGCAGCCACTGGGACGACAACTCATGGCTCGAATGGATAGCCAAAAAACGCGGCGCAGTCCTCAGCGGCGGACGGATCAACTACCAAAAAGCCGCCGAGAACATCCTCACCGACTTCCGCGAAGGTAAAATCGGCAGAATCACCCTCGAAACGCCGAACCAATGGGAAACATGGCTCAAAAAAGCCCGTCAAAAAGAAGCCGAACTCAAAGCCATTCGCGAAGCCAGAAAAGCGGAACGCAAAGGGCAGAAGCCCGCGGACGAGTAGGGCGGTATGGTGGGCTAAAATAGAAAATATCCGTGTCTCCATTTCCGCATAGGAATGAATTCAAGCATCGAACGCTATATAATTTGCTACAAAAAGGTCGTCTGAAACCCGAAACTGATTTTCAGACGACCTGTTCCAAATATTCACAATCAACAAGAAAACCAAAAAATGACCGAAACTCAATCCCTAGAACTCGCCAAAGCGTTGATTTCCCGCCCGTCCGTTACCCCCGACGACCGAGATTGCCAAAAACTGCTTGCCGAACGCCTACACAAAATCGGTTTTGCGGCTGAAGAACTCCATTTCGGCGACACCAAAAACATCTGGTTGCGACGCGGCACGCAGGCTCCCGTCGTCTGTTTTGCAGGACATACCGACGTCGTGCCGACAGGTCCTGTTGAAAAATGGGATTCGCCCCCGTTCGAGCCGACCGAGCGCGACGGAAGATTATACGGGCGCGGCGCGGCGGACATGAAAACCAGCATCGCCTGTTTCGTTACCGCCTGCGAACGCTTTGTTGCCGAACATCCCGATCACCAAGGCAGCATTGCGCTTCTGATTACTTCCGACGAAGAGGGCGACGCGCTGGACGGTACGACCAAAGTCGTCGATGTGTTGAAAGCGCGCGACGAGCTTATCGACTACTGCATCGTCGGCGAGCCGACCGCCGTGGACAAATTGGGCGATATGATTAAAAACGGCCGGCGCGGCTCGCTGTCGGGCAACCTGACCGTCAAAGGCAAGCAAGGACATATTGCCTATCCGCATTTGGCAATCAATCCCGTGCATACTTTTGCCCCGGCCTTGTTAGAGCTGACGCAGGAAGTCTGGGACGAAGGCAACGAATACTTCCCGCCGACCAGCTTTCAAATTTCCAATATCAACGGCGGCACAGGCGCGACCAATGTCATTCCGGGCGAGCTGAACGTCAAATTCAATTTCCGCTTCTCCACCGAGTCCACCGAAGCAGGGCTGAAACAACGCGTCCACGCCATTTTGGACAAACACGGCGTGCAATACGATTTGCAGTGGTCGTGTTCGGGGCAGCCCTTTCTGACCCATGCAGGCAAACTGACCGACGTGGCACGCGCAGCCATCGCCGAAACCTGCGGCGTAGAGACCGAATTGTCCACCACCGGCGGCACTTCGGACGGACGCTTCATTAAAGCCATTGCGAAAGAACTCATCGAATTAGGCCCGTCCAATGCCACCATCCACCAAATCAACGAAAACGTGCGGCTGGACGATATTCCGAAGCTGTCGGCGGTGTATGAGGGGATATTGGCGCGGTTGTTGGCTGAAAAGGCCGTCTGAAAAGAAAATGGGCTGTCGGATATGGATGTCCGACAATTTGATTAGACCTAACGTGAGTTTGAGATAACGCATTGATTTTTATGTAGAACGATTTATTTGAACGGCAATCCATTCCCTCTCCCGTGGGAGAGGGTTAGGGAGAGGGCATTAGGGTGGCAACGGAAATATTGTCTGTATCTGCCCCGTTTTACCCTCTCCCCAACCCTCCCCCACAGGGGAGGGAGCCAAGTTGCAGGCACACCGACGGAATTTGGCTTCGCATCAACTGCCTTATTTCGAACGCACGTCAAACTTAAATTTGCAAGGTCGTCTGAAATCTTTAATTCCTTTCCCTGAGGCTTTAGAAATATCGAATATTTAGGAATTGCCGCAACCCAACCCTCAAGATTTCCGTCGTAGCCCGTTCCTGCATCGGCGTGCGGGAATGGCGAAAATTGGGGATTTTGCCGTCAAATCCATGATAGAGATACGGAGCAAACGAATGATTACCCTGCCTTCCTTAAACAACCTGCCGTCAAAATGGGATGAAATCCGCCATTGGCTCGAAACCCAAGTTTTTGAGTGTGAAGTCATGCCGTATCCCAATCTGACGGAACACGAAGCCAAACAGTTCGAGCAGGATTTTATCGACCGTATCGGCTGCGCGCCTGAAGAATATGTCCGTATCCGCCGTGCCATCCGTCTCTTGGAAGCGCGTTATCCTGATAGCTCGAACGAACTGACCGCCGCCGCCATTGTCACGCCTTTGGGCGAGATGCTGGCGGTGTTCGGCGGTAAAGGCTTGTGTTTGCTGGAGTTTGTCGGGCAGAAACATATGGAGCAGGAAATTACTGCCGTCCAAAAAGCCTTGCGCGGACGGTTTGTGTTTCGGGAAGATGAGCGAACGCAACTTCTGCGGCAGGAATTGGACTTATACTTCAAGGGTCGTCTGAAAACCTTTGCCACGTCCTTGGAGCAGATTGGCACTGAATTTCAAAAGCAGGCATGGGATGCGCTCTTGGCGATTCCTTACGGCGAAACGCGCAGCTACAAGGAGCAGGCGCAGCGTTTGGGCAATCCCAAAGCCGTCCGCGCCGTTGCCGCCGCCAACGGGCAGAACAAAGTGTCCATCCTGATTCCCTGCCACCGCGTCATCGGCAGTGACGGCAAGCTGACCGGCTACGCAGGCGGCCTGAACCGCAAACAATCGCTGCTTGCTTTGGAACGCGGCGAAGTTCAGACGACCTTGTTTTGATTTTGAGGTAACAACGTCGATTGAAATTACCGGATTCGAAAATCCGACCTGACTATAGTGGATTAAATTTAAATCAGGACAAGGCGACGAAGCCGCAGACAGTACAGATAGTACGGCAAGGCGAGGCAACGCCGTACTGGTTTAAAGTTAATCCACTATAAAATAGAGCAGCGGCAGATTGCTCATCAATACCCGACCTGCCGGAAAGGAGAAATACGAATATGAACCTGAAAAACCGCCATTTCCTGAAACTTTTGGATTTCACGCCCGAAGAAATCACCGCCTACCTCGACCTTGCCGCCGAGTTGAAAGCCGCCAAAAAGGCAGGGCACGAAGTGCAGCGGATGAAAGGGAAGAACATCGCCCTGATTTTTGAAAAAACATCGACCCGCACCCGCTGCGCGTTTGAAGTCGCCGCACGTGACCAAGGGGCGGGGGTGACTTATCTGGAGCCGTCCGCCAGCCAAATCAGGCATAAGGAAAGCATCAAAGACACTGCCCGCGTGTTGGGCAGGATGTACGACGGCATCGAATATCGCGGCTTCGGGCAGGACGTGGTCGAAGAATTGGCGAAATACGCCGGCGTGCCCGTGTTCAACGGCTTGACCAACGAGTTCCACCCCACCCAAATGCTCGCCGACGCGCTGACCATGCGCGAACACAGCGGCAAACCCTTGAACCAAACCGCGTTTGCCTACGTCGGCGACGCGCGTTACAACATGGCAAACTCGCTGCTGGTGTTGGGCGCGAAGCTCGGCATGGACGTGCGTATCGGCGCACCGAAAACCTTGTGGCCGTCTGAAAACATCGTCGCCCGCGCCCGCGCCGTCGCCGAAGAAACCGGCGGAAAGATTTTGCTGACCGAAAACGCGGAAGAAGCTGTCAAAGGCGTCGATTTTATCCATACCGACGTGTGGGTCAGCATGGGTGAGCCGAAAGAAGCGTGGCAGGAACGCATTGATTTATTGAAAGATTACCGCGTTACTCCCGAGCTGATGGCGGTATCGGGCAACCCGCAGGTCAAATTCATGCACTGCCTGCCCGCCTTCCACAACCGCGAAACCAAAGTCGGCGAATGGATTTACGAAACCTTCGGCTTAAACGGCGTGGAAGTAACGGAAGAAGTGTTCGAAAGCTCCGCCAGCATCGTGTTCGACCAAGCGGAAAACCGGATGCACACGATTAAAGCGGTAATGGTGGCGGCGCTGGGGGATTGACGGCTAACGGCAGTGCTATATCAAAAAAATGATTAAATCAGTCATATAATAAATCTGAATAACAGGCACTTACACTCCCTTCCCTCGAAGGCAGGAATCTAGACTTCTATTTTGGGCGAATGTACAGAGATTGTTGCGATTCCAAACTTTTAGATTTCCACAAAACAAAAGTCGTCTGAAAACAAGCATGATTGTTTTTCAGACGACCTTCAAACCGCTTCCTAAATTGTCCAACCAAGAAACAGGAGAAACCAAATGGAAGAAACATTTGTCCAAACGCTGACCATCGCCGGCTCGGATTCCGGCGGCGGGGCGGGGATACAGGCGGATTTGAAGACGTTTCAGATGCGCGGCGTGTTCGGCACCAGCGTGCTGACAGCCGTGACCGCGCAAAATACGCTCGGCGTATCGGCGGTGCATCTGATTCCGACCGACATCATCACTGCTCAAATCGAAGCCGTCCGCTCCGATTTTGAAATCCGCGCCTATAAAATCGGGATGCTGGGTACGGCGGAAGTGATTGAATGCGTTGCCGAAAATCTGAAAAAATGCTGTTTCGGCAAGCGCGTCCTTGATCCGGTGATGATTGCCAAAGGCGGCGCGCCGCTGTTGCAGGACTCCGCCGTTGAAGCGATGAAACGTCTGCTTCTGCCTGATACCGACATTCTGACGCCGAACCTGCCCGAAGCGGAAACCTTGACGGGCGTGCGCATTGAAAACCGCCAAGACGCGGAACGCGCTGCCAAAATCCTGCAAGATTGCGGTGTGAAAAACGTGGTGATTAAAGGCGGGCATTTGGGCGACAGCCGCAGCGAATACTGCACAGACTGGCTGTTTACGCCGGATGATGTGTTTGAATTTACCGACCGCCGCTTCCCGACGGCGCATACGCACGGTACAGGCTGCACGTTCTCCGCCTGTATCGCCGCCGAGCTGGCAAAAGGTTTCGAGACACTCGAAGCCGTGCAAACCGCCAAAAAATACATTACCGAGGCGATTCGCAACCCTTTGAACATCGGCGCGGGACACGGTCCGGTCAATCATTGGGCTTATCGGGATTGAGGGATATGGAAAGGTCGTCTGAAAACAGAAAATCCGTTTTCAGACGACCTTTTGTTGTGGCATCCGTTGATGGCAAACATCAAGCCGGATTCATGAAGCTTTCGATTTCTTGTAAGGAAATGTCGGGCGTCGCGCCGTGTCTGGAGGCGACTAGGGCGCCGAGAGCGCAGGCGAAAGTGATGGCTTCTTGAGGCTCGGCATTGTTGAGCAGTTTGTAAGTCAGTCCTGCCAAGAAGCTGTCGCCGGAGCCGACGGTATCGGCGACTTTGATGCGGAAGCCGCAGTGGCGGTAGAGTTCGCCGTCTTTGTATAAAATCGCGCCGTGTCCGCCTAAAGTGACGCAGATGGTTTGTGCGCCGGTCAAGCGGTTGAGGTAGGCGATGTTTTGTTCGATGCTGTGGTAGGGAGAGCCGTAAACTGCGGACAGTTCGTACAATTCGTCGTCATTGAGCTTGAGCATATCCGCACGCTTCATGGTGGCGAGCAGGCGGTCGGTGTCGTAGTGGGGTTTGCGCAGATTGACGTCGAAGATTTTGAATTTGGCTTTTTCCATCAGTTTGTCTAATGCCGCACGGGAAATCTCGTCGCGGGTGGCAAGGCTGCCGAACACGAAGGCATCGGATTCGGCGACACGCTGCAAGGCGGCATCTTCGACGATGATGCGGTCCCACGCGCAGGGATATACGATTTCGTATGACGCGCTGCCGCATTTGTCCAAGATGACTTTGACAAGGCTGGTATCGCATTCTTTGCACACTTGCAGCAGGTCGGTATTGACGTTTTTCGCTTGGATTTGGCGCAGCAGCTCTTCGCCGTCGGCATCATCGCCGCGGCGGCTGATGATGGCGGTATCGACCCCGAAGGATTGCAAACGGACCAAAACGTTCAGCGGCGCACCGCCCAACACTTTGCCGCTTGGAAAATCGTCCCACAACACTTCGCCGAAACTGGTTACTTTCATTTTAGACCTTCCTTGCTTTGAGTTGATTGGATGGAACTGCTGCGCTGCGTACGGCTTACCTATCATGTATTTGTAGTAAAACTCCAATACTTAGGCGCGTAAGTATTATGTTTTAAAATCTACCGACTGACAAGCAATCGTAGGCTTATCCGTCAGGAAGTTTGATTCATCACAATATTGCGTTACAGGCGGCCTGATTCGGCAAATTAGCAGGGTTTATTTTTCTTTCATTTTATAAGTGCTTTGGGAAGGGGATATGCTGATTTTTGAAATTTAAATACAAATCGGCAGAATATGTTTGAACAGACGGGCTATATATTCCAATTTTCTTCATTTCATTACGATATTTAAAAACCCTCTCTTTAAGCCTATAATGTGGTCGTTAAAAATACCGAAAGGTCGTCTGAAAACGTGAATATCCATTTTCAGACGACCTTCATTAACGGAAAGAACAAATCATGCGTCCATTAAATGCCCGAATCCGCTTGGACAATCTGCGCCACAATTACCAAACCCTGAAACAGATTCACGGCGGCAAGATGCTTGCCGTCATTAAAGCAGACGCTTACGGACACGGCGCGGTACGGTGCGCCCACGCATTGTCTGACCTTGCCGACGGGTTTGCCGTCGCCACCGTGGACGAAGCCGTCGAATTGCGCGAGAGCGGCATTACCAATCCCATCGTTTTGCTTGAAGGCGTGTTTGAAGCATCGGAATACGCCACCGTTGATAAATACAATTTGTGGCCGGGCGTCGGCAGCCAGTGGCAACTCGAAGCCTTAATCGCCCATCATTGGCAAAATCCCGTCAAAGTCTGGCTCAAAATGGATTCCGGTATGCACCGCGCCGGCTTCTTCCCGCACAATTACACTTCCGCCTACACCGCCCTGAAACAGTGCAAACACGTTGACAGCATCGTCAAATTCAGCCATTTTGCCTGCGCTGACGAACCCGACAACGGCATGACCGAAATGCAGCTTGAAGCCTTTGATTTGGCGTGTGAAGGCTTGGAAGGCGAAGAAAGCCTCGCCAACTCCGCCGCCATCTTGAACGTTCCCGAAGCGCGCCGCGATTGGGGGCGTGCCGGACTGGCGCTTTACGGCATTTCTCCGTTCGGCGGCGTGGACGAACGCCTGAAACCCGTCATGCGCCTGACTTCCCGCGTATTCGGCGAACGCGTCCTGCAACCTCATTCTCCTATCGGCTACGGCGCGACGTTTTATACCAGCAAATCTACACGCGTCGGCCTAATTGCCTGCGGTTACGCCGACGGCTATCCGCGCCGAGCCTCGACCAACTCGCCCGTTGCCGTCGAAGGCAAACGCAGCCGCATCATCGGCAGGGTGTCAATGGACATGATCACCGTCGAACTCGATGCTTCCAAAGAAGGTTTGGGTGCGGAAGTCGAATTGTGGGGCGACATTGTTAATATCAACGAAGTCGCCGAAGCCGCCGGTATGATTCCGTATGAAATCCTTTGCAACGTCAAACGCGCAAAGTTTACCTATTCGGAGTGATTTAGGCGGCGGTTTGAACTGAAGGTCGTCTGAAAACAAAGTTAACGGTTTCGTTAAATGGTTTTCAGACGACCTTATTCATAAGGCTTTTTGAAAATCCAAATATTTTAAGAGTGGCCGTCATTCCCGCGCAGGCGGGAATCCAGAACATATAGTCGATTAACTTTAAACCAGTACGGTGTTGCCTCGCCTTGCCGTACTATCTGTACTGTCTGCGGCTTCGTCGCCTTGTCCTGATTTAAATTTAATCCACTATAAAATTTAGGAAACTTTTTCTTTGACGATTTCTGCACGGATAAATCTGGATTCCCACCTGCGCGGGAATGACGGCAGACGGAATATCAGGTTCGGGCAATGCAAAATTGTCAACAATCCAAGTCATATTATTCTAAAGCGGTGCTATAATTTCCCAAATCAATTTTTCAGACGACCCCTACAAGGACCCTGACTTATGAACAATTCAGTCATCACCGTCATCGGCAAAGACCGCGTCGGCATCGTGTACGACGTTTCCAGAATTTTGGCGGAAAACCAAATCAACATCCTCAATATCAGCCAGCAGCTGATGGACGATTTCTTCACCATGATTATCTTAGTGGATACCTCGAAATGCCCCAAATCGCGGCAAGAAATGCTGGATTTGTTTGCGGAAGAGAGCAAAAAACTCGCGCTCGACATCCGCATGCAAAACGAAGAAATCTTCCAAGCCATGCATCGCATTTGATTTTAGGAACTCTAAAATTATGTCAAAAAATAAAATTAGTTTTAATGTAGCTGAAGAGAAATCTGCACGGCTGGCTGTTTTAATTGATGCTGATAATGCGTCAGCGCAAACCATTGATGCGATTTTAGAAGAAACAACTAAATTCGGTGAAGCAATGGTAAAACGCATCTATGGCAACTTTGTTGGTGACAACGGTAAATGGAAAGCTGTCATTAATGAGCATGCTATCAAACCTATGCAGCAATTCGCCTACACCACAGGTAAAAATGCCACTGACGGTTTTATGATTATTGATGCGATGGATTTACTCTATACCGGCCGTTTTGATGGTTTTTGTTTGGTATCTAGTGATAGTGACTTTACTGCACTGGCTATCCGGTTGAAGGAACAAGGTGTAACAGTTTACGGTTTCGGCAAAAAGCAAACGCCTGAAGCTTTCCGTAATGCGTGCAGCCAATTTATCTATGTAGAAAACTTGATGCCTGAACCCGCACAAAAAGAAACAGTAACCGATAAACCACAGAAACCAACAGAGAAACAGATTCAAACAGTCTCTCCCGAAAATGCTCAAGCTCAACCGAAAATTGCCGAACAACTTGAGAACAAACTACCGTTGGAGACTATACATAAAATTTTCGAACATGCGGATAGTGAATGGATGGCTATGACTGCATTCGGTGCCACTTGGAAACGCTTGCAGGTAGATTTTGACCCACGTAATTACGGTTGTAAGAAATTTACCGATTTAGTAAAAAAATATTCTGATGTGTTTGATTACGAGATGCGAAAAACTGCTGAAGGCACGCAAGAGCATATGTATGTCAAGCTTAAAGTCTAATCGAAGGTCGTCTGAAAATATTTTTCAGACGACCTGCAAGAAAGGCCGAATCCCATGAACAATTTCCACAGTAATGAGATACTTGAAACCGTCAAAATGGTTGCCGACCAGCATTTCGACGTCCGCACCATTACCATAGGCATTGATTTGCACGACTGTATCAGCACCGACATCGATGTGTTGAACCAAAACATTTACAACAAAATCACCACCATCGGCAAAGATTTGGTCGCTACGGCGAAACACCTTTCCGCCAAATACGGCGTGCCGATTGTGAATCAGCGTATTTCCGTCACGCCGATTGCCCAAATCGCGGCGGCAACCAAAGCCGATTCTTACGTCAGCGTGGCGCAGACTTTGGACAAGGCAGCCAAAGCCATCGGCGTGTCTTTTATCGGCGGTTTTTCCGCGCTGGTACAAAAAGGCATGTCGCCTTCAGACGAGGTGTTAATCCGCTCCATTCCCGAAGCGATGAAGACTACCGACATCGTGTGCAGCTCCATCAATATCGGCAGCACGCGCGCCGGTATCAATATGGATGCGGTCAGACTGGCGGGCGAAACCATCAAACGCACGGCTGAAATCACGCCCGAAGGTTTCGGCTGCGCTAAAATCGTCGTGTTCTGCAATGCGGTGGAAGACAATCCGTTTATGGCGGGCGCGTTTCACGGGTCGGGCGAAGCGGACGCCGTTATCAACGTCGGCGTATCGGGACCGGGCGTGGTCAAAGCCGCGCTGGAAAATTCGGACGCGGTCAGCCTGACCGAAGTCGCCGAAGTCGTGAAGAAAACCGCCTTCAAAATCACCCGCGTGGGCGAACTCATCGGCCGCGAAGCCTCGAAAATACTGGGCATCCCGTTCGGTATTCTTGATTTGTCGCTGGCACCGACCCCCGCTGTCGGCGACTCGGTGGCGCGCATCCTTGAAGAAATGGGTTTAAGCGTCTGCGGTACGCACGGCACGACGGCTGCCTTGGCATTGCTGAACGATGCCGTGAAAAAAGGCGGCATGATGGCTTCCAGCGCGGTCGGCGGTTTGAGCGGCGCGTTTATTCCCGTTTCCGAAGACGAAGGCATGATTGCCGCCGCCGAAGCAGGCGTGCTGACGTTGGACAAACTCGAAGCGATGACCGCCGTCTGCTCGGTCGGGCTGGACATGATTGCCGTTCCCGGCGACACGCCCGCGCACACGATTTCCGGCATCATCGCCGACGAAGCCGCCATCGGTATGATCAACAGCAAAACCACCGCCGTGCGCATCATTCCGGTAACGGGCAAAACCGTCGGCGACAGTGTTGAGTTCGGCGGCCTGCTGGGCTACGCGCCCGTGATGCCGGTCAAAGAAGGTTCGTGCGAAGTGTTCGTCAATCGCGGCGGCAGGATTCCCGCGCCGGTTCAGTCGATGAAGAACTGATTGCCTGACCATGAAAAAGGTCGTCTGAAAACAAGCTTTGCGAGTTTTCAGACGACCTTCTCTATCCTTGCGCCTATATTTATCCGTAAAAAATGTTTACAATATGAAAATGCGCCTGTTTCTCAGGCATTTTTGCGATAGAAAGGCAATCATGCAAGTTACATCAAAATGGATAGACGGAATGTGCTTTGTCGGCACGACCGAAAACGGACACAGCGTCGTTATGGAAGGCGCGGCGGCGGAAGGGCAGGTGAAACGCGGCCCCAGCCCGATGGAAATGCTGCTTTTGGGCGTGGCGGGCTGCTCCAGCATCGATGTCGTGATGATTGCCGAGAAACAGCGTCAAAAGGTAGTGGACTGCCAAGCGACGGTTACCGCGAAGCGCGCCGACGATGCCCCGCGCGTATTTACCGAAATCCATATCCATTTTAAAGTTATCGGACACAATTTGACCGAATCCGCCATCGAGCGCGCCGTGCAGATGTCCGCCGAAAAATATTGTTCCGCTTCGATTATGCTGGGCAAGGCTGCAAAAATCACCCACAGTTTTGAAACCGTCGAAGCAGAGTAATTTTTCAGACGACCCCGTATCCTTGAGGTCGTCTGAAAAGCGTTTAGAGGCGGAATATTGTTAAAGCGTGAATAAAGGCCGCCCGACAAAAAAGCAGATATATTCACGCTACACTATGAATATATCTGCTTGCTTATTGTGGATTCTCTCTCTATCAGCCTTCATAACTTGGCCTTGTGAGGATATTGTGCAAGCTTCACTAGAGATTGTCAACAATTTTTAATTATATCTTAATCAGATTTTGTGCTATATCGAAATGGAATCAAGCAAAAAGCGATAAGGGGCGGGTTGCTGCCGTTGCAAAATTTCTGTGATTTCAAACGATATGACACGCCAGACTATGAGGAGAGCTTAAATAATGAATACCGATAACGATACCCTCCATGCGCCTACCCCTTCTTCCATGATGCCGCCAGGCAGGCATGATTCGGAGCTGTTCCGCGTTTACGCCCTGATTTTGGATGGCATCACCGACCATGTTTTGCTGCCCGGCAAAAAACTGACCGAATCCGAGCTTTGCCGCCAAATGGTCTGCTCGCGCAATACTGTGCGCGGCGCGCTGTCCCTGTTGGCGCACGACAAAATCGTCGATTTGCAGCCCAATCGCGGCGCGTTCGTCCATGTTCCCGATTTGAAGGAAATGCAGGACGTGTTCAACGCGCGTATCGAAATGGAAAGCATGATTTTGAACCTCCTGTCCGATATGCCCGATTTGGAAACCCGCCTCCAGCCGCTCTACGCGATGATCGAGCGTGAAGAACAGGCATCCGACAGCGGCGACCGCGTGGGTTGGAACCGCCTGTCCAACGCCTTCCACGTCGAACTCGCTCGCCTCATCGACAACCACGTCTTGTTCGACATCATGAACACCCTGTGCGCCCGCTCTTCGCTCATCGTCGCCGTTTTCGATGCGCAGCGTCATGAAAAACGCACCATCAACACCCACACCCATTCCGAACACCGCGAAATCCTCGACCTGCTGGTCAACGGCAAACGCAACCGCGTCGTCAAAGTCATGCGCAAACACTTAAGCGCGTGCGTAGAGCGTTTGGAACGCAAATACGAAGGCGAGTAATCAAATGCCGATAAAAGGTCGTCTGAAAACAAGCGTAGTAAGTTTTCAGACGACCTTTGTCAGCATTTTCGGTGTTGTCAAGCAGCTTTACGCCAACCTGCCGACCAAACCGACATTCCGACATCTTTTCCATGAGACATTTCTCCAATGACCGCTTATACGCAACAGCTCGACCAAAAAATCCAATACTTGCAACAGCTTTTCCAAGGTTTGGATTTTCCTGAAATTCAAGTTTTCGAATCCCCCGAACAGCATTACCGGATGCGCGCCGAATTCCGCATCTGGCACGAAGGCGGCGAAATGTTTTACGCCATGTTCGAGCGCGGGCAGAAAGCAAGCGGCGCAAGCTTGATACGTTGCGACCAATTTCCCGCCGCCTCCGAATCCATCAACGCCTTGATGCCCAAGCTCATCGAAGCCGCCGCAAAAAATCCCGAACTCAAAAACCGCTGGTACGCCGTAGAATTTTTGTCTGCACTGAGCGGCGAAATGCTCGTTACCATGATTTACCACAAAAAACTGGGCGAAGCGTGGCAGTGTGCCGTCGAAACCTTGGCGCGTGAATTGGGCATCCATATCATCGGTCGGAGTAGGGGGCAGAAAATCGTTTTGACTCAAGACTATATAATCGAAGAGCTGAACGTAAACGGCAAGACCTTCCGCTACCGCCAAGTCGAAGGCAGTTTCACGCAGCCCAACGCCCGCGTGTGCGAAAAAATGCTCGGCTGGGCATGCGATGTCGCGCAAAACCTCGGCGGCGACCTGCTCGAACTCTACTGCGGCAACGGTAATTTCACCCTGCCGCTCTCGCAGCATTTCCGTCAGGTGTTAGCGACCGAAGTGTCCAAAACTTCCGTTTATGCCGCACAGTGGAATATCGAAGCCAACCAAAGGGACAACATCAAAATCGCCCGCCTCTCTGCGGAAGAATTTACCGAAGCCTATACCCAAAGCCGCGAATTCCGCCGCCTACAAGAACAGGGTATCTCGTTGAAAGATTATGATTTTTCCACGATTTTTGTCGATCCGCCCCGAGCCGGCGTCGATGATGAAACGCTGAAGCTGGTTTCCCAGTTTGACAACATTATCTATATTTCCTGCAATCCTGAAACACTGCGCGCGAACCTCGATACCCTCTGCCAAACCCATACTGTCGAACGCGCCGCGTTGTTTGACCAGTTCCCGTTTACGCACCATATCGAAAGCGGCGTTTATTTGAAGAAGAAATAAAGAAGCGGATTTGAAAAAGGTCGTTTGAACATTTTAAAACCATGGATTTTCATGTGCAGAACTGTTTTCAGACGACCTTTTCCCTGATAACAAATTTCCAATAAAGCCTAAATCATCATGCCCGTAGATTCCTTTTTCTACCTCTTACTGCTTACAGGATTTTGCGCCGGACTGATGGACGCGGCGGTCGGCGGCGGCGGGTTGTTGCAAATACCTGGGCTGTTTAACTTGCTGCCAACTTCCACACCTGTTGCTTCGGTGATGGGCGTGAATAAGTTTGCCTCCTGCTGCGGGACGGTTACTGCCACGGGGCAATATCTGCGCAGAATCCCCGTGCCGTGGAAAATGCTGCTGCCCGCTGCCGTACTGGCGTTTGCTGCTTCCTATCTGGGCGCGAAAGCCGTGGTCTTTTTCCTCGTGCAATATATGAAACCGGCGATGCTGGTCATCATGATTGCCATGTGTGTTTATACCTTTATCAAAAAAGATTTGGGACAAACGGTGCGCACTGAAAAGCTGACGCGTCGCGAAACCTTGTGGGGCTTGTTTTTCGGCGCATTAATCGGCTTTTACGACGGGATTTTCGGGCCGGGGACGGGCAGCCTTTTGGCTTTCGTGTTCGTCCGTTTTTACGGCTACGATTTTTTGACGGCAAACGCATCGGGCAAAGTCATCAACTCGACCACCAATCTCGCCGCGCTGACATTTTTTATCCCGCAAGGGCACGTCGTTTGGGCGTGGGCAATCCCGCTTGCGCTGGCGAATTTGTGCGGCGGCGTGGTCGGCGCGAAATTGGCGATACGCGGCGGCACCCAGTTTCTGCGTTATGGATTTATGGTGTTGCTGTGTCTGACCATAGGCAAATTCGCTTGGGATTTGATTCGATAACAGAAGGCGTGTCAAAGGCAGGATTCGCCCGCCGAAAGCGTTTCAGACGACCTTTGTATGCTAAAATCCGTCATCTTTCAGCAAATGACCGATAGAGGGAAACATGGCAGGCAACACTTTCGGACAACTCTTCACCGTTACCACCTTCGGCGAAAGCCACGGCGCAGGTTTGGGCTGCATCATCGACGGCTGCCCGCCCGGACTGGCATTGGCCGAATCAGACATCCAAGCCGACCTCGACCGGCGCAAACCCGGCACCAGCCGCCACGTTACCCAACGCCGCGAAGCCGACCAAGTCGAAATCCTCTCCGGCGTCTTCGAAGGCAAAACCACCGGCACACCCATCGCCCTCTTAATCCGCAATACCGACCAACGCAGTAAAGACTACGGCAACATCGCCACCAGCTTCCGCCCCGGCCATGCCGACTATACCTATTGGCACAAATACGGCACGCGCGACTACCGCGGCGGCGGCAGGAGCTCTGCCCGCGAAACCGCCGCCCGCGTTGCCGCCGGAGCCGTTGCCAAAAAATGGCTGAAAGAAAAATTCGGCACGGAAATCACCGCCTACGTCACCCAAGTCGGCGAAAAAGAAATTCAGTTTGAAGGCTACGAACACATTTCCCAAAATCCCTTCTTCGCCGCCAACCAAAGCCAAATTGCCGAGCTGGAAAACTATATGGACAGCGTACGCAAATCGTTGGATTCCGTCGGCGCGAAACTACATATCGAAGCGGCCAACGTCCCCGTCGGCTTAGGCGAACCTGTTTTCGACCGCCTCGATGCCGAAATCGCCTACGCCATGATGGGCATCAACGCCGTCAAAGGCGTGGAAATCGGCGCAGGCTTCGGCAGCGTCGTCCAACGCGGCAGCGAACACGGCGACGAACTTACCCCGCAAGGCTTCTTGTCCAACCACTCAGGCGGCATCCTCGGCGGCATCAGCACCGGACAAGACATCCACGTCAACATCGCCATCAAGCCCACCAGCTCCATCGCCACCCCGCGCCGCAGCATAGACATCAACGGCAACCCCGTCGAACTTGCCACCCACGGCAGACACGACCCCTGCGTCGGTCTGCGCGCCGCCCCCATCGCCGAAGCCATGCTCGCGCTCGTGCTTATCGACCACGCCCTGCGCCATCGCGCACAAAATGCCGACGTAGTTGTCGATACGCCCGATATTGCCAAATAGTGCGGATAAAATTGAAAGAGGTCGTCTGAAAACAAACATGACAGATTGTGCCGAACATTTTCAGACGACCTTTCTCAACGCCTATTGAGATAAGTGTGCCGGCCCGTCCGCAACATAAACATTTACAATCGAACATTCGCAAAAAAACTTAGCCAAAACACAGGCTTTATACTAAAATACCGCCATTACCGTGCCATAGAGAAACGCACGGCTTTATTTTAGAGGAATACAAACGACATGACACAAGAAACCGCTTTGGGCGCAGCTTTGAAATCCGCCGTCCAAACCATGAGCAAGAAAAAACAGACCGACATGATTGCCGATCACATCTACGGCAAATACGACGTCTTCAAACGATTCAAACCGCTGGCCGTCGGCATCGACCAAGACCTTGTTGCTGCGCTGCCCCAATATGATCCTGTCCTGATTGCCCGCGTCCTCGCCAACCATTGCCGCCGCCCCCGCTACCTTAAAGCCTTGGCGCGCGGTGGAAAACGTTTTGATTTGAACAACCGCTTCAAAGGCGAAGTCAGCGCGGAAGAACAAGCCATCGCCCAACAGCATCCGTTTGTCCAGCAGGCTTTGGCAGAACAAGCCGAGCGCCAAGCGGCCAAACAGGCAGCGAAAACTGAGGCAGTAGAAGCCGAACAAGTCGGCGCAGCAGTCGAAACTGAAGAAACGGCACAAAACAACGCCGAATAATATCGAATGATTTTAAAAGGTCGTCTGAAAACGGATTTTCTGTTTTCAGACGACCTTTTTTATGGATATTTCAAACCAACGGAGGAGGGGTAGAGGAACACACTCTGCGGCCATGATTTCTGCTTTGACAGGGATTCACAAACGTGTTTTTTGTTGATTTTTTATCGGGGATTACACGTTTTCAAAGATGGATTTTTGTATGCGTGAGGATTGAAGTAGATGGGAATATCTTGTTTTGTTTGATTTTATTTTAAACTTGGAAAATCAAGATAAAAAAATGCGCATATCGTTTGGGATATGCGCCAAGTCTACAAAGGAGAAATAGAGGAGAAAAATCAAGCTGCATCAAGCAACTCAACGGGCATCATTCTGACACAATAAAGAATTCTTGTCAATAGTTTTTATGAAAATTCTTAAATTGTTGCATTACATGCAACATATTGAATCAGTATTGGAAAATAGCGGCATTTGGTGTCGGGAATTATCATCAAGACAAAACAAAAGGTCGTCTGAAAACCTTTCCCACCTATAATGGGAGAAGTTTCAGACGACCTTTCAGACGGTTAAATCAAGCCGTAATTGACGGTACTATCCATACCTAAAGCTTTCAGGAATTGGGCAGTGGTATAGCTTTCGCCACCTTCAAATTTAAAGGTGTCAACCGTATCATGACCGGATGGGGAATGAACCATATCCTTGATAGTCAATGCGTTATTTGAACCTTTCAGCTTCACAACCCAGTCTTTGCCTGTGGTCAATTCGACATCTTTAATCGTTAAATTTCCTGAGAAGAGAACGGTAGTATCTGCTTCTGTACGGATATTGTGCAATGTATCGTGTCCGCTTTCTTTTCCTAACATAATGGTATTTTTAACCGAGTGTCCGGAGTCAAAAATGGCATCATTACCCGCACCGCCGTCAATGACGTTGTATCTTCCTAAGGTGATAATATCTTCTCCTTTGCCACCGTAGAAGGTAACTTTACCGATCACGTCTGAAAAGTCCGCAGTATCGTTATCAGCCGATCCGTAAACAACGCGGTTGTATCCCCTCTGGTCAACACCATACCAGTCAATTTTATCGGTAAGGTCGTGGACAAGGTTACCGGCTTTGTCAAAGTGAGGCACATTCAGACCGAAATGCTCAATGATTTCGCCAACGGTATAGGTTTTGGAATCAAACTGGAATTCGCTGATTGCGCCGTAAATGCCGGATTGGTTTTTAATAGTCAGGACATCGTTTGTCCCTTTGATTGAAATGTTCCAAGTATCGCCGTTCAGACGGGGAATAATAATGAATTCGGAATCGGAAGGGATATGATCAATGCCGGATTTGTCATAGCCTTGGGTCATCGAAATTTCTAAATCATCCAAAGTCAGACCGCCGGTAAATTTAACGGTATTGGCGTTTTGCATTCCGTTTGGGTTGAATTCGGGATCAAGATTGAAATTGTAGTCAAAGATGGTATCGTGTCCGTATCCTTTACCAAAGACGTAAGTATCTCTGTGTTGTCCGCCTTCTAGATGGTCATCGCCGGCGCCGCCGTCCAGATAATCATCACCGACGTCGGCATACAATTTATCATTGCCGTCGCCGCCGTAGAGTTCGTCATCGCGTTCATTACCGAAATAGCTTGTTCCGCTATCACGCAATATGTCATCTCCGCCTAGTCCGTACAGACGGTCGCGTCCGTCGATTCCGCTGTCGATGGTATCGTTTTGCTCTGTACCGGTAAGGATGTCGTCTCTTGCTGTGCCGGTGATGGTCGAACCTTGTTTCTTTGAATTGGCAACAGCTTTGAGCAGGGATCCGTGGGTATAGGTTTCGCCGAGCAGTTCAAAACGTCCGATAGCAACTTTGCCGTCTGAGCTGATTTGGTCCCGAATCAATGCGGAGCCGTTTGCGGACGTAATCAACCAGTCTTTCCCGCCTTGTGCGTTGTCATTGATGCTGATTTTGAGGTCTTTGATACGGAGGTCGTCTGAAAAACGCAAAGTGTTGTTTCCTTGATTGTCGATAATCGTATCATCGTCGCTGAAAATATAGGTGTCGTTACCTGCGCCGCCTTTTAGGGTATCTTTTCCTTTGCCGCCGATTAAAGTGTCGTTGCCTGCGTCGCCATTGATGTTGTCGTTCCCTTCGCCACCATCCAGGTAATCATCACCATCACCGCCGTTAAGGTTGTCATTTCCACCCATGCCGTAAACGGTATCGTTGCCGCGCCCGCTGTTGAGACGGTTGTGTCCGGCATTGCCGGTCAAGATATTGTCGTTGTTGTTGCCTGCGCCGAAGATATTGGCATTGCCGGTCAAGGTAACGTTTTCAACATTGGTTGCTGCTGTGTAGGAAACACTGCTGATTACGGTATCGGTACCTGCATCTTTCTTTTCGATAATGACATCCTTGACATTATCAACATAATAAGTATCGTCCCCCCATCCTCCGCTCATCGTGTCGGCACCAGCTTTGCCGTCAATAGTGTCATTGCCATCACTACCATTTAAAACGTCGTCTGAATCGGTTCCATTAATGGTCAGGTTTTGTGGTTTCGCTGTTTCAATATTGGCTTTTGTTGCACGGATAAATTCGGCTACGTCCAAAACACCACTGTCAAAAATAAATTGATGGATGGAAGGAACACTGCTTCCGGCAGTATATTGGTTGCTGATGGTTAGTACGGAATCTGTGTTATTAATGGAGATTTTCCAATCCTGCCCGCCTTCATTGTTAGTAACAGCCATTATGGTCAAATCTTCGGCACGCAAGCCTCCGGTAAAGCGGACGCGGTTGCTTCCCTCGGTATCGACGATGGTATCCCTGCCGCCTGCCGCATTGAAAATGTAAGTATCGTTACCTGTACCACCGTTAAGTACATCGTCACCGGCTTCCCCGTTTAATGTATCGTCGCCATCTTCACCGAACAGTAAATCAAAGCCTTCCCCACCGTTGATGGTGTCATCGCCACCACCGCCGTAAACGGTATCATTGCCGCGTCCGCTATTAAGACGGTTACGTCCGCTGTTGCCAATAAGTATGTTATCCCCGTTATTCCCTGCTCCGAAGATATTGGCATCACCTTCTAGAATTAGATTTTTTTCTCCGGCAGCAAGCGTGCGGCTGATATTGCTGCGGATGTAGGTCCCGTTATTGGTATTTACCGTATATGCCGAGGTAGATACACCGTGAATGTGCTGTGTTGAAGGAGTTGTTTTAATATTCATAGATATTGTTTTCCGTAGAAATGAAGGATTAAACGGTGATGATGGGAACTATTTGGTTTGTTGGTGTTCCTGACTAAATAAACAATTTAGCATGGCATTGGGAGAATTGTTGGATTTAGGTACGAACGGATATAAATATGGCATGGGCGGTTTGACTGAATATTTTATTTAAAGTTCTGATTTTACGAAAAATAAATATTTTATCTTCATTTTTTATAAATAATGTGATGAGTTAATTGAATTTTTGTTATGGTTTTGCAGCATTTAAATTTGCGAAAATCTGTACTTTAAGGTACTTAAATCAAGCCTGTTTTGTATATATCATGCCGTATTACCGTTTTTCTTTTCGCTATGAAGTCAAAAAATACATTTGTTTTTCTGTGAATTTTTCATTTTCTATGTTCTAAGGCTATAATTTTTAAAAAATAAAATATCGAATAAATAATAACTCGTTAAGAATATTTGATAAATGAGCTGTTGAGTATCAAGCCGTTCGGGGATGGGGTAGGGTTTTGAGGTATTGTTTCACTGAATACGCGCCTATTTTTTATATTTAACGTACAAAAAGGTCGTCTGAAAACCTGATGGATAAGGTTTTCAGACGACCTTGGATTCGGATTTCAAGTGCAACACTAGGGTACCGGTGGTTGGAAAGAATAAAACACTTGGCGTTTCGTAGCCAAGTGTTTTTCTTGGCCGGTGGTTCAACTCATCTTGAACCCTGCGTATCTCCCGATCGCTGATGTTTCGGAAATCGGTTTGTTTGGGGAAATATTGGCGGATGAGTCCGTTGGTGTTCTCATTCAGCCCTTTCTCCCAAGAATGGTAGGGGCGGCAAAAATAGGTTTTCGCTGCTAATGCTTTGGCTATTTTGGTGTGCTGGTAGAACTCTTTGCCGTTGTCCATGGTGATGGTGTGCACTCTGGCTTTATATGCCTTTAATACCCTAATGGCCGCCCGGGCAGTGTCTTCGGCCTTTAAGTTATCCAATTTGCAGATGATGGTGTAGCGGGTAGTGTGTTCGACCAAGGTCAATAACGCGCTTTTCTGATCTTTGCCGATGATGGTGTCGGCCTCCCAATCGCCGATACGGGTTTTTTGGTCGACGATGGCGGGTCGGTTTTCTATGCCGACGCGGTTGGGCACTTTGCCTCTGGTCCATGTGCTGCCGTAGCGTTTGCGGTAGGGTTTGCTGCATATTCTGAGATGTTGCCACAAAGTGCCGCCGTTGCTTTTGTCTTGGCGGAGGTAGCGGTAAACGGTGCTGTGATGGAGTGTGATCCCGTGGTGTTTATGCAGGTAGGCACATACTTGTTCGGGACTGAGTTTGCGGCGGATAAGGGTGTCGATGTGTTGAACCAGCTGCGAATCGAGCTTATAGGGTTTTCGCCGGTGCTGTTTGGTCAGCCGGCTTTGCCGTTCGTCTTGGGTCAGTTGTGTGTAGCCCATGGCAATCTTTCTTGCAGGAAAGGCCAGTATGCTACCGCATACCGGCCTTTTTCTGTTATGGAAAGTTGCACTTCAAATGCGAATCCGCCGACCTTTTATTTACAACGGGAAATTACAGCGAGCGGGCGACTTCGACGATGTCGAAGCATTCCAGTTGGTCGCCTTCCATAATTTCGTTGTAGCCTTTGATCATCAAGCCGCACTCGAAGCCCATGCGGACTTCTTTGACGTCGTCTTTGTAGCGTTTCAAAGAAGACAGTTCGCCAGTGTGGATGACCACGTTGTTGCGGATGAGGCGGATATGGGAATCGCGTTTGACCACGCCGTCGGTAACCATACAGCCTGCGATGTTGCCGACTTTGGATACGCTGATGACCTGACGGATTTCGACCATACCGGTAACCTGCTCTTTCTCTTCCGGCGCCAGCATGCCGCTCATGGCCGCTTTGACGTCGTCGATGGCATCGTAAATGATGTTGTAGTAGCGGATTTCCACGTTTTCATTTTCGGCAAGTTTGCGCGAAGAAGCGTCTGCACGCACGTTAAAGCCGATGATGAACGCGCCTGAAGCGATGGCAAGGTTGACGTCCGATTCGGTAATGCCGCCCACGCCGCTGTGCAATACGTTTACTTTCACTTCGTCGGTGGACAGTTTCTTCAGGCTGCCCGCCAAAGCTTCGTAAGAACCTTGTACGTCTGCTTTGATGATGACCGACAAGGATTGGGCTTGGTTTTCGCCCATGTTGTTGAACATATTTTCCAGCTTCGCCGCCTGCTGTTTGGCAAGGCGCACGTCGCGGTATTTGCCTTGGCGGAAGAGCGCGATTTCGCGGGCTTTTTTCTCGTCTGCCAACACCATTGCGTCTTCACCGGCGTTCGGTACGTCGGACAAGCCGAGGATTTCGACCGGAATAGACGGGCCGGCTTCGTTGACGGCTTTACCGTTTTCATCGACCATCGCTCGGATTTTACCGAACGCAGTACCGGCAAGCAGCATATCGCCTTTTTTCAGCGTACCGCTTTGCACCAAGAGGGTAGCGACCGCGCCGCGTCCTTTGTCCAGACGGGCTTCGACGATGATGCCTTTGGCGGGCGCATCGACAGGGGCAGTCAGTTCCAAAACTTCGGCCTCAAGCAATACGGCTTCGAGCAATGCGTCGATATTGATGCCTTTTTTGGCGGACACGTCGATAAATTGTACATCGCCGCCCCATTCGTCCGGCACGACTTCGTGTGCGGTCAACTCTTGGCGGATACGCTCGGGATTGGCCGCCTCTTTATCGATTTTGTTCACGGCTACCACCATCGGCACGCCCGCTGCTTTAGCGTGGGCAATGGCTTCGATGGTTTGCGGCATCACGCCGTCGTCAGCTGCGACCACGAGAATCACGATGTCGGTTGCTTTCGCACCGCGCGCGCGCATGGCGGTAAACGCTTCGTGACCCGGGGTATCTAAGAAGGTAATCACGCCGCGCGGGGTTTCAACGTGGTATGCGCCGATGTGCTGGGTAATGCCACCCGCTTCGCCTTGTACCACTTTGGCGCGGCGGATGTAGTCCAACAGCGAGGTTTTACCGTGGTCGACGTGACCCATCACGGTAACGACCGGCGGACGCGGCAACGCTTCGGCTTCCACAGCTTCCACGCCTTCATCCAAGAATGCTTCGGGATCGTCGGCGGCGGCAGGTTTGCCGATGTGGCCGAGTTCTTCCACCACAATCAGGGCGGTGTCTTGGTCGATGGATTGGTTGATGGTCACCATCATGCCCATTTTCATCAGGGCTTTGACCACTTCCACGCCTTTGACTGCCATTTTGTGCGCCAAATCGGCAACGGTAATGGTTTCGGGAACCAAGACTTCGTGAACGACAGGTTCGGTCGGCGCTTGGAAGGCGTGTTGGTTCGGCTCGAGTTTGAGTTTCTTGCCTTTTTTACCACTGCGTACGCGCTCGTCGTCGCCGTTGCGCGCATTGCGGTCGCGTCCGCCTTTACCGCCTTTACCTTTGGCGTTGCGGCCTTGGTTGTCATCGTCGCGGTTGTGGCGGTCTTCTTTTTTCGCACGGGCAGGATTGGCGGCTTTGCCTTCTGCAGGCGCGGCTTTGGCTTTTTCGGCAGGCTTGCGCTGCTCGGCAGCTTTGGCTTCGGCTGCAGGCTTGGCTTGCTGATCCGTCTGTTGTTTCATGGCTTCGCGGCGCGCCTGACGCTCTTGTTTTTCTTTCAACAAGGCTTCTTGATGGGCGCGTAAAGCGGCGGCGCGGCGTGCTTCTTCGTCGCGTTGCGCTTGCTCTTCCGCGCTGACCACAGGTTGCGGAGCGGCAGGGGCAGCGGGTTTTGCTGCTTTTTTCGCGTCTTTGCCTTTATTGCCTTTGTCTTGTTTAGACTTGGCTTTGCCTTCGGCAGGTTTTTCAGACGACCTTTGGGCAGGTTTGTCTTCAGCCTGAACTGCTTGTGCAGCGGGTTCTGCCGGTTTGTCGTCGGCTTTGCTTCCAGCTGCTTTCACTTCGGCAGGTTTTTCAGCCGCTTCAACAGGTTTCGCTTCTTCCGCTTTGACTTTCGGCTCGGCTTTTGCTGCTTTGGCAGCCTTCAACTTCGCAGCTTCCGCTTCGGCTTTCGCACGCGCTTCGGCACGGGCGGCGGCCTCAGCTTCGGCTTTCGCCTGTTCTGCGGCTTGGTCTTTCGCTTCTGCCTGCTCGGCTTTTTGTGCTTCAGATGCTGCTTTGGCTTTAGCTTCGGCGGCAAGCTCTTCCGGCGAAGGAATCGTTACGGAACGGCCGCGTTTGCGTTCGACTTTGACGCCGCTGACAGTGCTGACTTCGGTTTTTTTGCGGCGGATACTGATGGTTCCGCCGTCATTGCCGTTTTTCTTTTTCAGATAGGCGTTCAGCAGTTGTTTGTCGTCCAGCGTCAGGGAATCGCTGCCGCTACTTTTATTGACGCCGGCTTCTTTCAGTTGTTTCAGCAAATCATCGACGGGGCGTTTCAGTTCGGCGGCAAATTGTTCTACGGTTGTGTTACTCATCTGTACCCCCATTAGTTCTCTTCAGTAAACCAGTGTTCGCGGGCGGCAAGAATCACTTTTTTCGCCGCTTCTTCATCTACACCGGTTATTTCAATCAGTTCGTCAACGGCCAGTTCCGCCAGGTCGTCGCGGGTGGTTACGCCGGCTTCCGCCAGTTTGCGGAGCATATCGGAATCTACGCCGTCCAGATTGCGCATGTCGTCTGAAACTTCTTCCAGCTTCTCTTCGGACGCAATCGCCATGGTCAGAATCGCATCACGCGCGCGGTTACGCAGGGTTTCGACGATTTCTTCATCAAAGCCTTCGATGGCGAGCAATTCTGCAGCCGGAACGTAAGCGACTTCTTCCAGCGTAGCAAAACCTTCTTCAACCAAAATATCGGCGGTTTCGTCGTCGATGTTCAAATGCGCGGTGAAGAGGTCTCGGATCGCTGCGTCTTCGGCGGCGGTGCGTTCGTCCGCTTCTTCGACAGTCATGATGTTCAACTGCCAACCTGTCAAATCAGATGCCAAGCGCACGTTTTGACCGCCGCGGCCGATGGCAAGCGCAAGCTGGTCTTCGGCGACGATCACGTCAACCGCGTGTTTGTCTTCGTCAATCACGATACGGCTGACTTCGGCAGGAGACAGCGCGTTCATCACGAACTCGGCAGTTTCAGACGACCACAACACCACATCAATGCGCTCGCCTGCCAATTCGTTGCTGACGGCGTTCACACGGGAGCCGCGCACGCCGATACAAGTGCCTTGCGGATCGATGCGTTGGTCGTTGGCTTTGACCGCCACTTTCGCACGTTGGCCCGGATCGCGCGCCACTTCACGGATTTCCAACAAGCCGTCTGCAATTTCAGGCACTTCCATTTCGTACAGCTTCGCAAGGAAATCGCCCGAGGTACGGCTGAGGATAACTTGTTTGCGGCCGGTGTTGCCGATTTCGTCCACACGCAAAAACAGCGCGCGGATACGGTCGCCGCCGCGGAAGTTTTCGCGCGGAATCATTTGTTCGCGCGGAATCAGCGCGTCCAGCTTGCCCGGAACGACTTCGACGATGATGCCGTGGCGCTCTACGCGTTTTACCGTACCGGAAACGATATCTTCTTTAACAGCAAGAAACTCGTTCAAATTTTGCTCGCGCTCGGCATCGCGGATGCGTTGCAGGATGATTTGTTTGGCAGTTTGCGCGGCTTGGCGGCCAAAGCCTTCGTTCGGCAGCGTTTCTTCGTAGTAGTCGCCGATTTGAATGTCGGTACCCGGAATTTCTTCTTGGATTTCTTCGATGGTTTTTTCCAGGTCGGGATAGGTGTAATCCTCGTCGGCAACAATCAGCCAGCGACGGTAAGTATGATATTCGCCAGTATCGCGGTCGATTTCGACGCGCACGTCCATGTGCTCGCGGTCGGCTTTTTTCTTGGCTGCGGTAGAAAGGGCAAATTCCAATGCTTGGAACACCACTTCCGCTTCAACGTTTTTCTCGCTTGCCAACGCTTCGGCAAGTTGCAACATTTCGCGACTCATTTTTTAGAATCTCCAATATCAAGTTTTAAAATTTAAATTCGGGGCGCAGGCGGGCTTTATCGATATTATCTAAGCCGATTTGCGCGGTTTTGCCGTCGAAAGAGAGCGTTACGGTATCGTTTTCACAACCCTCGATGCGGCCGATAAAATTCTTTTGTCCGTCAACCGGCAGGCGGGTTTTGATTTTTGCCTGCTGTCCTGCAAAGCGCACGAAATCGGCGGCTTTTTTCAGCGGCCGGTCAAGGCCGGGGCTGGAAATTTCCAGATTTTTATAATCGATGTCTTCCACCATGAACACGCGGCTCAAATGATTGCTGACGGTCGCGCAGTCTTCGACGGTAATCCCGCCTTCCTTATCGATGAACACGCGCAGCGTGCCTTGCGCAGTCAGCTCGAAATCGACCAGTTCGTAGCCCAAACCCGGCAGGGTTTTTCGAGAATTGTTTGAATATCCATGAATCTCCCGGAGTACATAAACAAAAAAATGGCCCCGTGGCCATTTTTCGTCAAAATTGAAAAATTGGCTTATTATAACCGCTTTCCACTCAAAAGAAAAGCGTTGATTTATCGCGGCTTTTTTCAGGCGACCTCATAGAATGAATATGCTTGACAGCATAAAACCAAGCTTAAAATTGTTGACAAAAACGGTCGTCTGAAAAATCGCCATTAAACCTTATCCATTGATAATCACCATTTTATTTCCAACCTTTCTTTTTCAGACGACCCCATTTCCCTTCCATACGGCTTGCACGAAGCACGCCGTCATTCTAAAATCCAAAGCTGTTATCATCGAAACAAAAAGGCATTGCCATGTCCGCCCGCCCCATCTACAACTTTTCCGCAGGTCCCGCCGTCCTGCCCGAAGCCGTATTGCGTACCGCGCAGCAAGAAATGCTCGACTACAACGGCACAGGCTTCCCCGTCATGGCGATGAGCCACCGCTCGGAAATGTTCCTCAGCATCCTCCATCACGCCGAACAAGACTTGCGTACGCTGCTGAACATTCCTTCCAACTACAAAATCCTGTTCCTGCAAGGCGGCGCGACCACGCAATTCAACATGGTTGCGATGAATCTGGCGCATGGCTTTCCGTCTGCCGATGCAGTGGTAACCGGCAACTGGAGCCGCATCGCCTACGAACAAATGAGCCGCCTTACCGATACCGAAATCCGACTGGCGGCGCACGGCGGCGAACAATTCGACTATACCGCCCTGCCACCCGTCGAAACTTGGGACATAGACAAAAACTCTGCCTTCGTCCACTTCGCCATCAACGAAACCGTCAACGGCCTGCAATACCAAACCGTTCCCAAACTTTCAGACGACCTACCGCCGCTCGTTTGCGATATGTCCAGCGAAATCCTCTCACGCGAGTTTGACGTTTCCGACTACGGGCTGATTTACGCGGGCGCGCAAAAAAACATCGGCCCCGCCGGCGCGACCGTCGTCATCATCCGCGAAGACCTTCTCGACCGCTGCCCCGACAGTATTCCCGACGTCTTCAACTACCGCTCGCACATCAACCGCGACGGCATGTATAACACCCCGTCAACCTACGCCATTTATATGTCAGGTTTAGTGTTCCGCTGGCTGCTGACACAAGGCGGCGTGAAGAAAATCGAAGCCGTCAACAACATCAAAGCCCAAACGCTTTACGACGCCATCGACGGCAGCGGCGGCTTCTACATCAACCGAATCCGCCCCGATGCCCGCTCGAAAATGAACGTCGTTTTCCAAACCGCCTCAGCCGAACTCGACCGCCGCTTCGTCCTCGAAGCCGAACTGCAAGGTCTGTGCCTGCTCAAAGGCTACAAAACCGTCGGCGGCATGCGCGCCAGCATCTACAACGCCATGCCGCTCGAAGGCGTACAGGCGTTGGCGGACTTTATGAGCGATTTCCAACGGCGTTACGGCTAAGGGTTTTATTTCTATATATAAAGGTCGTCTGAAAATTTGCCGCGCTTGTTTTCAGACGACCTCTATATTGGAGGCGGCAGATTAACGGCTTCTATTTATATAGAGTAAATTTATGTAATGATTTTAGTGCCTATTGTATTGTTATGCTTCTTAACCGCGTTTCCAAACATGGTGTTTCAATTCGCTTTGTGCTATAAAATCCGCTGTTTTAACTGATTCGAAAGAAAAAAATGGACGCTTTACACCTTCTCACCACACGTCGTTCATCTAAAAAACTGACTGCTCCCGCGCCGAACGCAGAACAACTGGAAGCGATGCTTCAAGCCGCTACGCAGGTTCCCGATCATGGCAATATGCGTCCGTTCCGCTTCACTGTCATTCAAAGCGCGGAAGGATTGCAACGTTTCCGCGAAATTTTGTGCCGGACCGTTACCGAATTGAATTTTGGCGACGATGTTATGAGAAAGGCCGAGCGGGTGGGCAGTATGGCTCCGATGGTTATCGGCGTAACTTTTGCGCCTAATCGCGAAGTGGCGAAGCCCAAACCCGAATGGGAACAGATGTTGAGCGCGGGCTGTGCCGCCTACGGGTTGCAGCTTGCCGCTTCCGCGCAGGGCTTCGACAACGTGTGGATTACGGGAATGTGGGTCAACAGCCCGCTCTTGCGCGAAGCATTCGGTTGTTCGGACAAAGACAAAATCATCGGGCTGATGATGATCGGCTCTTCTGTGGAAGAGGGGGGCGGTGCGAAAAATACCGATTTGGAACAATTCGTAACAACTTGGTAAACGGTTCGCAATGTAAAAAGGTCGTCTGAAAACCACGATTCAGGTTTCAGACGACCTTTGGTTTTGGGCAAAGCCGAATCGGCAGCTGCCTTTTCCGGCTTCGGGCAAAAGGCGTACAATCCGAATTCAAACGAACCGGAACGAATTGAAACGAATCCAGATGAAACCGAAAATACAAAGACACGAACACATCCTCGCCCTGGTGCGTGAGCAGCATTTCATGACGGTCGAGCAGCTTGCGGAAGCCTTGGACGTTACCCCGCAGACCATACGCCGCGACATACAGGAATTGAGCGAAACGCGGCAGTTGAAGCGTTATCATGGCGGAGCGTCGGTCGGCGATATTTCCGGCGGCGTGGCACAAGGCAAGCGCAATCATTGCCAAAATGAAAAAAACGCCATCGCCCGCCTGATTGCTGCCCACATTCCCGACAATTCGTCGCTGTTTATCAGTATAGGCACGACGATGGAAGCCGTTGCCGCCGAGTTGGTCAAACAGCGTAAAAACCTGCGGATTATCACCAACAATATTTACGTCGCCTCCATCACGTCCGCGCGCACCGACTACACCGTCATCATCACCTCCGGCGTCGTTCGCCCCTTGGACGGCGGGATTACGGGCGTGGCGACGGTCGATTTTATCAATCAGTTTAAAGTCGATTATGCCGTCATGAGTACGCACGGCGTGGAAAGCGACGGCTCGCTTTTGGACTACGACTATAAAGAAGTCAGCGTCATGCAGGCGATGATGACCAATGCGCGGGTCAGGTATTTAGGCGTGGACCACAGCAAATTCAACAGCAACGCCTTGGTCAGGCTGGGTGACATCGGCTCGTTTGACAAAGTATTTACCGACCGCGTACCGGAAGCCGCCATGCAGAAGGTTTTGGGTGATGCGGGCGTAGAATGGCTGGTTGCCGAACCTGTGCCGCTTTGAGTGCGCCACTATAACGATAGAGTCAAGTCGGGTACAATAAAGCCCTTTTCAGACGACCTTTTATAGATACGTCGTCTGAAACCAAATCCCTTCCCAATAAAGAACCATTATGCTCAATAAAGACCAATTCGCGGACAACCATTTCATCCGCACCATCATCGAAGAAGACCTCAAAAGCGGCAAACACGAAGCCATCCAAACCCGTTTCCCGCCCGAACCCAACGGCTACCTGCACATCGGCCACGCCAAATCCATCTGCCTGAACTTCGGTTTGGCGTATATTTACGACGGCTTGTGCAACCTGCGTTTCGACGATACCAACCCCGAAAAAGAAAACGACGAATACGTCAACGCCATCAAAGAAGACGTTGAGTGGCTCGGTTTCCATTGGGCGGGTGAGCCGCGTTTCGCTTCCAATTATTTCGACCAGCTTTACGACTACGCCGTCGGCTTAATCAAAGACGGCAAAGCGTATGTCGATGATTTGACGCCCGAAGAAATGCGCGAATACCGCGGTACGCTGACCGAAGCAGGCAAAAACAGCCCTTACCGCGACCGCAGTATCAAAGAAAACCTCGACCTGTTTACGCGCATGAAAAACGGCGAGTTCCCCGACGGCAGCAAAACCCTGCGCCTGAAAATCGACATGGCATCAGGCAACATCAATATGCGCGACCCCGTCATCTACCGCATCCGCCGCGCCCATCACCACAATACCGGCGACAAATGGTGCATCTACCCGATGTACGACTACACGCATTGCATTTCCGATGCCATCGAAGGCATCACGCATTCCTTGTGTACGCTCGAATTTGAAGCCCACCGCCCGCTGTACGACTGGGTGTTGGACAATATCCCCGCGCCGCACGCCACCCGCCCGCGCCAATACGAGTTTTCCCGTTTGGAGCTTTTGTATTCCATCACCTCCAAACGCAAGCTGAACCAACTGGTTTCAGACGGCCACGTTACCGGCTGGGACGACCCGCGTATGCCGACCATTTCCGGTATGCGCCGCCGCGGCTACACGCCCGAAGGCCTGCGCCTGTTTGCCAAACGCGCCGGTATTTCCAAATCTGAAAACATCGTCGATATGAGCGTGTTGGAAGGCGCGATTCGCGAAGAGCTGGAAAACTCCGCCCCGCGCCTGATGGCGGTTTTGAACCCGCTCAAAGTCACCCTGACCAACTTCGAAGCAGGCAAAACCCAAAGCCGCCGTGCCGCGTTCCACCCCAATCACGAAGAAATGGGCGAGCGCGAAATCCCCGTGTCCCAAACCATCTACATCGAGGCAGACGACTTTGCCGAAAATCCGCCCAAAGGCTTCAAACGCCTGACCCCGGGCGGCGAAGTGCGCCTGCGCCACGGCTATGTGATCAAGTGCGACGAAGTCGTAAAAGACGCAGCGGGCAATGTAGTCGAACTCAAATGCAGCATCGACCATGACACCTTGGGCAAAAATCCAGAAGGCAGAAAAGTCAAAGGCGTGATTCACTGGGTTTCCGCCGAACACGCCGCCGAAATCAAAGTCCGCCTGTACGACCGCCTCTTTACCGTCGAGCGTCCCGATGCCGTGCGCGGCGAAGACGGCGAATACCTGCCGTTTACCGATTTCCTCAACCCCGAGTCCGTCAAAGAAATCACCGCCTATGCCGAACCTGCCGCCAAAAACCTGCCCGCCGAAAGCCGTTGGCAGTTTGAACGCATCGGCTATTTCGTCACCGACCGCAAAGACCACAGCAAAGACACGCCGGTGTTTAACCGCACGGTAACGCTGAAAGATTCTTGGCAGGCAAAATAATTGGTAAGAAGGCAGTCAGTATGCACTGGCTGCCTTTATTGTGTTTAAATTTTTGATTTTATAATAGGAATTTTATGGAAAACCAAATACCCACTTCACAGGAAGTTCGATATCACGAACCCAAACGCCTTCCTGCTTCTGCAGGCATCAAGTGGATTACCGACGCTTTCGGTATTTTCAAACTTCATCCGTGGAAATGGATAGGCGTATTATTGGCCTATATGATCGTAGGCTTTGTGGTTTCTATTATTGACTTACTAGGAATTAATGCGCTTTCTAGTTTAAAAGGTATTGTATTCAGCTGGGTGGGTTCATGCTTAGTAGGCGGAGCTATGTATGTTGCTAACAATATCAATAATGGAAAAGCATTTGATGTGAAAGATTTTTTTATTGTTTTTTTAGATAAAAAAATGAGTTTTTTCATTTTATTGTTACTTCAGGTGCTGTTCAGTATAGCTGTTAGTTTGCTTATCATTCCGCTATATTTTGCAGGTCATTGGGCAATGATGATAGGTGTTGTATTGATTGTTATTGTCCTTTTGTCTATATTTTTATTAACCCCCGCTTTGATTGTTTTAGATGGTCTGAAGCCATGGGAGGCTATTAAAGCTAATGTTAAAGCGGCTATGTGTAATATTCCTGCAATATTAGTTTATGTTGTAGGTGTGGCTCTCTATTCTTTTATGTGGGGCGTATTAGGCAGCATGTTAGGCCAGTGGATTATCATGATCATACTTTTACTATTCCTACCTGTCAGCGCAGTTTTACTGCTGTCCCCTTATATTGCTTACCGCAGTATTTACCCTAATGGTCGTATTGTAAAATCCTAAGTGGATAAAGGCCGTCTGAAACATTTGAACTGCACCCCAAAAGTTGGACATCCCCTCCAACTCACAAGGTGCAGTTTTTTTATGAGCAAATATACATTACACTTCAAATACCAAGCCGTACTCCACTACCTGCATATACGCAGCCAACAACGTACCGCAGACCACTACGGCATTTCCCGAACCCACCTGAGACGATGGATACGCGCCTATCAAGAAGGCGGTATCGGCGCACTCGAACATCCCCAATCCAAAACCATGCCCCAACACCGCAAAAACCCCTTCATCGCAGATAAACCCGACCAAGAAAAAACGCAGGCAGAGCTTATCGAAGAGTTGTGCTATATGCGCGCAGAGGTCGCCTACCTAAGAACGTGTTCATTGTCTCAGCCTCTGCTGTAAACTATAGTGGATTAACTTTAAACCAGTACGGCGTTGCCTCGCCTTGCCGTACTATTTGTAATGTCTGCGGCTTTGTCGCCTTGTCCTGATTTAAATTTAATCCACTATATCGGCATGAACAGAAAAACCTACCCAAGCGATATCAGTCGCGAGCAATTTGCGCCTCTCCTTCCCCTGCTGGAAAGTGCCCGTAAACGCACAGCGCCACGCCAGGTGGACTTGTACGATGTCTTTTGTGCCATTCTCTACCTGCAACGCACTGGCTGCTCCTGGCGCGCTTTGCCGGGCGACTTCCCCAAATGGCGCACCGTGCATTCCTACTTCCAGAGATGGACCGAACCACGCGAGAGTGACATCAGCATCCTTGAGGAAGCATTAAAAAAATCAGGTAGTTGCGGAGCGCCGCAAGCAGGGGCGCCATGAAGCAACTACTTTCCTGATTATTGATGCGCAGAGTGTGAAGAACACGGATACCGCCATGGAAAAAGGCTACAATGCGGGCAAGAAGGTTAGCGGTATCAAGCGACATATAGCGGTTTACACGCAAGGTTTGCCGCATGCCCTTGCGGTAACGACGGCGGATGTTACGGATAGAAAAGGCTGCCTGGTGGCATTGGAACGTGGGCGGGATAATCTTGGTGCGATACAAAAAATCCTTGCTGAAGGTGGTTACACGGGTAAAGGCATTTGCTTCGTCGGTACAGGAGTTGATTGGTGCGGAGGTAGAGATTGCCAAACGAAACGAATTGCACCGTTTTGCAGTATTGCCGAAGCGATGGGTAGTAGAGCGCAGCTTTTCCTGGTTGGAAAAGAACAGGCGGCATTGGAAAAACTGCGAGCGTAAGTTGAGTACCAGTCTGCAAATGGTAGCTTTGGCTTTCTTGGGAGTCCTGCTACGAAGACTATGAACACGCTCTAAAGGAGTTAAAAGCCCTCAGCCAAAAGCGGACCGCAAAGGACAAAGCCAAACCGTCCAAACACTGAGGGCGCAACACCCGCTCAAATACCTGCTGCACATCGCAAACCTACCCAAAAGCAGCTTTTACTACCACCACCAAGACCGACCCGACCCCGATGAAGCCGACAAAGCCCTCCTTGTCGAAACCTACCGGCGGCATAAAGGACGCTACGGACAAAGGCGCATTGCCGCCGCATTAGATTGGAACCGCAAAAAAGTGGCGCGGCTGATGAAGCAGTTGGAACTGAAAGCCCTCATACGGGCGAAAAAAGCCTACCGCCATCCCGCCATGGGCGAGATATCGGAACACCTCCTCAAACGCCGGTTCAAAGCCCGAAAGCCCAACGAAAAATGGCTGACCGACGTTACCGAACTTAAAGGGAAGGACGGCAAACTGTACCTATCGCCAATCTTGGACTTGTTCAACCGCGAGATCGTCGCCTACGCCATGAGCCGCAATGCTAACAGCGAAATGGTGAAGGAAATGCTCGAAAAAGCCGCACCCCGTCTGACTGATAAAGGAACGATGCTGCATTCGGACCAAGGTGTGCTGTACCGTACGGCGGGGTATAGGGAATTGCTTGCGGAGCATTCCATGGTTCAAAGCATGTCGCGAAAGGCGAACTGTTGGGACAATGCGTCGATGGAAAGCTTCTTTGCGGTGTTGAAGACGGAGTGTTTCTATAGTGGATTAAAATAAAAATGAGACAAGGCGGCAAAGCCCGCCGTGTACAGGTAGTACATAAGGGCGTTGGCAACGCCGTATCATTGCAATTTTAATCCACTATATAACGCAGGTGAATTGACGGTAGATGAATTGATGAAGCAGATAGATGACTATATGGATTACTACAACCGGGAGCGTTGCAGTTTGAAATTGAAAAAGCTGAGTCCTGTCGCATACAGAACCCAGCTTGCACAGAGCGCCTGAATAGGCTTTTATGAGTGTCCAAGATTTGGGGGCCAGTTCAAAGTTTCAGACGACCTTTTGTTTAAGCTGTCATCAGCTTAGTTTGCCGTGGCATTGTTTGTATTTCAGGCCGCTGCCGCAAGGACAGGGGTCGTTGCGGTGGACGATACGGCCTTGGGCGGTCAGCGCTTCGGGGCTGAAATCCGTTCCATCGGGGTCGAAAGCTTCGGTAACCAAATTAGTTTGGGATTGTCCGAGCAGTTCTTCCATGTCGGGCGCTTCGGAGTGGATGGTTTGGATGCCGACGGGTGCGGGTTCGGCAATTTCTTCTACGTCGGTGTTGCGCTCGATTTGGACGGAGGCTAAGAGGGAAGCGGTTTGATGCTTGATACCGCGCCACAGGTTTTCAAACATGGCGAAGGCTTCGCGTTTGTATTCCTGTTTCGGATTTTTCTGGGCATAGCTGCGCAGGTGGATGCCTTGACGCAGGTAGTCCATGGCGGCAAGATGTTCGCGCCATTGCAGGTCGATGACTTGCAGCATGACGTTGCGTTCGAAATCCGCCATCGGTTTTTTGCCGACCAGCTCGACTTTGGCTGCGTATTCTTCTTCCATGCGTTTAATCAGACGCTCTTTGATGTCCTGATTGTCCAATGTGGTGTCTGCTTTGAGCCATGCTTGGATGTCTTCGTGCAGGCGGAACTCGGCGGCAAGCTGGCTTTCGAGCCCAGGGATGTCCCATTGCTCTTCCATGCTGTCGGGCGGTATGTACAAATCGACCAAATCGCTGATGACTTCTTCGCGGATACCTTTAGTCAGGTCGCTGACGTCTTTGCTGTTGAGGATTTCGTTGCGTTGGTGGTAGATGACTTTACGTTGGTCGTTGGCAACGTCGTCGTATTCCAATACTTGTTTGCGCATGTCGAAGTTGCGGCCTTCGACTTTGCGTTGCGCGCCTTCGATTTGACGGGTCAACATGCCGTGTTCGATGGCGACGCCGCGTTCGGGCGCAAGGCGGTTGAGGATGGCGGCAGCGCGGTCGAGTGCGAAGAGGCGCAGCAGCGGGTCTTCAAATGAGAGGTAGAAGCGGCTGGAGCCGGGGTCGCCCTGACGGCCTGCGCGTCCGCGCAATTGGTTGTCGATGCGGCGGCTTTCGTGGCGTTCGGTGCCGATGATGTGCAGGCCGCCTGCCGCGACCACTTGGTCGTGTTCTGCCTGCCAGCCGTTTTCAAGAGCGGCGATTTGTGCGGTTTTTTCTTCGTCGCTCAGGTTTTCGTTGGACTGGATGGCTTCGATTTGGTGCTTGAGGTTGCCGCCAAGGACGATGTCGGTGCCGCGGCCCGCCATGTTGGTGGCGACGGTAATGGCGCCGACTTTACCGGCTTGGGCGACAATCAGGGCTTCGCGTTCGTGTTCTTTGGCGTTGAGGACGTTGTGCGGCAGTCCGGCTTTTTGCAGAAGACGGGAAACCAGCTCGGAGTTTTCGATGCTGGTGGTACCGACGAGGACGGGTTGTCCGCGTTTGTGGCATTCTTCGATGTCTTTGACGACGGCTTCGAATTTTTCTTCGGCAGAACGGAAAATCTGGTCGTTGAAGTCTTTACGCTGTACGGGGCGGTTGGTCGGGATAATGACGGTTTCGAGGTTGTAGATGCTTTGAAACTCGAAAGCCTCGGTATCGGCGGTACCGGTCATGCCGGAGAGTTTGGTGTACAGGCGGAAGTAGTTTTGGAAGGTAATGGAGGCGAGGGTTTGGTTTTCGCGTTTGATTTCCACGCCTTCTTTGGCTTCGACGGCTTGGTGCAGACCTTCGGACCAGCGACGGCCGGACATCAGACGGCCTGTAAATTCGTCCACGATAACGATTTCGCCGTCTTGGATGACGTAGTGTTGGTCTTTATGGAATAACGTATGCGCGCGCAATGCTGCCATGAGGTGGTGCATCAGGGCGATGTTGGCGGCGGAGTAGAGGGAGTCGTTTTCTTGCAGCAAACCCATTTGAATCAGGATTTGCTCGGCGTGTTCGTGACCCGCTTCGCTCAAGATGACTTGGTGTGCTTTTTCATCGACCCAGTAATCGCCTTCGCCTTCTTCGGTTTCTTGGCGGATGAGGTGCGCGGGAAGGCTGTTCATGATTTGGTACAGCTGGATGTTGTCATCCGCCTGACCGGAGATAATCAGCGGGGTGCGCGCTTCGTCGATCAGAATGGAGTCCACTTCGTCCACTACGGCAAAATTCAATTCGCGCTGAACTTTGTCGTATTGGTCGGTTACCATATTGTCGCGCAGGTAGTCGAAGCCGAATTCGTTGTTGGTACCGTAGGTAATGTCGGAGCCGTAGGCGTTTTGACGGTCAAACGGCTGCATATCGGCGATGATGACGCCGACGGTTAAGCCGAGGAAGTTGTAGAGCGGTGCCATGATGCCCGCGTCGCGCGAGGCAAGATAGTCGTTGACGGTAACGACGTGTACGCCTTTGCCGGACAGGGCGTTGAGATAGACGGCAAGGGTGGCGACCAAGGTTTTACCTTCACCGGTACGCATTTCGGCGATTTTGCCGTCGTGCAGCACCATGCCGCCGATAAGCTGGACGTCGAAGTGGCGCATACCGAGTACGCGGCGGGACGCTTCGCGGCAGACGGCGAAGGCTTCGACCAAGATGTCGTCCAGAGTCTGTCCGTCGGCAAGACGTTGTTTGAATTCGGCTGTTTTAGCCTGTAAATCCGCATCGCTCAAGGCTTTCATTTGTTCTTCGAGTGCGTTGATTTTGGCAACGGATTTACGGTATTGTTTGAGCAGCCGGTCATTGCGGCTGCCGAAGATTTTCTTAGCAATGTTTGTCAGCATGAAATAGTTCCTGCGCCTGATATAAAATAATGGCGAAACGGGGATTTTAACACAAGCCTCGCGGCAAGGCAGTCATGCCGTTTGAAATAAAGGCAGTTTTACCGGATTTCAATCTTGATAATACAACCGTACACTTTGAAAAGGTCGTCTGAAACATATGAATTTGGAACAATTGGGCAAGCGGGATGCGCGGTTGGCCGGTTTGTTGCAGCAGTCGCAACAATGGCGCAGGCTGGATGCGGCAGTCAAACGCATCCTGCCAGCAAACCTGCACCCGCACTTTCAAACTGCCTGCATCGAAGAGGGCAGGTTGGTGTTGCTGGCGGCAAACGGTATGGCGGCTTCGCGCCTGAAAATGATATTGCCCGCGCTTGTGCCGCAGCTTCAGGAGTTGAACGCGGGGATTCGGGATGTGGTGGTCAAAGTCGTGCCGAAGCCGCCGGCGCAACCCAAAGTCAACAGCCTGCATTTGAGCGGGGCGGCATTGGAGAGTTTTGATGCGGCGGCGGCAAAATTGGAAGACAAGCATCCTGAATTGGCTGCCGCGCTGGCGGAGTTGGTGCGCAAACACAGCCGTTAAGTTAGGAATTATTATTTAAATTGTTAATATAAGTTAAATTTCATTCGTTCGAATGAGAGGGTCTAATACTAAAGGAATAATACCTGAATAGTAGTCATTCTTTTTTAGGTAAACTGATGTAAATTTGCTATGGAATCTTGGACTTGTTTGGGTTGTTGTAGCAGAATACGGCTTCATTATTTCTTTGGTTCCGCTTGTAGATAGTAAACTCGAATATGGGTTTATTAATATATTCGCAAGTTTTGTTTTGTAAAATTTAACAGACTCTCATCATTAGGAGATACAAATGAAAGCATATTTAGCCCTGATTTCTGCCGCCGTTATCGGTTTGGCTGCCTGCTCGCAAGAACCTGCAAAACCTGCTGAGAATGCAGCGCCTGCCGCTTCTGAAGCCACTCCTGCGGAAACTGCTGCACCTGCCGATGCTGCTCCTGCTTCCGAAGCAGCGCCTGCCGATTCTGCCGCAGCACCTGCCGCCGGCAACTGCGCGACTACTGTCGAAGCCAACGACGCTATGCAGTTCAACACTAAAGAAATCCAAGTCAGCAAAGCTTGTAAAGAATTCACCGTTACCCTGAAACACACCGGTACCCAACCTAAAGAAAGCATGGGTCACAACATCGTCATCGGTAAAGCCGAAGACATGGACGGTATTTTCAAAGACGGTGCCGGCGCTGCTGCAACCGACTACGTGAAAGCTGACGATGCACGCGTTGTTGCCCACACCAAACTGGTCGGCGGCGGCGAAGAAGCTTCCCTGACTCTGGATCCTGCCAAACTGGCGGGCGGCGAATACAAATTTGCTTGCACCTTCCCAGGACACGGTGCTTTGATGAACGGCAAAGTGACTTTGGTCGACTAATCCGTCCAAGCTTCAAAATACAGACAGCCTGCTTTATGCAGGCTGTTTTGTTATAAAATGGTTGTCTGAAAAGTACCCCATTGAGAACACAAACATGAATCCGTTTGAAACCAAAAGCGTTACCTTTGCCGAACCGATTGAAATGCTGTACGCCTGCCACGGCAAAGTGCGCCGTTTCTGCGGCCAGGTCGCCATGCTGTCGGACTATATCGCCGAAAACGGCTGCAATCAGATTGTTTTGCAAACCATCCGCCAAATCGCCCAGTATTTCAACGTCGCCGCCCCGCTGCACCATGAAGACGAAGAAGAAAACTTCTTCCCGCTCCTGCTGCAATACGCGCCGCAAGCCCAAGAAAGCGTGAACGAGCTTTTGCGCCAGCATGTGAGCCTGCATGGCAACTGGGATGCCGTGGCTGCCGAATTTGCCAAACTCGAAGCAGACAACGCCTATATCCCCGATGCGGAAGCGTTCAAACGCTTTGTGGCAGGTTACGATGTGCATCTGGCGATTGAAGAACCTTTGTTCGACATGGGCAAAACGTTTATCCCCAAAGAGAAACTGACCGAAATCGGCGAAATCATGGCAGCGCGCCGGCGCAGATAAGGTCGTTTACAGATTACCGTTTCTTCAAATAAAGGTCGTCTGAAAACTTGAAAACAGAGTTTCAGACGACCTCAATATCCCCCGTAACACAACCACGTCGTCTGAAAAGGAAGCAAACCATGCTGACGCCAAAAAGCTGCGATTTGTTCAATATCCCATTTTTCCAGTTTGCCCAGCTCAAAAAATACCAGCCTGAGAGCATTCCGCAAATCAAAGCCGACTACAAGGAAAACTGGCAGATATGGCAGCAGCTGATACAGCAGGTCGCCGCAGACTTGGGCGAACCTTTCGCCCCGCCGCATATCGAACGCTGGTGTAACGGCTGGCAGGTGCGCGCCCATTTCTTCGCCTACTTCAAATACGCCCAATACAAAAACTCCGCCGCGATTTTATCGATTTTATTGAACCACCGCCGCCTGAGCGTCAGCCTAGACTGGCATTGCTACAAAGCCGACGTGTCGCCGATTGCGCTGCCGGAATACAACCGCTGGCTGGATGATTTCGATACCGAAAAATACGCCGCATTCGATATGTGGCACGGCGCGGAAAGCGAATATGACGACTACCGCACCGTCGCACAACAAAGCGAATCCGACCGAAGGTTGCAAAACGACGAAGACTTTTTCTGCATCGGCAAACACATTGAACGCGACGATTTGGGCAAGCAGGATGTAGCGAAATGGATAGCCGAAACGGTGGAAGATTTGCTGCCGCTTTATGAAGCCTGTCATGGCGGATAAAGACGGTTTCTGTCCGAATGTGCCGTAGGTTAAAATAGGAAAAACGCACATCGTCATTCCCGCTCCGATGAGAGGCCGAAACAGGTACTTCATTTAAATTTGCCCTGTCAAACATATCCTGCTGTTTCCGTTTTTCAGACAACCGCCAAGTGCTTAAAGGTCGTCTGAAAACTTGTTATGTCGAACAACAATCTTAAATCATGAACGAAAAACTCCCTCCCGACGCGCTCATCGAAGCCGCGCTTTTGACCCAAACCGAACCCCTAAACGAAAAATCCATGCGCGAATTGTGTGTGCCGCCGCTGTCGAAGGACAAATTAATTGATGTATTGGCGCAGTTGAAAACGCGTTGGCAGGGTAGGGCGTTGCAACTGGTGCATACGCACGAGGGCTGGCGGTTTCAGATTGCTCAGGCGGCTTTCGAGCGGCTGGGCAGCCTTCAGGAACAGCGTGCACCGCGTTATTCCCGCGCCGTAATGGAAACGCTGGCGATTATTGCCTACCAGCAGCCGGTGACGCGAGGCGACATTGAGGGCATACGCGGCGTGGCGGTGTCGCAGAACGTGATGCAGACTTTGCAGGACAGGGGCTGGATTGAAGTGATCGGGCATCGTGATTCGGTCGGGCGGCCTGCATTGTGGGCGACGACGGAAACATTTTTGAGCGATTTGCAGTTGGACAGTTTGGAAGAACTGCCGCCATTGACCGAGTTGGGTGAATTGGTGTTGCCCGATTTGGTGGAAACGCCGCCGACAGGCGATGAGAAAGGGCCTGCGGAAGAGTCTGAAAATTCGGGCAGGTTGGTCAACTGAATTGGGAGGGGTCGTCTGAAAGGGTTTTCAGACGACCTTTTATGTGTTGACGCCTTATTTGAACATTTATTCCTTGCGTTGCAAAACGGCGGCGAAGAATCCGTCGGTTTGGTGTTTTGCCGAATCGAGGCGCAGGTACTTGCCGGTGTTCAAATCGATTTTCAAACCGGCGAGCAGGTCGGCGCAGTCGAGGAGTTCGTATTCCAAGTGTTCTTCCAAAAAGCGTTCGACCTGCATTTCGTTTTCTTCGGGCAACACGCTGCAAGTGGCGTAAACCAGCCTGCCTTGCGGTTTGACCAGTTTGGCGGCGGCATCGAGGATGCTGTGTTGCTGCTCCAAAAGTTTGGCGACGGTTTCGGGCGACTGGCGGTATTTGAGGTCGGGATTGCGGCGCAGCGTGCCTAAGCCGGAGCAGGGGGCATCGACCAAAACGCGGTCGGCTTTGCCGGTCAAGCGTGCGATGCGGCCGTCGTGTTCGCTGCTGATGCGTTCGGGGTGGATGTTGGTCAGTCCGGCGCGGGTCATACGGGGCTTGAGGTTGGCAAGGCGTTTTTCGGCGATGTCGAAGGCGTAGATTCTGCCTTTGTTTGCCATTTGCGCGCCAACTGCGAGGGTTTTGCCGCCTGCGCCGGCGCAGAAATCGACGATGATTTCGCCGCGTTTGGCGCCGACGAGCAGGGCGAGGAGCTGGCTGCCTTCGTCTTGGACTTCCAGCGTGCCGTCTAAAAACAATTCGTGTTTGTTGAGGGCGATTTTGTTTTTCAGGCGGATGCCCCAAGGGGAATAGGGCGTGGCTTCTGCATCGGGGCTTTCGGTTTGAAGCAGTGGCAGCACTTTGTCGCGTCTGCCTTTGAGCGTGTTGACGCGGATGTCGAGCGGCGCGGCTTGGTTGATGCTGCGGCCGAAGGCGAGGATTTCTTCGTCGCTAAAATGTTTTTGCAGTTGTTCCACCAGCCATTGCGGCAACTCGGCGGCGGTATGGAGGTCGTCTGAAAATTCGGTTTTGCGTGCTTTCAGGCTGCTGAGGAACTCGGTTTCTTCTTCGTCGAGCAGGTCTTTGATTTGGCTGATGTTGGTGCTTCTGCCGAGAACGAGCGCGGCAAGCGCGGCTTTGCGCGGCTGGGCATGCGGGCGGCGCAGGACGGTACTGATTTTTTGATAATGGCGCAGGGCGGCGAAGGCGGTTTCGGCGATTTCGTGGCGGTCTTGCCTGCCGAGCTTTTTGTGTTCGCGGAAGTAGGCGGACAGAACGGCATCGGCAGGCTGTTTGAAAGTCAGCATTTCAGCCAGAACTTTGGCGGTATGGTCGAGTTGAATCGAGGTCATGGTGGGTTCGCAATCGGGGGAAAGGCTTGGATTATACTGGAAAGGTCGTCCGAAAACGTTGAATCAGGTTTCAGACGACCTGCTTGGACTACACAATCCGCGCCATCAGTAAATCGTGCATATTCAGCGCGCCGGTCAGCACGCCGTCGGCATCGGTTACCAAAAGCCCGTTCACATGGTTTGCCTGCATGACTTTGAGGGCTTCGGTGGCAAGGCGTTCGGCGGGGATGGTTTTTGGGGAGGGGTGCATGATTTCATCGACGGTCAGCCCGTCAAAGCGGTCGCGCTGTTGGAACAGGCGGCGCAAATCGCCGTCGGTAAACACGCCTTTCAGACGACCTTGATCGTCCGTTACCGCCAGCATACCCAAGCCTTTTTCGCTCATGCTGACGATGGCTTCTTTTAAGGGCGTACCGAGTCGGACGGCGGGCAGAGCGTCGTCTTGGTGCATGATGTCCGCAACGCGTAGAAGCAGTCGTTTGCCGAGGCTGCCGGCGGGGTGGCTCAAGGCGAAATCGTCGGGCGTGAACGCGCGTGCGCGCAAAAGGACAACTGCCAATGCGTCGCCCAAAGCCATGACGGCGGTGGTGCTGGTTGTCGGGGCAAGTCCCAGCGGGCAGGCTTCTTTGGAAACTGACGCGGTGATGTGGATGTCGGCATGGCTCGCCATGGTCGAATCGGGGCGGGCGGTAATGCAGATGAGGGTAATGTTTTTGCGTTTGAGCGCAGGGATGATGGCGGCGATTTCGTCGCTTTCGCCGGAATTGGAAATTGCGACGACGACGTCGTTGTCCACAATCATACCCAAGTCGCCGTGTGCCGCTTCCGCAGGATGGACGAAAAACGCGGGTGTGCCGGTTGAAGCCATAGTCGCCGCTATTTTGCGCCCGATATGTCCCGACTTGCCCATTCCTGTGATGACGACCCTGCCTTTGCAGTGCAACAGCGCGTCTGCCGCAAGGACGAAGTTTTCATCCAATTCCGCCGCAATTTCACGCAAGCCTTCCGCTTCGGTGTGCAACACTTCGCGCGCCCAATCGAGATATTGACCGTTTCCTGCCATAATTTCATGCCTTTTTGTGTTCGTGTTATATGATTTTGGACATCATTAAATGCCCTAATAATCTATCCAAATTTTCCGAATAGGGGTAGCATTACCGCCTGCTTCGCAAATAACCTATATTTAAAGGAATCAGAGATGACTATTTTATCGGACGTTAAAGCATTAGGACAACAAATCTGGCTGGACAACCTTTCCCGCTCGCTCGTACAAAGCGGCGAATTGGCGCAAATGCTGAAACAAGGCGTGTGCGGCGTCACTTCCAATCCCGCCATCTTCCAAAAAGCCTTCGCCGGCGACGCGCTTTACGCCGACGAGGTCGCCGCCCTCAAACAACAAGACCTCAGCCCCAAACAACGCTACGAAACCATGGCGATTGCCGACGTACAGGCAGCCTGCGACGTTTGCCTTGCCGAACACGAATCCACCGGCGGCAAAACCGGTTTCGTCAGCCTAGAAGTTTCCCCCGAGCTTGCCAAAGACGCACAAGGCACGGTAGAAGAAGCACGCCGCCTCCATGCCGCCATCGCGCGTAAAAACGCCATGATTAAAGTCCCCGCCACCGATGCAGGCATCGAAGCACTCGAAATCCTCATCGCCGACGGCATCAGCGTGAACCTGACCCTGCTGTTCTCACGCGCCCAAACCCTCAAAGCCTACGCAGCCTACGCGCGCGGCATCGCCAAACGCTTGGCAGCCGGGCAAAGCGTTGCCCATATCCAAGCCGTCGCCAGCTTCTTCATCTCCCGCGTGGACGGCGCGCTGGACGCCACGCTGCCCGACCACCTCAAAGGCAAAATCGCCATCGCCCTTGCCAAAGCCGCCTACCAAGACTGGGCGCAATACTTCGGCAGCCCCGAATTTGCCGCGCTGGAGGCCAAAGGCGCAAACCGCGTACAGCTCTTATGGGCATCCACAGGTGTCAAAAACCCCGCCTATCCCGACACGCTCTACGTTGACAGCCTGATCGGCGCACACACCGTCAACACCGTCCCTGACGCCACCCTCAAAGCCTTCATCGACCACGGTACAGCCAAATCCACGCTGACCGAAGGCGTAGAAGAAGCACAAGCGCAGCTTGCCGAAACCGCCGCACTCGGCATAGACGTAGAAACCCTCGCCAACCGCTTGCAGGAAGACGGTTTGAAACAGTTTGAAGAAGCCTTTGACAAACTGCTCGCCCCGCTGACTTGATTGTCAAACCGCAGGTAAGGCTTGCGGTTGAACTGGCCCCCAAATCTTGGACACTCATAAAAGCCTATTCAGGCGCTCTGTGCAAGCTGGGTTCTGTATGCGACAGGACTCAGCTTTTTCAATTTCAAACTGCAACGCTCCCGGTTGTAGTAATCCATATAGTCATCTATCTGTTTCATCAATTCATCCACCGTCAATTCTCCTGCGTTATAGAAACACTCCGTCTTCAACACCGCAAAGAAGCTTTCCATCGGCGCATTGTCCCAGCAGTTCGCCTTACGCGACATGCTTTGAACCATGGAATGTTTTGCAATCAATTTCCTATATTCCGCCGTACGGTACAGCACACCTTGGTCGGAATGCAGCATTGTTCCCTTATCAGTCAGACGGGGTGCGGCTTTTTCGAGCATTTCCTTCACCATTTCGCTGTCGGCTCTGCGGCTCATGGCGTAGGCGACGATCTCGCGGTTGAACAAGTCCAAGATTGGCGAGAGGTACAATTTGCCGTCTTTTCCTTTGAGTTCGGTAACGTCGGTCAGCCATTTTTCGTTGGGCTTTCGGGCTTTGAACCGGCGTTTGAGGAGGTTTTCCGATATTTCGCCCATAGCGGGATGGCGGTAGGCTTTTTTCGCCCGTATGAGGGCTTTCAGTTCCAACTGCCTCATCAACCGCGCCGCTTTTTTGCGGTTCCAACCCAATGCGGCGGCAATGCGCCTTTGTCCGTAGCGTCCTTTATGCCGCCGGTAGGTTTCGACGAGGAGGGCTTTGTCGGCTGCGTCGGGGTCGGGTCGGTCTTGGTGGTGGTAGTAAAAGCTGCTTTTGGGCAGGTTTGCGATGTGCAGCAGGTATTTGAGCGGGTGTTGCGCCCTCAGTGTTTGGACGGTTTGGCTTTGTCCTTTGCGGTCTGCTTTTGGCTGAGGGCTTTTAACTCCTTTAGGTAGGCGACCTCTGCGCGCATATAGCACAACTCTTCAATAAGCTCTGCCTGCGTTTTTTCTTGGTCGGGTTTATCTGCGATGAAGGGGTTTTTGCGATGTTGGGGCATGGTTTTGGATTGGGGATGTTCGAGTGCGCCGATACCGCCTTCTTGATAGGCGCGTATCCATCGTCTCAGGTGGGTTCGGGAAATGCCGTAGTGGTCTGCGGTACGCTGTTGGCTGCGTATATGCAGGTAGCGGAGTACGGCTTGGTATTTGAAGTGTAATGTATATTTGCTCATAAAAAAACTGCACCTTGTGAGTTGGAGGGGATGTCCAACTTTTGGGGTGCAGTTCATTTGCGAAAACTGTTTTTCAGACGACCTTGATGGTAGGGGGGGATTTATAGTGGATTAAATTTAAACCACTACGGCGTTGCCTCGCCTTGCCGTACTATTTGTAATGTCTGAGACTTCATCGCCTTGTCCTGATTTAAATTTAATCCACTATATTAATCGAACTTATCCGATTCGTACAATTCATCCCCACGCGACTTGCAGCTAGCGGGTGGTTAACCACAATCCCAGCTATATGCTACTTTGGAAAAATCTAGTTTGGCCAAATCGTCTGGGTGAATGAAGAAACCGCCCACACCCAAGTCTCCCCATATGATTTCTATCCCGTCCTCCCATTCACTTTGCAGTTGGAACAGCAGGATATAGTCTTTCAATTCATCGTGCTCTTCGCGTGGGTCATTTTGCGTGAAATCAGGGTAACCGCTTATCTGGTGGCTGCCGCTGAAGCTTTCCATGATTTCATATTCCAAATCTTCATTACTGTGAATCTGCCAGAAATTTTCGTTCTTACCGCCTTCATACCTTTCCAAAATTTGTGCGAAACGGTAGTCGCTGCAACTGACAAGCTGCGTTCCCTGTTCGAACGACATGGCAAAGGACTGTTCGGGATTATGCGGCAGGCCGAATTCTTCGCCGTAGTAATGCGGATAATCCGACTGCTGGAGGCTGTCGTCTTCCAATACGTCGGCATGATAAATTACGCGGAAGCCGTCATTGTTGAGCAGATTATCCAGATCGCAGCCGTATAAATCGTCACTGTGGATGAAAAACTGCAACAGACCTTGTCGGGGAAAATTCTCCAGCGGTGGTGTTTGGGCGAAGTTGATTTGTGCCAACAGCGTGAGCGGATCACCATTTGCCGTGTGTGGATATTCGGCACCGAGCGGCAAATAGGGAGCGCCTCCGACTTTGCTGTCCCAGCGGCGCAGGCTGCTTTTGTTTGCAGGTGACAGCTTGATGCGGACAACGGGTTTTTCAGTAGACAAAAGCTGCTGCCGATAGGGGGCGATGAGCGGATTTTCCCAGTTTATCATTTCATTTTCCTTTTAATTTTTCAGTGAATTAACGATATAAAGGTTGTCTGAAACCACATTATTGTCAAACCGAAATCAATTTTCAGACGACCTAAAACTTATACTTTTCTGGTTTTCATGGCTCATTTCAAAGCCGTTTTCCAGTCCAAACCGCCAAGGGATGGGACTTGGGTGATGCTGTGATCGGCAAGGTTGATGGCGGTCAGTTCGCCGCCCCAAAGTGCGCCTGTATCGAGGGAGAGGATGTTGTCGGTGTTCATAAAGCCCAGTGAAGACCAGTGTCCGAAGACGATGGTGTGGCTGAGGTTTTGCCTGTCGGGGGCTTTGAACCAAGGGCGCAGGTTCGGGGGCATTTTTTTGAGGGTGGATTTGTAGTCGTAGTCGAGTTCGTTTTTCGGCGTCAGTGCGCGCATTCGGGTGAAGACGTTGAGAATCATGCGCAGGCGGTCGTAGCCGGTCAGATCGTCGCGCCATTCGGCAGGTTTGTTGCCGTACATTTTGGAGAAAAACTTTTTGTATTTTTTGCCGCGCAGTTCGGCTTCGGTTTCGCTGGCAAGCAGTTCGGCGCGGGCGATGGTCCACTGGGGCAGGATGCCGGCGTGAACCATAACATGGCGCACGCCTTTAATCAGCAGGGGCTGGAAGCGCAGCCATTCGAGCATTTTTTTGCTGTCGGGATGTTGGAGGATGGGGGTGATGGTGTCGCTGCGCTTGACGGTGCCTTCGCCGTAGCCGACGGCGAGCAGGTGCAGGTCATGGTTGCCGAGAACCATGCGGACGCTGCTTTCGTGTTCCATGCAGAATTGGAGGACTTCGAGGGATTTGGGGCCGCGGTTGACGATGTCGCCGACGAGCCAGAGGGTGTCTGTACCGTGGTTGAAGTTGATTTTGTCGAGCAAAAGGGTGAGTTCGTCGAAGCAGCCTTGAATATCGCCGATTGCGTAGTGTGCCATTGTTGTTATTGTCCGATAGTGTGTGGTGTTTCAGACGACCTTTGGCTTGTGGGAGGTCGTCTGAAAACGGGTTGCGTGTCTTATGCGTTTAGTACCAGCACGGCTTCGGCTTCGACCTGCACGCCTTTGGGCAGGGAGGCGACACCGACGGCGGCGCGGGCGGGGAAGGGTTCTTGGATGAATTCTGCCATGACTTCGTTGAAGACGGCGAAGTTGGCGAGGTCGGTCAGGTAGGCGTTGAGTTTGACGATGTCGCCCAGCGTGCCGCCCGCGGCTTCGGCAACGGCTTGCAGGTTTTTAAAGACCTGGCGGGCTTCGGCGCGGAAGTCGCCGTTGCCGACAACGGTCATGGTGGCGGGATCGAGGGGGATTTGACCGCTCATGTAAACGGTGTCGCCTGCGCGCACAGCTTGGCTGTATGCGCCGATGGCGGCGGGAGCTTTGTCAGTGTGGATGATGGTTTTGGACATGATTTTCTCCTGTTGTCGGGGTCGTCTGAAAGATGGAAGCTTTGATGAAAACGGTGTCGATTATCGTATAAAACCGAGTGATTGTGTAGGGTATGGATATTTTCAGACGACCTTAATGAAGCGGCAGTCTGCGGATGTTACGGTTTGGTGTATCAAGGTCGTCTGAAAAAATCCAATCTTACAAAAAGCATTGCAACAAATCGTTTAAAAACAACCGTCCCCGTTCGGTCGGGCGGAACACGGTCGGATCGGTTGCCAACAAACCTTTTTGTCTTGCCGTTTCGATTTGCGCCATGATTTTGGCGGCGGGTACGCCCGTGCGTTCCTGCAACATTGCGGCGGGTACGCCGTCGGTCAGGCGCAGGGCGTTCATCATGAATTCGAACGGCAAATCTTCGGAAGCGACGGTTTTGCGTTCGACGGCAACACTTGGCTGACTTTGCATTAAGGCGAGGTAGTCGTTGGGATGGCGGCGGCGGACGGTACGCTCGATGCGGTCGGGGTAGGAAATTTTACCGTGCGCGCCCGCTCCTATGCCCAAATAATCGCCGAACTGCCAGTAGTTCAAATTGTGGCGGCACTGCATGGCGGGTTTCGCAAAAGCCGATGTTTCGTAGTGGATAAAACCCGCGCCTTCCAGCGCGCCGTGTACCGCGTCTTCGATGTCGAGGGCGGCTTCGTCTTGCGGTAAACCTTTCGGCGGCGTATGGCCGAACGGCGTGTTCGGCTCCATGGTCAGATGATACGCGCTGATGTGGGTTGCGCCCGTGGCGATGGCGGTTTGCACGTCGTCCAATGCCGTCTGAACGGTCTGGTTCGGCAGGGCGTACATCAAGTCGATATTGACTTTGTCAAATAATTTCAAGGCGGTAGCTATGGCGGTTAAGGCTTCTTTACCGTTGTGGACGCGCCCCAGCCGTGCAAGCATATCGTCGTTGAAACTCTGCACGCCAATAGAAAGCCGCGTGATACCTGCGTCTTTAAATCCTTGAAACTTCTCGATTTCAAACGTGCCCGGATTGGCTTCCAAAGTAATTTCCGCTTCGGGCTGCAAACGCAACAGCGAACGCACGCCGCTCAACAAACGGTCAATCGATTCCGCCTGAAACAGGCTGGGCGTACCGCCGCCGAAAAAGATCGTTTCCACCGGCCTGCCCCAAATATTGGGCAATTCAAGCTGCAAATCGGTCAGCAGCGCGTCGATATAGGCGGCTTCGGGCAATCCGTTTTTCAGGCTGTGGGAATTGAAGTCGCAATACGGGCATTTTTTGATGCACCACGGGATGTGGATATAGAGCGACAGGGGCGGCAGGGCGGTAAGTTGTCCGGCTTGGGGGAATGTGATTTGGGTCATGGGTTGTTTTGGGTTTTGAGGTCGTCTGAAAACATGGAATACATTTTCAGACGGCCTGTTACGGGTTTATAAATGCTTGCGGATCTGGCGGCTGATAAACGGTGCGCCGAAAATCAGGAGGATGCCGATCAAGGTTTGGACGGTGGCTGCAAGCGTGGTGGCTTTGTCTTGGTTCGTCATCGTGGTCCAGATGCCGTCCGCCGAGGCGGTGATACCGTTTTGGGCGATTTGGTAAAAACTATACAGGTAAGTCAGGTCGGCCAGTGCGAGGGATAGGGAGTAAAAGCCGATTAAAATCAGACCTGTGGTTAACCAAGGGGCAGGGTTTTTGGGCAATTCTTGCGGCTTTTGATGGATTTCGGGCAGGAGGAAATTGGCGGTCGTGGCGGAAAAAAACCATAAAAACAACCACACTATGCTGTAAAAACCGAATACGCCCAGTATTTCTGAGACGGGAAACCTGATGTCGTTGTCGGACGCGAAATCCATCAGGGGAATGGCGGTTGACATGGTTTTGACTATCCAAATGATGACGGTCAGGCGGATGGCAACAATCAGGATTTGTTTAGGGGACATGGGTTTCCTTTCATAATGTAGTGGTTAGGCCGTCTGAAAAAACGTTTTGGGGTTTTCAGACGGCCTATATACTTTATAAGGCTTCAATTTTTCTCAACAATTCCCGCAACGCCTGCCCTCTATGGCTTTCGGCATTTTTGATTTCGGGGTCAAGCTCGGCGGCGGTGCAGTTGTGTTCGGGCAGGTAGAAATGAGGGTCGTAGCCGAAGCCGTGGGTTCCTGCGGCTTCTGCCTGCCATTGTCCGTGCCAAATGCCTTCGGCGATGATGGGTTGCGGGTCGTTTTCGTGGCGGACGAGAACGAGGACGCAGACGTAGTGGCAGCTTTTGTCGGCTTGGTCGGAGAGGTCGTCTGAAAGGCGTTTGTTGTTGGCGGCATCGGATTTGGGATTGGCTCCGGCATAGCGGGCGGAGAGGATGCCGGGTGCGCCGTTTAATGCGGCGGCGCAGATGCCGGAGTCGTCGGCGAGCGCGGGCAGTCCGCTGTGTTTGGCGGCGTGGCGGGCTTTGGCGAGCGCGTTTTCGATGAAGGTGTGGTACGGCTCGGGGCATTCTGGCGTGTCGAACTGCGATTGCGGCAGGACTTCGATGTTCAAATCGGCGAAAAGGCGTGAAAATTCTTTGAGTTTGCCTACGTTGCCGCTGGCGAGGACGATTTTTTCGAACATGGTTTTTCCTTAACGGGATTCGGTTTGTTGCGAGCGCATGATTTGTGCGCGGGCTTTGTGGCGGATGTAGAGGGCGAGGCTGCCGATTTGGGCGAAGACGGCGCCGAATGCGAACAGGAAGGCGGCGACAGCGAATTGTTTGCTTTGGATGGAAAGCAGGTAGCCGCCGAGCATGATGAGTGCGATGAAAATCAGGGTGAAAAGGGCGGTCAGCAGGAGGTAGGTTTTTTGTCGGTTCATGATTGGAAGGGTGAAGGTGAATGAGGCGGATTATAGCTCAGGCTGTTATTTGAAATCTGAAAAAAGTATTGCGCGGGTTTTGTTGTGATACACATTTTGTCAGGCAAACTGTGTGAACAGCCTGTGTATAAATCGGTTTGACGATTGATATACAGGCAAAAAATCATGTTGCTTAAAAATAATGCACATCCGGCAAGGTCGTCTGAAACGGGAGTCGGCTTTTCAGACGACCTCCAACATTTCCCTGTATAATCACGCTTTTGTTCAAACGCTTGTACTTTCTAATATGATTTATCCATGGCATCAAAACCAGTGGCGGCAGCTTGCCGGCCATTGGGAAAACCGTCCGAACGCTTGGCTGTTTACCGGCAAGGAAAACACCGGTAAGACAGCGTTTGCACGGTTTGTAGCGCAGGCTTTGCTGTGCGAATCGCCTCGGGAAGATCATCAGCCTTGCGGCGTATGCGCTTCGTGTCATTTGTTTTTGCAAAACAGCCATCCCGATTTTTACGAACTCACTCCTGAAATCCCCGAAGACGGTGCGGTCGGGCGAAAATTGTTGCAGATCAAAATCGATGCCGTGCGCGATATTGTGGAAAATATTTATCTGACGGCTGTGCGCGGAGGATTGCGGGTGGTATTGGTGCATCCCGCTGAAAGTATGAACGTACAGGCGGCAAACGGCTTGCTCAAAGCTTTGGAAGAGCCGCCGCAACATGTTGTTTTTTTGATGGTTACGCATGCACGCGACAAGCTTCTTCCGACCATTAAAAGCCGTTGCCGCCAGATGGTTTTGCCCGCACCTTCGCGCGACGAAGCTTTGGCGTATCTTCAGGGAGAGGGTGTGGACGATGCGGAATCGTTGCTGGCTTTTCACAGCGGTGCGCCTTTGTTTGCGCATACGCCCGAAATGGATGACTTACGCGAAGAGCTGCTCACTTTACTTGCCGCGCCGCGTCTGTTGACGATACTCGACTACGCCGCTGCGTTTGACAAACACAAACAGCCGTTGGCAGTCTTCATCGATTGGATGCAGAAATGGCTGTTGGATGTCGGCTTGGCGCAACAACAAATGCCGCCGCTTTATTATCCCGATTACGCGCAGGCATTGTCGCAGACGGCTTCCAAAACCGATCCGCGCCGCCTGTTTGCGCTGACAGGTCGTCTGAACGCACTCAGCCCTTACGGATACCACACCTTGAGTGTTAAAATGCAGCTTGAGTATCTGCTGACTGAATATCTCGAATTTTGGCAAAACAAATAATTAGATAAGGTAAAACAAAATGGTAAACAACAATAAAGACATTCCGGCGAAAATGATGGCGTTGCAGCTTAAAGACCCGACCCTGCTCTACAACTGCTATATGCCGTTTCTCGAACACGGTGGACTTTTCGTTCCGACCGAAGACGTATTTTCATTAGGCGAAGACATCCTGCTCGCCGTTGAAATCGCCGATTACCCCAAACGCTTCCTGCCTACCAAAGTCGTCTGGATCAATCCCGCCCGTACTTCCGCACACCGTCCTAAAGGCGTCGGGCTGGCATTTTCCGAACACGAAAGCTGCCTTCAGGCGAAAACCCTGATTGAAGGCGAGCTGGGACCGAAACTGCGCAGCGACCGTGTTACCTTTACGCTTTAAAATCATGCATTTAATTGATTCACACTGCCACCTCAATTTCGAAGGCTTAAGCAACCGCCTGCCTGAAGTGCTTGCCAATATGGAAGAACAAAGCGTCAAGCAGGCGCTTGCCATCAGCGTAAGCAAACAGAGTTTTGCCGAAGTCTTCGACATTGCCCAAGCCAATGAACAGATTTACTGCACCATAGGCGTCCACCCCGACAGCCAAGAAGCCGAAGAATTTACCGTCGCTGAAATGGTCGAAGCGGCAAAACACCCGAAAGTCGTCGGCGTAGGCGAAACGGGCTTGGATTATTACTGGTGCAAAGGCGATTTGGCATGGCAGCACCGCCGCTTCGCCGAACACATCCAAGCCGCCAACGAAAGCGGTTTGCCCGTGATTGTCCACACCCGCGATGCCGCCGCTGATACTTTGGCGATTCTGAAAGAAGGTCAAACCAATTCCGGCGTTATCCACTGCTTCACCGAAGATACCGTTTTTGCCAAAGCCGCTTTGGATTTGGGGCTGTACATTTCCTTCTCCGGTATTGTTACCTTCAAAAATGCCCCGCAAATTCAAGAAGCTGCCAAATACGTCCCTGCGGACAGAATGCTGGTCGAAACCGACTCCCCCTTCCTCGCCCCTGTTCCCAAACGCGGTAAGCCTAACGAACCTTCCTATGTCCGTTATACCGCCGAGTTTGTGGCGAAACTGCGCGGCGAACCCGTAGAAACGCTTGCCGCTTACACTAGCGACAATTTCTATCGTTTGTTCAATAAAGTACCCGACATCCGTGTTTGATTCGAATGGAAAAAGGTCGTCTGAAAATGCTTCAGACGACCTTTTTTGATGTTTGAAACCGTCAAACGGCTTGCTTATTTGTCGTGGCGCACCATCTTCGGCGCGTAGCGTCCGGCGCGTTCTTTGAGGCGTTTGACCAGGCCTTCGGTGGTGTTCGGTACACCGTCGACACAGAAGGCCTGGTAGAGGACGGCACGCATTGCGTCGTTTTTGTTGAAGGTTGAGCCTATGGGTTTCCATTCGGCTTTGCGCGGCTCGATCCAGCGGCGGTTGACGGTGTCGCCGTAGCCGAACACTTTATAAGACGAGCGTTTGTCTTTGCCGTATGTGAAGGAAGAGCGGGCGCAGAAGAGGCCTTCGACGGTCAGGTTGTCATGGCCTTTGTCGGAACGGACGTTGAGGATGTAGCGGATACTGCCGTCGGGAGAGGGCATGATTTGCAGGCTGCTGAGGAGGATTTTGGGCTGTTTGCCGTAGTCTTCGCTGACGTAGAGGTCGAACCAGTCGCCGGATTGGGTGTCGGGCAGCGGCGGGAGTGCAGTTTTTTGTTCGGCGAACTCGCGGGCTGCGGCTTCTTCGGGGCTTTCTTTGTAGCGTGTGTTGAAGGGGGTATCTTTTTCGCTGAATCCGGCGGCGTTGACTGCCGTGGCGGCGAGGCAGAGGGTTAGGAGGGCGAGACGGCGCATGGTGTGCTCCAAAGTGAAAAACGGCTTTATTTTATGGGTTCGGCGGGGTGGGGTGCAAGTAAGTACGGTATAATTCATGTTAATCCTGTTAACGGAACATCCGAAAATATGAACGCACACACCTTAGACCTGAAGGGGCTCAGATGCCCTTTGCCGATTTTGAAAACCAAAAAAGCCTTGGCGCAAATGGAGGCGGGCGAAGTCCTGACCGTGTTGGCGACCGACGGCGGCGCGCCCGGCGATTTTGAGGCTTTCTGCCGCCAGACCGGGCATGTCTTGCTCGAATCGCGCGAAGAAGACGGCGTGTTCACGCTGGTCGTGAAACATAAATAGAGGTCGTCTGAAAATGGCGAAACGTCCGATTTCAAGGCTTTTGACGCTTGCCACTTTCTCCGTTTTATTGGCGGCGTGCGGCAGGGAAGAAGTGCCGCCCGAGCAGATGGCGGATCGTGCGAACGCGGCGGCGGAATTGTTCCGTCAAGGCTGCGTCGCTTTTGACGGGGCTGCCGATAAAGTGCGCGCGTTTGCCGATAATGAAAAACTGACGGCTTTGAACGCGGAAGAAATCGGCAGGCTGCCCGCAGGTTTCATTGAGCCGGATGCGCTTGCCGTTTGGAAGAAAACGCAGGACGGCGCGGATTATTATTTGAGCCTGACCGGCGACAGTTGCAGCGTGAAGACGGCGCGGGCGGACGAAAACTTGATACGCAAGCAGTTTATGGTGTTGGTCGAAAACCCGCCGAAGGGTTTGAACAACGAATTGCGCACCGATCAAGCCTCCGAATCTCCGATAGCGATCCGTCAGCTTTCTTATGCGTGGCGAGCTTCGGGCAGCCCGGAAGAAACCCTGCTGACCGTCAAAACCACCCCGTCCGACCAGTTGCCCGTGCAGGCGGTGTTTTACCTGACGCATCAGTCCTATAACGGCAAGCCTGTCCTTGTGCAATAGCCTTTTCAGACGACCTTAGCGGCTGTTGCTATTCAATAGTTTCCGTGTCTTTTTATCCTCAAAGCGGCATCTGCCACGTTGGAAATCCTCACAAGGTGTCCAACCTTGTTGCGGTTTCCGCCTTGAATCTTCCGCTTTGTGAACAAAAATCCACTGGGAAAATTAAATGTCGACAGCCCCTAGGAAACATCACGGGGTCGTCTGAAACCCAAAAATCTAAAAAGGAACACTCATGCAAACCCTGACCATAACCCGCCCCGACGATATGCACCTGCACCTGCGCGACGGCGACGCGCTCAAAGCGGTTGCCCCCTATACTGCCCGCCAGATGGGGCGTGCCGTCATCATGCCCAACCTCAAGCCGCCCGTCGTCAGCGTTGCCGACGCGCTTGCCTACAAAGCGCGTATCATGGCGGCATTGCCCGAAGGCAGCGCGTTTGAGCCGTTGATGACGCTTTACCTCACCGACCAAGCCACGCCCGAGCTGGTGCGCGAAGCCAAAGCCGCCGGTATCGTCGCCTTCAAACTCTACCCCGCAGGCGCGACGACCAATTCCGATTCCGGCGTAACCGACCTGTTCAAACTCATACCCGTTTTGGAAGAAATGGCAAAACAGGGCATCCTGTTCCTCGTTCACGGCGAAGTAACCGACTCCGAAATCGACATCTTCGACCGCGAAGCCGCCTTTATCGAGCGCGTGATGAAACCCGTTTTGGCGCAAGTGCCAAATCTTAAAGTCGTGTTCGAACACATCACCACCGCCGAAGCCGCCCGCCTGGTTTTGGAAGCAGGCGACAACGTTGCCGCCTCCGTGACCCCGCAACACCTCCTGCTCAACCGCAACGACCTCTTGGTCGGCGGCGTGCGCCCCCATCATTTCTGCCTGCCCGTACTCAAACGCGAAACCCACCGTCAGGCATTGGTCGCTGCCGTTACCGGCGAGAAGGCGCACAAATTCTTCCTCGGCACCGACTCCGCGCCGCACGCCAAATCCGCCAAAGAAAACGCCTGCGGCTGCGCCGGCATGTTCAGCGCCATGACCGCCATCGAGCTTTACGCCGAAGTGTTTGAAAAAGCAGGCGCGTTGGACAAACTTGAAGCCTTCGCCTCGAAAAACGGCGCAAGGTTCTACGGTATTCCCGAAAACACCGACACGATCACCCTCGTCAAACAAAGCCAAACCGTCCCCGCAAGCGTCCCATACGGCGACGGCGAACTCGTCCCGATGCGCGCGGGCGGCGAGATAGGCTGGACAGTCAAATATTGAGCCGAACCTGATTGAACTGACGTATGAAAATGCCTGCCCGAAAAAGGGGCAGGCATTTTGGTTTTATGGTGAATTCAAATGGAAAATACTCAATCATCGTCATTCCTGTGTAGGTGGGAATCCAAAAGTTTAGATTTACAGTAATCTTTAAATATTTCTGAAATGCAGAGGTCTGGATTCCCGCCTGCTCGAGAATGACGGTAATTGGTTAGTATTCGTATACAAAAGAACGCAAAAAGGTCGTCTGAAAACAGATAGAGCGGGGTTCGCTAAATCGTTTTCAGACGACCTTAAGTCAACGGACTGTTCAACACTTTCTATTCTTCTTTTTGGAAAACGTGGTTGCGGTGATACTCGAAATATTTTTCGCTTTTCGGTCGAATTTTTAATTTCATATCGGGAGAAATTCCAAGCCGCTTTTGATTTTCCAGATCGATTTTCGGACTGATTTTTATCGTACCGTCGGTCTCAAACGTAATCAGACCGCTATCGAATAATGCGTCGATATTGGGGGCGAGCATCAGACCATTGAAGGGATCTAACCTCTCTTCATTATTGCACTTGCTCCAAGGTTTGATATGGCTGGCAACAAGTAAAGACCGAACATCTAGATCTGTCAGTGGACAGCTCGGATACAGTTCGAGTAGTTTTTGCCGGAATCTGCCTTGCCCTTGACGGGCTTTTATTAAGGTTTCGATTTCGGTTCGTTTTTCTGGTTCAATTTCAGATGCTAATTGTTCTTTGAGTTTACCGAGATCTTGTTCCAAAGATTGGGTTGAGTTTATTTGAAAATTTGTTGGTTTGTATAATTCAAATATTCCTCCTTTTTTCCACCATAAAAAGTCTTGGTGCATTGATTCGTGATAATGCTTCCTTGAGTTTGAATTAACACTAAGTACATACAAAGAAGCACGTGTATCATCATTATAGTCAGGAGTAATCTGCCATTGGTTTTTTAGTTCTTCAATCTGTTCATCTACATCTTTTACCTTAAATTGTGTTTTGCCCATATTATGCAGATGTAAGACGATTCTTTTTATAATTTCTATTGTCCCATCAATATGTTCTCCATTGATCCGTGCGGAATATTTTGTTTTTGCCATTTAAGTCTTCCTACCAAAGTTAAGTTTTCTAATTTAATTATTTTGGGTAATGCATTGATTTTCCTATGACCGTCATTCTTGCGAAGGCGGGAATGACGGCGGTCGGTTCGGTCTTCATACGCAAAAGAACATATAAAGGTCGTCTGAAAACGATTTAGCGGATTCTGCTATATTCGTTTTCAGACGACCTTTTTCTTTAAAGCCGAATCAAATCAGCCTGCCGGTTAACCCAAAGCTTTCCTTGCTCCGGCGAAGAGGCGGTACCAGCCGGACAGTTCCGTCCAGTCTTCCGGTTTCCAGCTCATTTGCGCGGCGCGGTACACGCGTTCGGGGTGGGGCATCATGATGGTAACGCGGCCGTCGGTGTTGGTAACGCCGGCGATGCCTTGCGGCGAGCCGTTGGGGTTGAGCGGGTAGGTTTGGGTAACTTGGTTTTGTCCGTCGACGTATTGCAGCGCGATGCCGAGGCCGTCTGAAATTTTGCCGCCGTGAAGCGCGAAGTCGGCGCGGCCTTCGCCGTGGCTGACGACGACGGGCAGGCTGGAGCCTTGCATTTCGGCGAGTATCAGCGAAGGCGATTTGGGGACATGAACCATGCTCAGGCGTGCTTCGAACTGTTCGCTCAGGTTGCGTTTGAACTTCGGCCAGCCTGCCGTGCCGGGAATGATTTCGGCGAGGTTGCTGACCATTTGGCAGCCGTTGCACACGCCCAATGTCAGCGTGTCCGGGTCGGCGAAGAAGGCGGCGAACTGGTCGCGCAAGGCGGGGTGGAACAGGATGGATTTCGCCCAGCCTTCGCCTGCGCCGAGTACGTCGCCGTAGCTGAAGCCCCCGCACGCCGCCAGCATTTTGAAGTCGGCAAGGTGGACGCGGCCTGCCATCAGGTCGGACATATGCACGTCGTAGGCATCGAATCCGGCGCGGGTGAAGGCGGCGGCCATTTCGATTTGTCCGTTCACGCCTTGTTCGCGCAGAATGGCGATTTTGGGTTTTGCGCCGCTGTTGACGAAAGGCGCGGCGATGTCTTCGTTTACGTCAAACTTCACGTCGGCAAACAATGCACTGCGTTCGTTGTCGCCAATCAGGGCGAACTCGCTGTCGGCGCAGGCGGGGTTGTCGCGCAGGCGTTGGATGGCGTGGCTGGTTTCTTGCCAGGTTTGTTGCAGTTTGATTAGATTGTCAGAAATAAGGTGCGTTTGCCCGTCGCGGATGATTAACGTGTTCTCGTCAGTTAACGTACCGATTTCAAAGACATTATGATGCAGCTGTTGTTGATAGAATAAATTGATAATATCGGCAACATCTTGTTTTCTAACTTGGATAACAGCACCCAACTCTTCATTAAATAATGTGCGGGCAATGGTTTCTTGCCATTCAGCCAACGCTTTTACCTCTTCAGTCCGCAATGATTGAGACAGAGCGGTATGGTTGGTAATAAATGTTTGTGCAAGCAATAAATTTAAATCTATATCCAAGCCGCAACGTGCCGCAAACGCCATTTCTACCAGCGTCGCAAACAAGCCGCCGTCGCTGCGGTCGTGGTAAGCCAGCAGTTTGTCTTCGGCTACAAGCTGCTGAATCACTTGGTAAAACGCTTTCAGACGGCCTGCTTCGATATCCGGCGCTTCTCCTGCCATATCGTTATACACTTGGCTTAAGGCCGAGCCGCCCATACGCGCTTTGCCGAAGCCCAAATCGATAAACAGCAATACGCTGTCTTCGACGTTTTTCAATTCGGGCGTAACGGTTTTGCGCACGTCTTTTACCGGCGCGAACGCGGAGATAATCAGGCTCAACGGCGAGACGACGGATTTTTTCTCTTCGCCGTCCTGCCACACGGTTTTCATCGACAGGCTGTCTTTGCCCACGGGAATACTTAAATCCAATGCTTGACAGGCTTTGGAAACGGCTTCGACGGTGCGGTAGAGTTTTTCGTCTTCGCCTTCGTTGCCGCACGCCGCCATCCAGTTGGCGGAAAGTTTGATGTTGCCGATGTCGCCGATGTTGACCGCCGCGATGTTGGTGATGGCTTCGCCGACGCACATTCTGCCCGAGGCGGGTGCGTCAAACAGGGCGACGGTCGGTTTTTCGCCCATAGACATCGCTTCGCCGCGATAGGTGTTGAAGCCCATCATGGTAACGGCGCAGTCGGCTACGGGGGTTTGGTATTTGCCGACCATTTGGTCGCGGTGGGTCATGCCGCCGACGCTGCGGTCGCCGATGGTAATCAGGAAGTTTTTGGCGGCTACGGTAGGCAGACGCAAAACGCGGTAGGCGGCTTCGGTGATGTCGATGTTTTGGGCATTAAATGCCTTTTCAGACGACCTCACGGTTTGGTCGCTGCGCGTGGTTTTGGGCGGTTTGCCGAGCAAGACGTTCAGCGGCAAATCAACAGGATTGTTGGAGAACAAGTCGTCGCGTACTTTCAAATGGCCGTCGTCAGTCGCCGTGCCGACAACGGCAAACGGGCAGCGTTCGCGTTCGCAGATGGCGCGGAAGGTGTCCAAATCTTTTTCCAAAATCGACAACACATAACGCTCTTGCGATTCGTTGCACCAGATTTGCAGCGGATTGAGGCCGTGTTCTTCCAGCGGCACTTCGCGCAGCTTGAATACCGCACCGCGTCCGGCATCGTTGACGAGTTCGGGGAAGGCGTTGGACAGGCCGCCCGCGCCGACGTCGTGGATGGAGATAATCGGGTTTTTGTCGCCGAGCTGCCAGCAGCGGTCAATCACTTCCTGCGCGCGGCGTTCGATTTCGGGGTTGCCGCGTTGTACGGAGTTGAAGTCCAAAGAGGCGTCGTTTGTTCCAGTATTCATCGAAGAAGCCGCGCCGCCGCCCAAGCCGATGAGCATACCCGGGCCGCCCAGTTGGATCAGCAACGCGCCTTCGGGGATTTCGTCTTTATGCGTCTGCTGCGCCTGAATGCTGCCCAAGCCGCCCGCAATCATAATCGGTTTGTGGTAGCCGCGAACTTGACCGTCGAATTTTTCTTCAAAGGTGCGGAAGTAGCCCAAGAGGTTCGGGCGGCCGAATTCGTTGTTGAACGCCGCGCCGCCGATGGGGCCTTCAATCATGATGTCCAGCGGTGAGGAAATGTGTTCCGGCTTGCCGTAGTCTTGTTCCCACGGCTGTTTGATGTCGGGGATGTTGAGGTTGGAGACGGTAAAGCCGGTCAAGCCCGCTTTCGGGCGCGAACCTTTGCCCGTTGCGCCTTCGTCGCGGATTTCGCCGCCCGCACCCGTTGCCGCGCCCGCAAACGGCGCGATGGCGGTCGGGTGGTTGTGCGTTTCCACTTTCATGATGATATGCGTGTCTTCCTCGTGGAAACGGTAGCCTTGATTTTCCGCCGCATTCGGATAGAAACGCTCGACTTTTGCGCCTTCAATCACGGACGAATTGTCTTTATAAGCGACGACCGTGCCTTCGGGATGCGCGTTGTGCGTGTCGCGTATCATGCCGAAGAGCGATTTTGGCTGTTTTTCGCCGTTGAGGATGAAATCGGCGTTGAAGATTTTGTGGCGGCAGTGTTCGCTGTTTGCCTGCGCGAACATCATCAGCTCCACATCGGACGGATTGCGCTGCAAAGCCTGATAGTTTTCAACCAGATAATCGATTTCGTCGGCGGAGAGCGCCAAACCCATTTCGGTATTGGCTTTGACCAAAGCCTCTTTACCGCCGCCCAAAACATCGACGGTGGAGAAAGTTTCGGATTCGAGATGGTGGAATAATTTGGAGGCCGTCTGAAAATCAGGCAGCACGGATTCGGTCATGCGGTCGTGCAGCAAAGCCGCCCATTGTTGTTTCTGTTCATCATTCAGACGACCTTCCAGCCACACCGCCATGCCGCGTTCGATGCGCTCTATGCCTTCCAAACCGCAGTTTTCCGCGATATTGGTCGCCTTGGAAGCCCACGGCGAAATCGTACCCAAGCGGGGCGTTACCAAAAATAAATGCAAGCCCTCGCGCGCTTCGGGCGTTTGTTCAACGCTTTGCGCCGCCAACAAGGCTTGCAGTTTTTCGACAGTCGCGGCATCCAGTGCTTTCTCGCTGCCGACAAAATACCAAAATTCGCTTTTCAGTTTCACTTCGGGCAGACCGAGTGCGGCCGCTTTTTGCAAGAGTTTTTCAACACGGAAATCGGAAAGGGCGGTAACGCCGCGCAAGGGCAAAACAACAGACATGATTCAGCTCTCAAATGCGGTTGGGAAAGGCTGTATTATACGCCGAATGGGTCTGGGTTGCTTGGTAATTTGGGTGAAAATGTTGACAATTTTTCAGACGACCTGCGGCCGGGGGGAATGTGCGTGTCGTCTGAAAATATTAAGGAATAAGGGCTTTATCTGTTTTTCTGATTTTCGTCGAAAGTCGGGTATGTGGAAAATTGCAGGAAGTAGAAGGAAGCAACTGTTTCCTTATGTCTTTATGTCAAATACCGCCATGCCCGCATCGCTGAGTGAAACGTATCGCTTATCGTTTCACTGCTGCTTCTGTTATATTTGCCGTTTATTCTTATTCCAATCGGAGTGTGCCATGAAAAAAATCGAAGCCATCATTAAACCTTTCAAACTCGACGATGTGCGCGAAGCCCTTACCGAAATCGGCATCACCGGCATGACCGTCAGCGAAGTCAAAGGGTTCGGCCGTCAGAAAGGGCATACAGAAATCTACCGCGGCGCGGAATACGCCGTCGATTTTCTGCCCAAAGTCAAAGTCGAATTGATTATTGCCGATGAAGATGTCGAACGAGTGATTGACGTTATTATCGAAAACGCCCGTTCCGGCAAAATCGGCGACGGCAAAATCTTTGTGCTGCCTGTGGAAGAAGCTATCCGCATCCGTACGGGCGAACGCTCCGAAGCGGCGATTTGACGGTTTTTAGACGACATTGGGGGTGTTTAAGGTCGTCTGAAAGACTTTCTGGCTGTCCATCAATCGTTGTTTCCAATATAATTCCGTTTTCAAATCTCATACGGAACAGGCCGTCTTTTTTCAGACGACCTGTTTCTTTATTTCCGCTTTTTTAAAGTCCTACAAACACTTATGCTACTCGACCTCAACCGCTTTTCCTTTTCCGTCTTCCTGAAAGAAGTCCGCCTGCTGACCGCCCTTGCCCTGCCCATGCTGTTGGCGCAAGTCGCACAGGTGGGTATCGGTTTCGTCGATACCGTGATGGCGGGCGGTGCGGGTAAGGAGGACTTGGCGGCGGTGGCTTTGGGCAGCAGCGCGTTTGCCACGGTTTATATTACCTTTATGGGCATTATGGCGGCGCTGAACCCGATGATTGCCCAGCTTTACGGCGCGGGTAAAACCGGTGAAGTGGGCGAAACGGGGCGGCAGGGGATTTGGTTCGGGCTGTTTTTGGGGATTTTCGGCATGGTATTGATGTGGACGGCGATTACGCCGTTCCGCAACTGGCTGACCTTGAGCGATTATGTGGAAGGCACGATGGCGCAGTATATGTTGTTCACCAGCCTGGCGATGCCGGCGGCAATGGTGCACCGCGCCCTGCACGCCTACGCTTCCAGCCTGAACCGCCCGCGCCTGATTATGTTGGTCAGCTTCGCGGCGTTTGTGTTGAACGTGCCGCTGAACTATATTTTTGTTTACGGCAAATTCGGCATGCCCGCTTTGGGCGGCGCAGGCTGCGGACTGGCGACGATGGCGGTGTTTTGGTTCAGCGCGCTGGCGTTGTGGATTTATATCGCCAAGGAAAAATTCTTCCGCCCGTTCGGACTGACGGCGAAATTCGGCAAACCGGATTTGATGGTGTTCAAACAAATTTGGAAAATCGGCGCACCCATCGGACTGTCTTATTTTTTGGAAGCCAGCGCGTTTTCGTTTATCGTGTTTTTGATTGCGCCTTTCGGCGAGGATTATGTAGCGGCGCAGCAGGTCGGCATCAGTTTGTCGGGGATTCTCTATATGATTCCGCAAAGCGTCGGTTCGGCAGGGACGGTACGCATCGGCTTTTCATTAGGACGGCGCGAATTTTCGCGGGCGCGTTATATTTCGGGCGTATCGCTGGTGTCGGGCTGGGCGCTCGCCGTGATTACCGTGCTTTCCTTAGTATTATTCCGTTCCCCGCTGGCAAGCATGTACAACAATGATCCGGCGGTTTTAAGTATCGCTGCCACCGTCCTGCTGTTCGCCGGCTTGTTCCAACCGGCAGATTTCACCCAATGCATCGCATCCTACGCCCTGCGCGGCTACAAAGTCACCAAGGTGCCGATGTTCATCCACGCCGCCGCCTTCTGGGGCTGCGGCCTGCTGCCGGGCTACCTGCTCGCCTACCGTTTCGATATGGGCATTTACGGCTTCTGGACGGCATTGATCGCCTCGCTCACTATCGCCGCCGTCGCCTTGGTGTGGTGCTTGGAATTGTGCAGCAGGGAGATGGTCAGATCGCATAAGGTCGTCTGAAAACTCCGCCGATTAAAATATCGAAACAATGGGCTGAAGCCCGCCACTGACAATACCCATTTTAAAGTTTAAACCCATGCAACCCATCCAATACCAAACCGACCTCACCCCCTACAATACCTTCGGCCTTCGCGCCCAAGCCCAAGCCTTTATCGCGCTTGAACACGCCGACGAGTTGCGCGACATCGTCCGACTGCCCGAGTTCGACCGCGATACCGTTTTATGGCTCGGCGGCGGCAGCAACATCCTCTTGATGCAGGATTACGCCGGATTGGTCGTCCATATGGAAAACAAAGGCATACGCGAAATTGCGCGTTCAGACGGCCTCGTTTACATCGAAGCGCAGGCAGGCGAAATCTGGCACGATTTTGTCCTGCACACCGTCGCGCTGGGCTTGAACGGCCTGGAAAACCTGAGCCTGATTCCGGGTACGGTCGGCGCGTCGCCCGTGCAGAACATCGGCGCATACGGCGTGGAGGCGAAAGACGTGATTCACAGCGTGCGCTGCTTCGATTTGGATACGGAAACCTTTGTCGAGCTTTCCAATGCCGACTGCCGCTTCGCCTACCGCGAAAGCCTGTTCAAGCAGGAAGGCAAAGGGCGTTATGTGATTGTTTCGGTCGTATTCGCCCTGAAAGAGCGTTTCGAGCCGAATTTGGGTTACGGCGATTTGGCAGCCGCCGTTGCCGAACTGAGCGCGGACAGGGCGCCGACGGCGAAAGACGTTTCCGATGCAGTGTGTGCAATCCGCAACAGTAAACTTCCTAATCCTAACGTACTTGGTAATGTCGGCAGTTTCTTTAAAAACCCCGTCGTCAGCGCGGAAAAAGCCGCCGCCTTGTTGCAGCAGCATCCCAATATGCCGCGCTATCCGCAGCCCGATGGTTCGGTCAAGCTTGCGGCAGGCTGGCTGATCGACCAATGTCGTCTGAAAGGCTTCCAAATCGGCGGCGCGGCGGTACACGACAGGCAGGCTTTGGTTTTGGTGAACAAAAACAATGCCTCTTCAGACGACGTTCGGAAATTGGCGCAACATGTCTGCGATACAGTATTTACTCGATTTCAGGTAGAATTACACGCTGAACCCAATTGGCTGCCCGCTTCGTACAGCCTGTAAATCCAAGGAGTATGCCCGTGACCCGCATTGCAAAAACCAATACTTACACCCGCATCATCGACGCCAGCCTTGCGCTCTTCAACGAGGAAGGCGAGCGCAACATCAGTACCAACCATATCGCGGCGCATTTGGGCATCAGTCCGGGCAATCTTTATTACCACTTCCGCAACAAAGACGAAATCATCGTCCAACTGTTCAAACGTTACAGCGAAGCCCTGCTGGCATACCTGAATGAAGCCGTGTTGCCGTCCGATGTGGAAGACTCCATCAACTATATGGCGGGCATTTACGACGTTATGTGGGAATACCGCTTCCTCTTCAGCGACGTGAACACCCTGCTTGCGCGCAGTGCCGAACTTTTGGGCGAGCACAACACCTTCACCCAAGCCAAAGTCTCTCCGCTCTTGGTCAACCTGCTCACCCAGCTCAACGGCCTGAACATCATCCAAGCCGACCAAACCGCCATGAACGACCTCGCCGTCAATATGTGGATGGTCACGAAATACTGGTTCGACTTCGACAGCTCCCTACGCGGGCGAACCAAGTTGACCGAAGACTCCAAAGCACGCGGCATCCGCCGTACCTTAAGCCTCCTGCGTCCCTACCTCTTGCCGGAACACCGCGAGGAATACGACCGAAGAATTACAGCGGCAGCCGATATTTTGACATCATAATCATTGGGGCAAGGTTAAAGGTCGTCTGAAAAAAGATGATGCGGCAAATCTCTGCCTGAGTATCCATGCCTAGTTGCCAATATCTAAAAAACATCTCAATTCGATTACAAACAGGAAAACTGATGAAAACTTTGAAATTTACCAAAATGCACGGTTTGGGCAATGATTTTATGGTGGTAAACGGTATCGGGCAGGATTTTGATCCGCTGACTGCGCCGCTTGCCGAATGGTCCGACCGTTTTAGAGGGGTGGGCTTCGATCAGTTGCTGTTGGTGGAAAAGCCTTCTTCCGATGCGGTGGATTTCCGTTATCGTATATTCAATGCGGACGGCAGCGAGGTGGAGCAGTGTGGCAACGGCGCGCGCTGTTTTGCCCGATTTGTGGCGGATAAAGGTTTGACCGATAAAAAGGAAATTTTGGTGGAAACGGCTAAGGGCGTGATTATTCCCAAGCTGTTGGATAATGGTTTGGTGACCGTGAATATGGGCAAACCGCGCTTTACGTCGTCTGAAATTCCGTTTGTACCGGTTCCTGACGAAGCAGATGATGCTTTGACGCATATGGTGATGGTCGGTTTGGAAACGGTGCAGGTCAGTTGTGTGAATATGGGCAATCCTCATGCTGTGATTGTGGTGGAGGATGTTCAGACTGCGCCCGTGGCTCATTGGGGAGAAGCCATTGAGTCGCACGAACAGTTTCCGGAACGTGTCAACGTCGGCTTTATGCAGATTGTCGATAGGGAATCTATCCGCCTGCGCGTATTTGAGCGCGGTGTGGGTGAAACGCAGGCTTGCGGTACGGGGGCTTGTGCGGCTGTGGTTGCGGGCGTCCGGTTGGGGCTGTTGGCGGAAGGCGTGCCTGTGAAGGTTTCGCTGCCGGGCGGGGATTTGTTTATTACTTGGTCGCATGGTGAGGACGTTTTGATGACCGGGCCTGTTCAAACGGTTTTTGAAGGCGAGTTGCAGTATTCATGATTTGGACGAATTTGGATTTTCTCGCCGTTGTTGCTTATGGGCTGGTGTTTTTTGGATTGATTTTCCGCGCTGAAATGTTCCAGTGGTTTTGGGCTTCGGTTGTTTTGTGGCTGGGCGTGTCGACTTTGGGATCGCAGCTTTTGCCGGGAATGTGGGGGATTACCCATGTCGGTCCGTTGTTTGTCCCGCATTTTTATCTGACTTTTGCCAGTGTGTTTTTCTTTGCTTTTCATTGGAAAAAGCAGGCGGATACTGGTTTTTGGCAGGCGGATTTGCAGCATCCGTTTTTGAGCGTGTTTGCCGTCAGCAATGTATTGATGACTTTGGCTTTTGTGTCGATTGCCGCGATATTGTATTTTCTGATGCCGGGCCGTTCTTTGGCTTTTACGTTTCCGGCTTTGTTGAAACTGTACGCGCTCAAGCCTGTTTATTGGTTTGTTTTGCAGTTTGTCATGATGGCGGTTTTTTATCTGCACCGCAGAAGTATTGCCAAGCAGTCGCCGGCGGTGTTCAGTAAAGCGCAACTCAGACTGGGCTGGCTGATGGCTTTGGTCATGCAGACTTTAGTCACGGGGGCGATAGTCGGAGAAATCGGACTTCATTAGGACGCATCAAGCCAAACAACCAAAAGTTATAAATAAAGAAACATTCGATATTGGTTTTTCAGACGACCTGTCTTTAATATACAGGTCATATCACATCAAAATCTGGAGTAGAAAATGAAGATTGCAAACAGCATTACCGAGCTGATCGGCAACACCCCGTTGGTCAAATTAAACCGTCTGACTGAAGGTTTGAAAGCCGAAGTCGCCGTCAAACTGGAATTTTTCAATCCCGGCAGCAGCGTGAAAGACCGCATTGCCGAAGCAATGGTTGAAGCCGCCGAAAAAGCGGGCAAAATCGGTAAGGATACTGTAATTGTGGAAGCGACCAGCGGCAATACGGGTATCGGTTTGGCAATGGTGTGCGCGGCGCGCGGCTACAAGCTGGCAATCACGATGCCTGAAAGCATGAGTAAAGAACGCAAAATGCTGCTGCGTGCGTTCGGTGCGGAATTGATTTTGACTCCTGCGTCCGAAGGTATGGCAGGGGCGATTGCAAAAGCACAAGCCTTGGTGGACGAGCATCCCGATACTTATTTCATGCCGCGCCAATTCGATAACGAGGCGAACCCGCAAATCCACCGCGAAACGACCGCCGAAGAAATTTGGCGCGATACTGACGGTAAAGTTGATATTTTTGTGGCGGGTGTCGGTACGGGCGGTACGGTTACCGGCGTGGGTGAAGTGTTGAAAAAATACAAACCCGAAGTCAAAGTCGTTGCCGTCGAGCCTGAAGCTTCTCCGGTGTTGAGCGGTGGCGAAAAAGGTCCGCACCCGATTCAAGGTATTGGCGCCGGCTTTATCCCTACCGTGTTGAATACCAAGGTATATGACAGCGTTTCCCAAGTTCCGAACGAAGCGGCGTTTGAAACCGCCCGCGCGATGGCGGAAAAAGAAGGTATTTTGGTCGGTATTTCTTCCGGTGCGGCAGTATGGAGCTCGCTGCAGCTTGCCAAACAGCCTGAAAACGAAGGCAAACTGATTGTCGTGCTGCTGCCTTCTTATGGCGAACGCTATCTTTCTACGCCTCTGTTTGCCGATTTGGCATAATAGGGTTGGGAGAAAATAAGTGATGAAAAAGACCGCTTCGGCGGTCTTTTTTGCGGTCTTGCGGCATGGTGTGGCGCAAAAATGGATTTATAGTGGATTAAATTTAAATCAGGACAAGGCGACGAAGCTGCAGACAGTACAGATAGTACGGCAAGGCGAGGCAACGCCGTACTGGTTTAAAGTTAGTCCACTATAAACCACCATATCGTGTAAAGATTGGAATGTAAGGCGAAAGTTGTTGTAATTCAGTCAACAGAAAAAGTCAGATTGATATAGAATTTGGTTATCTGGATAATCCTGATTATAATGGTAGACATGAAAAAATATATTCCCATCTTATTTGCGTTGGCGGCACTTGCCGGTTGTGAGACCATTTATGTCCCAAGCTTGCAAGAAGTGCCTGTCCGTCCGACTAATGTTAAGCCTAATGTTAAAACGACTAAGGGTGAAAAATCTGCGGCGTTCAGTTTGGCTTCTTCGCATTGGAGTGATGTTTCAAAAATCCGCGATGAGGCGACGCGTTTGAGCTATCAGGTCAGCCAAGGAAAAATGACCAAAGTTCAAGCTGCCCAATATCTGAACAAGTTCCGTATCCAGCTTGTCGGCCGTAATGTCGTGGATGACAGCGTATATGAGGTTTATCTGCGTTCTGCCGTTGACAGCCAACGAGGCGAAATCAATACCGAACAATCCAAACTGTATATCCAAAACGCCCTGCGCGGATGGCAGCAACGCTGGAAAAATATGGGTAACAAGCCTTCTAATCTGGCATTTACCAACTTCCTGATGGAAGTCATGAACATGACTCCGTTGAAATAAGTTTCTCATTTCAAACAAAAGGTCGTCTGAAAATTTTCAGACGACCTTTTGTTTTGGATACTGATATTTATGATGTTTTACGCAGCAGCTTCTCGGTTGCCAGTCTTGCCCGCTCTTTGATGTCTTCCGTCAGATAAGTTTTCATCTGGCTGTACACCAAAGTAATAACGGCAATGTCGTCGCTGAATCCCAAAGGACCCAGCAAATCGGGAATGCTGTCGATAGGGCTGAGGAAGTAAACCAATGCGCCGACGATAATCATCTTGGCGCGTCTGGGGGTGTGAGGGGAGTCCCAAAGATAATACAGTGCATACAACTGGCGTACGATGGGCTCGCCCAACCGGCCTGCAAAACGGGCGAGTTTGTTGAGAAAGCCCGTTTTGTCCAAATTACGCCTTCTGAATTTTGGGATAAAGTTTTCCGGATCGGAAGACTGGGTGTATTGTTTTTCTTCGGAATGTTTCATAACAAGCCTCGCAGTAATTGAGTGGAAAGGGTTTGCCGTAATGCGGGCACAGTATAAAGCGGAGTAAGGCAAAGAAATGTCAGTTTTGCCTAAACGAGGCAAAATTATGGTTGACTACTTCTTTATCGTAGCTGTTTCATATTATAAATAAATATTATTTCGATTAATGGAAAAGATAGAAAAATCAAATGGCTTTGATAGCTAATAACATCTTAAAAATACTCGATTTACTCCCCATTTTGTTTAGAATACAAAGGGGCCTTGACATAAATTTGACATAAAAAGGAGATATAAATGAAATTTAAAACACTCGTAGCTGTTGGTATCAGTGCAATCTGTGCTGCGGGAGTGGTCAATGCGCATGAACACAAACATGACCACATGACACCTGCCGGTGCTTCTATTAAAGTGAAAGTGCAACAACTTGACCCGGTTAATGGTAATAAAGATGTAGGCACTGTAACGATTACCGAATCCAAGTACGGTTTGGTCTTTACGCCAAACTTAAGAGGATTAGAAGCCGGCTTGCATGGCTTTCACATTCACCAAAACCCAAGCTGTGAGCCGAAGGAAAAAGACGGTAAACTGACTGCAGGCTTGGGTGCCGGCGGTCACTGGGATCCGAAAGAAACCAAAAAACACGGTTTCCCATGGCAAGATGATGCCCACTTAGGCGATTTGCCTGCATTAACCGTATTGCACGACGGCACAGCCACCAATCCGGTTCTTGCGCCACGCATCAAACACCTTAATGAAGTTCGTGGTCATTCTATTATGATCCACGTTGGTGGCGACAATCATTCCGATCATCCTGCTCCGCTTGGTGGTGGCGGTGCGCGTATGGCGTGTGGCGTGATTAAATAGGTTAATTGTTAGAAACAAAAAGTGCGGTTAAAAATGTTGAACGTTTTAACCGCACTTTTATTTGCAATGAGATCTACTTCAGCACTTCAGCTGTGTTATTTAATTTATGAATAGCGTCAATCAGCTGTTTGTCTGAAGCCCGTATCATTCCGCTATGGTTGCAGCGCTGTCTTTTTGAAGGCATTAGTAGAAATCACATCATCGATATGACGTATGACGCAAATCTTTATTCACTAAAATATTGCAGTTTTGTAATAGAAAAATAAGAGAGTCGTCTGAAAAGTTGCCTGTTGAAATTTTGTTTTGAATGCAACGTTTTATCCCATAAGGTTATGGTTGTTTTGCTTGTGGATGCGTTGGTAAATGATATTAATTCATATTTTTATCACAAGAAACAAGATATTAATACTATTTTGATGGTGTGAGATTATGCGAAACTGATTAAGCGGTAGTGGAAAAAATGTTGGTTTAAGTATTAATAGAGATGTTTATTGTTATTGGTACAGTTTATGATGTTTTTTGGTAAAATTTATTAGATTGTTTATAAATTAGACTGTTCAAAATCGGATAAAACAGGTAAATTATAGTTTATGTAACTCGATGTAATTTGAGTTATTGGTTTTGAGCTGATAAAAAATACAGAGGAACTGGCTATGTCCGTCAAACCGCGTCCTGTCTTTTTGGAGATTCCCAATATACGGTTGCCTATACCGGGAATTGTCTCCATCTTGCACCGCATCAGCGGGGTAGGGTTATTTATAATGCTTCCCGTTTTGCTGTATCTCCTGTCCGGTACGTTGAGCCGCGAGTCGGCGTTTGAAACTTACCGTGCCATCGTTTCCAATCCTTTGGTCAAGTTGATTTTAATCGGCGTGTTATGGGCTTATCTGCACCATTTTCTCGCCGGTATCCGTTTTTTATTTTTGGATGCACACAAAGGCCTTGAGCTGAATACTGCGCGCAATACCGCCAAATTGGTGTTTGCTGCCGCGCTGGTGTTGACCGTCGTTTTGGGAGCGTTGTTATGGTAGAGCGTAAATTGACCGGTGCCCATTACGGTTTGCGCGATTGGGCGATGCAGCGTGCGACTGCGGTTATCATGTTGATCTATACCGTCGCGCTTTTAGTGATTCTGTTTACCTTGCCTAAAGAATATTCGGCTTGGCAGGCATTTTTCGATCAAGTTTGGGTGAAAGTGTTCACCCAGGTTAGCTTTATCGCCGTATTTTTGCACGCTTGGGTGGGTATCCGCGATTTGTGGATGGACTATATCAAACCCTTCGGCGTGCGTTTGTTTTTGCAGGTTGCCACCATCGTTTGGCTGGTCGGCTGCTTGGTGTATTCAATTAAAGTAATTTGGGGGTAAGTATGGGTTTTCCTGTTCGCAAGTTTGATGCCGTGATTGTCGGCGGTGGTGGTGCAGGTTTACGCGCAGCCCTCCAATTATCCAAATCCGGTCTGAATTGTGCCGTTTTGTCTAAAGTGTTCCCGACCCGTTCGCATACTGTAGCGGCGCAGGGCGGTATTTCCGCTTCGCTGGGTAATGTGCAGGAAGACCGTTGGGACTGGCACATGTACGATACCGTGAAAGGTTCCGACTGGCTGGGCGACCAAGACGCGATTGAGTTTATGTGTCGCGCCGCGCCTGAAGCGGTGATTGAGTTGGAACACATGGGTATGCCTTTTGACCGCGTGGAAAGCGGCAAAATTTATCAACGCCCTTTCGGCGGCCATACTGCCGAACACGGTAAACGCGCGGTAGAACGTGCCTGCGCGGTTGCCGACCGTACAGGTCATGCAATGCTGCATACTTTGTATCAACAAAACGTCCGTGCCAATACGCAATTCTTTGTGGAATGGACGGCGCAAGATTTGATTCGTGATGAAAACGGCGACGTCGTCGGTGTGACCGCCATGGAAATGGAAACCGGCGAAGTTTACATTTTCCATGCTAAAGCCGTGATGTTTGCTACTGGCGGCGGAGGTCGTATTTATGCTTCTTCTACCAATGCCTATATGAACACCGGCGACGGTTTGGGTATTTGCGCCCGTGCAGGCATTCCGTTGGAAGATATGGAGTTCTGGCAATTCCACCCGACCGGCGTGGCAGGTGCAGGTGTGTTGATTACCGAAGGCGTACGCGGTGAGGGCGGTATTCTGTTGAATGCTGACGGCGAACGCTTTATGGAACGCTATGCGCCGACCGTAAAAGACTTGGCTTCGCGCGACGTAGTTTCTCGCGCGATGGCGATGGAAATCTACGAAGGTCGAGGCTGTGGCAAAAACAAAGACCATGTATTGCTGAAAATCGACCATATCGGTGCCGAAAAAATTATGGAAAAACTGCCGGGCATCCGCGAGATTTCCATTCAGTTTGCCGGTATCGACCCGATTAAAGATCCGATTCCCGTTGTGCCGACTACCCACTACATGATGGGCGGTATTCCGACCAACTACCACGGCGAAGTCGTTGTTCCGCAAGGCGACGAATATGAAGTGCCGGTGAAAGGTCTGTACGCAGCGGGCGAGTGCGCTTGTGCTTCTGTGCACGGTGCGAACCGTTTAGGTACCAACTCTCTGTTGGACTTGGTGGTGTTCGGTAAAGCTGCCGGCGACAGCATGATTAAATTCATCAAAGAGCAAAGCGATTGGAAACCGCTGCCTGCCGATGCCGGCGAGCTGACCCGTCAACGTATCGAACGCTTGGATAACCAAACCGGCGGCGAAAACGTTGATGCATTGCGCCGTGAACTGCAACGCTCTGTCCAACTGCACGCCGGTGTGTTCCGTACCGATGAGATTCTCAGCAAAGGCGTTCGAGAAATTATGGCGATTGCCGAGCGTGTGAAGCGTACTGAAATCAAAGACAAGAGCAAAGTGTGGAATACCGCGCGTATCGAAGCTTTGGAATTGGATAATCTGATTGAAGTGGCAAAAGCGACTTTGGTGTCTGCCGAAGCACGTAAAGAATCACGCGGCGCGCACGCTTCAGACGACCATCCTGAGCGCGATGACGAAAACTGGATGAAACACACGCTGTATCATTCAGATACCAATACCTTGTCCTACAAACCGGTGCACACCCAGCCTTTGAGCGTGGAATACATCAAACCGGCCAAGCGCGTTTACTGATGCGTTTTCAGACGACCTCTGTATCACAAGGGGTCGTCTGAAAATCAAATACACCACCACACTGAACAGCCTGAACCCATAACATAAAACCATCAGGCGGTTTATGAGAAAAGGAACACTTCTCATGGAAAAAATGAGTTTTGAAATTTACCGTTACAATCCGGATGTTGATGCCAAACCATATATGCAACGTTACGAGTTGGAACTGGAACCTACCGACGTCAAACTTTTGGACGCGCTGGTGCGCCTGAAAGCGCAAGACGACACCCTGTCTTTCCGCCGTTCCTGCCGCGAAGGTATTTGCGGTTCTGACGGTATGAACATCAACGGCAAAAACGGCTTGGCATGTTTGACTGACTTACGAGGTTTGAAACAACCTGTCAAAATCCGCCCGCTGCCCGGTCTGCCTGTCATCCGCGACCTGATTGTGGACATGACCCAGTTCTTCAAACAATACCACTCCATCAAACCTTATGTCGTCAACGACAATCCGATCGATGCCGACAAAGAGCGTCTGCAAACTCAGGAAGAGCGTAAAGAGCTGGACGGCTTGTACGAATGTATTTTGTGCGCCTGCTGCTCGACTGCCTGCCCGTCGTTCTGGTGGAATCCCGACAAATTCGTCGGTCCGTCCGGTTTGCTGAATGCCTACCGCTTCATTGCCGACAGCCGCGATACCATCACCAACGAGCGTTTGGATAATTTGAACGACCCGTATCGCCTGTTCCGCTGCCATACCATCATGAACTGCGTGGACGTATGCCCTAAACACTTGAATCCGACCCGTGCCATCGGTAAGATTAAAGAAATTATGTTGAAACGAGCCGTTTAAGAAATGATGGTTTTTGACGATATTGCCAAACGGAAAATCCGTTTTCAAACCCGCCGGGGATTATTGGAGTTAGATTTGATTTTCGGCAGGTTTATGGAAAAAGAATTCGAGCATTTGAGCGATAAAGAGCTGTCCGAGTTTTCCGAAATCCTTGAGTTTCAAGATCAGGAGCTTCTTGCCCTGATCAACGGACATTCGGCGACAGACAAGGAACACCTTATCCCCATGCTTGAAAAAATCAGACGAGCTTGACGTATTGGAAATCCGCCTGCCTTTCGGCGGATTTCTAGGATACGGAGGTCGTCTGAAAATAAAGACCGTGCTGCATAGGCAGCAACGAAAGCCCCAACCTACAAAGGAGCGATAAATATGTCCAAATCAATTAAACTCAACGTACCCAATCAAGAGGATTTAGAACTGCCCGTATTGGAAGCGAGCATCGGTCATGACGTGGTCGATATCCGCGCACTGACGAAAAACACAGGCTTATTCTCATTCGACCCCGGGTTCGTTTCAACAGCAAGCTGCGAATCCAAAATCACTTATATCGACGGCGACAAAGGTCTGCTGTATTACCGTGGTTATCCCATCGAACAACTCGCCGAAAAATCCGATTATTTGGAAGTCTGCTACCTGCTGATTTACGGCGAACTGCCGACGCCTGAGCAAAAGGCAGAATTTGACAATACCGTCCGCCGTCATACGATGGTGCATGAACAGCTGACTTGGTTCTTCCGCGGCTTCCGTCGCGATGCGCATCCGATGGCGATGATGGTCGGCGTGGTTGGTGCATTGTCTGCGTTCTATCAAGACAGTCTGGACATTACGAACCCCGAACACCGCAAAATCGCAATTTACCGTCTGATTTCCAAAATTCCGACGATTGCGGCGATGTGCTACCGCTATTCCAACGGTCTGCCGTTCAATTATCCGAGAAACAACCTCTCTTATTCCGAAAATTTCATGCACATGATGTTTGCCACACCATGTGAAGACTACAAACCCAATCCCGTATTGGCACGCGCGCTTGACCGCATCTTTATCCTTCATGCCGACCACGAGCAAAACGCATCGACTTCGACCGTCCGTCTGGCAGGTTCTTCAGGTGCGAACCCGTTTGCCTGTATCGCTGCCGGTATTGCCTGTCTGTGGGGTGCATCCCACGGCGGCGCGAACGAAGCCGTCTTGAAAATGTTGGACGAAATCGGCGATGTATCCCGTGTTGCCGAATATATGGAAGGCGTGAAACAGCGTAAATACCGCCTGATGGGCTTCGGACACCGCGTGTACCGCAATATGGATCCGCGCGCCAGCATCATGCGCGAGACCTGTTATGAAGTGCTGAAAGAATTGGGCTTGGAAGACAGTCCGAAATTCAAGCTGGCAATGGAATTGGAACAAATTGCCCTGAAAGACCCGTTCTTCGTGGAGCGCAAACTGTACCCCAACGTCGACTTCTACTCCGGTATCGTCCTGTCCGCGCTGGGCATTCCGACCGAAATGTTTACCGTCATCTTTGCCCTGTCACGCAGCGTGGGCTGGATTTCGCACTGGCATGAAATGATTGGCGATCCTTCGCTGAAAATCGGCCGTCCGCGCCAACTTTATACCGGTGCCGTACGTCGTGATTATGTACCGGCGGATAAACGCTGAAAATCAGTATATTAATATGTTGTCGGAACTTCATTTGAGAAAGCCGAATAGTTTTTTTAAATAAGTTTGTCTGCAGCAAACGAAACAGATACAAGTAATTTGGCTGGAAATAGGGTAGAATGAAGTGTCATTTCAAACGGCATGGATTCCGTTGAAACACATGGAATTCTACCCTTTGTTTATATTTTAAAGAAAAGAGCTCGCGTCATGATGGATGAAAAACTCAATTTTTCTTATCTGTTCGGTTCAAATGCTCCCTACATCGAGGAGTTGTATGAGAATTTCCTGGAAAACCCCAATTCGGTCGATGAAAAATGGAAGCAGTATTTCACCGACTTAAGCAAGCAGCCTGGTGCGGCGGATGTTGATATCGCCCATGCTCCGATCCGTGAATCCTTCGCTAATTTGGCAAAAACCAAATCGACAGCGGCTATTGCCGGCGGTATGGATGAAGCCATGATGAAGAAACAGGTCGGTGTATTGCGGTTGATTTCTGCTTACCGTATTCAAGGTGTGGGTGCTGCCCAGCTTGACCCGCTCAAACGTATCCCGCCACGCAACATTGAAGCCCTCGATCCCAAATTCCACGGACTGAATGATGCCGATATGGCGGTTCAGTTCAATATGGGCGAGGGCGATTTTTCCGGCCAAAGCAAGCTGCCTCTGTCCCAAATCATCAGCAACCTCAAACAAACCTACTGCGGTCACCTCGCATTGGAATACATCTACATTCCCAATACAGAAGAACGCCGCTGGTTGCGCAATTATTTTGAGGATGTGCTGTCCACCCCGAGTTACAGCGCCGAACAGAAACGCCGCATCCTGAAAGAAATGACCGCTGCCGAGACTTTGGAGCGTTACCTGCATACCAAATATGTCGGTCAGAAACGCTTCGGCGTAGAAGGCGGCGAGAGCGTGATTGCCGGTCTGAATTACCTGATTCAAAACGCAGGTAAAGACGGCGTCGAAGAAGTCATCATCGGTATGGCACACCGAGGTCGTCTGAATGTCTTGGTCAACATTTTGGGCAAGAAACCGGGCGATTTGTTTGCCGAATTTGAAGGCCGTGCCGAAATCAAGCTGCCCAGCGGCGACGTAAAATACCACATGGGTTTCAGCTCCGACATCGCTACGCCGAACGGTCCGATGCACGTTTCTTTGGCGTTCAATCCGTCGCATTTGGAAATCGTGAATCCTGTCGTTGAAGGTTCTGCACGCGCCAAACAAAAACGCCTGGGCGAAAACGGCCGCGACAAAGTATTGCCCGTATTGATTCACGGCGACTCTGCATTTGTCGGACTGGGTGTCAACCAAGCAACGTTCAACCTGTCCAAAACGCGCGGCTACACCACCGGCGGTACGGTCCACATCGTCATCAACAACCAAATCGGCTTTACCACCTCCGATACCCGCGACACCCGTTCGACCGTGCATTGTACCGACGTGGCGAAAATGGTTTCCGCTCCGGTCATCCATGTCAACGGCGACGATCCGGAACGCGTTTGCTTCGCCATCCAAGCCGCTTTGGACTACCGTAAGAAATTCAACAAAGACATCGTGATCGATGTCGTCTGCTACCGCAAATGGGGCCACAACGAGGGCGACGATCCGACCCTGACCCAGCCGATGATGTACAAAAAAGTATCGCAACACCCCGGTGCGCGTGCTTTGTACACTGAGCAACTGATTGCAGAAGGCGTGGTAACGCAGGCAGAAGCCGACGGCTATATCCAAGCCTACCGCGATGCTTTGGACAAAGGCGAACATGTCGAGCAAACGACGTTGAGCAACTTCCAACGTACGCAAATCGACTGGAGCAAATACCAAGGTAAAGACTGGCGCGAAGATGTGGAAACCGGCCTGCCCGCTGCCGACATCGAGCGTCTTGCCGAGAAATTTACCGCCGTTCCCGAAGGCTTTGCACTGCATCCGACTGCCAAACGCGTGCTCGAAGCGCGCAAAGGCATGGCTGCGGGCAGTCAGCCGATTGACTGGGGTATGGCGGAAACCCTCGCATACGCCAGCCTGGTCACCAAAGGCCACGGCGTGCGCATTTCCGGCGAAGACTCCGGACGCGGTACGTTCTCACACCGCCATGCCGTATTGCACGACCAAAAACGCGAAAAATGGGATGACGGCACTTATGTACCGCTGCGCAATATGGGCGAAGGCGCAGGCGAATTCCTCGTCATTGACTCCATCTTGAATGAAGAAGCGGTCATGGCGTTCGAATACGGTTTTGCCTGCTCCGCGCCCGACAAACTGACCATTTGGGAAGCGCAGTTCGGCGACTTTGCCAACGGCGCGCAAGTGACCATCGACCAATTCCTGTCGTCCGGCGAAACCAAATGGGGCCGTCTCTGCGGTCTGACCACCATCCTGCCGCACGGTTACGACGGTCAGGGCCCGGAACACTCATCCGGCCGCGTAGAACGCTGGTTGCAATTGTGTTCCGAACACAATATGCAAATCATCATGCCGTCCGAAGCGTCGCAAATGTTCCACCTGCTGCAACGCCAAGTCTTGGGTTCGTACCGCAAACCGCTGGTGATTTTCATGTCCAAACGCCTGTTGCGCTTCAAAGGCGCGATGAGTCCGCTGGAAAACTTTACCGAAGGTTCGCGCTTCCGTCCCGTCATCGGCGATACCGCCGAGCGTGGCAACAATGAAAGCGTGAAACGCGTGATTCTGTGTGCCGGACAGGTTTACTACGATTTGGAAGCAGGCCGTGCCGAGCGCAAACTGGAAAACGATGTCGCCATCGTCCGCGTCGAGCAGCTTTATCCGTTCCCATACGACGAGGTGCGTGCAGAGTTGGCGAAATATCCGAACGCGAAATCCGTGGTTTGGGCACAAGAAGAGCCGAAAAACCAAGGTGCGTTCTACCAAATCCGCCACCGCTTGGAAGACGTTATCGGCGAAAGCCAAAAACTGTCTTATGCCGGTCGTCCGAGCAGCGCATCGCCAGCCGTCGGCTATATGAGCAAACACGTCGCCCAGCTGAAACAACTGGTTGAAGACGCAATGACGCTGTAACGCAATACGGTGCGGCGTTCCGAATGAAACACTCCAGACGGAACGCCTACCAAACAAAAGAGATAACACACAACAGGTCGTCTGAAAACCAACGACCATCCGGAGACACAAAATGATTATTGATGTAAAAGTACCCATGCTGTCCGAAAGCGTATCCGAAGGCACGCTCTTGGAATGGAAGAAAAAAGTCGGCGAAGCCGTAGCGCGCGACGAAATCCTGATTGACATCGAAACCGACAAAGTGGTTTTGGAAGTACCTTCCCCACAAGCCGGTGTATTGGTTGAAATCATTGCCCAAAACGGCGAAACCGTTGCCGCCGAACAAGTATTGGCACGCATCGACACCGCAGCAACCGCTTCCGCTTCTGCTGAAGCCCCAGCCGCCGCGCCTGCACCTGAAGCCGCTCCCGCCGCTGCGCAAACCAATGCCGCCATGCCTGCTGCCGCCAAACTGGCAGCCGAAACCGGCGTGGATGTGAACGCGCTGCAAGGTTCCGGTCGTGACGGTCGCGTCTTGAAAGAAGACGTGCAAAACGCTACCGCCAAACCTGCTGCCGCACCCGCTGTCGCGTCTGTACCTGCACCTGTTCCCGCGGGTGCACGTCCGGAACAACGCGTTCCGATGAGCCGCCTACGCGCCCGTGTTGCCGAACGTCTCTTGGCTTCGCAACAAGAAAACGCGATTCTGACTACGTTCAACGAAGTCAACATGAAACCCATCATGGACTTGCGTGCGAAATACAAAGAAAAATTCGAGAAAGAACACGGCGTCAAACTCGGCTTCATGTCTTTCTTCGTCAAAGCAGCCGTTGCCGCGCTGAAAAAATATCCGGTGGTCAATGCCTCCGTTGACGGCAGCGACATCGTTTATCACGGTTACTTCGACATCGGTATCGCTATCGGCAGCCCGCGCGGTCTGGTCGTTCCGATTCTGCGAGATGCCGACCAAATGAGTATTGCCGACATCGAACAAGCCATCGTTGATTACGCCAAAAAAGCCAAAGACGGTAAAATCGCGCTGGAAGATTTGACCGGCGGTACGTTCAGTATTACCAACGGCGGTACGTTCGGTTCAATGATGTCCACCCCGATTATCAATCCGCCGCAATCCGCCATTTTGGGTATGCACGCGACCAAAGAGCGCGCAGTCGTGGAAAACGGCCAAGTTGTCGTCCGTCCGATGATGTATCTGGCACTCTCTTACGACCACCGCATCATCGACGGCCGCGAAGCCGTGCTGACTTTGGTTGCCATCAAAGACGCGCTGGAAGATCCGGCACGCCTGTTGTTGGATCTGTAAACGCCGCCAAAGGGATATAAAGCGGATAAAAACAGAGCAGTTTGAAATCGGGCTGCTTACTGGCTTTCAGACGACCTTGAAACGAAAAAGGTCGTCTGAAAACAGCAGGATGTTTGAAATCTAAGGGAGAAAGTTTGTTGCTGCCATTTTTCGTGCAGAAGCAAACGCTTGAAAATCCATAGGAGCGTATCCATGAAACCCATCTCCCTGTTTCCGCTTTTGGCTGTCGTTTCCCTGCTTGGCGCGTGTGCCGCATTCGAAGGCAAGGAATATTCCGTCAACGCTTATGATGCGCGCGGCAGAATGTTGAACAAGCGTTTTGAAATGGACAGCAACAAAGCAGGCATTCCCGTCGCCCGCAGCGTTTTGTGCAAACGTTATCCGCACGCTACCGTGCGCGTTTACAACAATTTTACCGGACAGGAAGTCAGGGAATACAGTCCGCATTCCTGCCGCCGCTGATGCGTCCGAACCAATCGGGCTGAAATTTGAATAGGTCGTGCCTGTGAGCAGGCTTCGCACTCTGAAAAAGGCAGAATAAGTTTTAATTTTGTTGAAGCCGCGTTTTCAGACGACCTCTCATGCAAAATATAGTGGATAAACTTTTGCTGAAGGTTTTCCTGCGGCAAAAATATCAAACAACAAAGGATTTTTCACATGTCTCAATACGATGTAGTAGTCATCGGCGCAGGTCCCGGCGGATACGTTGCCGCCATCCGCGCCGCCCAACTGGGTTTCAAAACCGCCTGTGTCGATGCAGGCGTCAACAAAGCAGGCGACGCGCCCGCGCTGGGCGGTACCTGCCTGAACGTCGGCTGCATTCCTTCCAAAGCCCTGTTGCAATCCAGCGAACATTTCCATGCTGCGCAGCATGATTTTGCCGAACACGGCATCAGCGTCGGCGACATCAAATTCGACGCGGCGAAAATGATTGCGCGCAAAGACGCTATCGTAACCAAGCTTACCGGTGGCGTGAAATTCCTGTTCCAAAAAAACAAAGTAACCAGCCTGTTCGGTACGGCTTCATTTGCCGGCAAAAACGGCGATGCCTACCAAATCGAAGTCGATAACAAAGGCGAAAAAACCGTTATCGAAGCCAAACACGTCATCGTAGCGACCGGCTCCGTGCCGCGTCCGCTGCCGCAGGTTGCCATCGACAATGTAAACGTTTTGGACAACGAAGGCGCATTGAACCTGACCGAAGTGCCCGCCAAACTGGGCGTTATCGGTTCGGGCGTGATTGGTTTGGAAATGGGTTCGGTGTGGAACCGCGTCGGTTCGCAGGTCACCATCCTCGAAGCCATGCCGACTTTCCTTGCCGCCGCCGACCAGCAAATCGCCAAAGAAGCCTTCAAATATTTCACCAAAGAGCAGGGCCTGAACATCGAACTGGGCGTGAAAATCGGCGACATCAAATCTGAAGGCAAAGGCGTGTCCGTTGCCTACCAAACTGCCGCAGGCGAAGCCAAAACCGAAGTCTTCGACAAACTCATCGTCGCCATCGGCCGTATTCCGAATACTAAAGGCTTGAACGCCGAAGCCGTCGGCTTGGAAAAAGACGAGCGCGGCTTTATCAAAGTGGACGGCGAATGCCGCACCAACCTGCCTAATGTCTGGGCAATCGGCGACGTGGTTCGCGGCCCGATGCTGGCGCACAAAGCCAGCGACGAAGGCGTTGCTGTTGCCGAGCGCATCGCCGGACAGAAACCGCATATCGACTTCAACAGCGTACCGTTCGTGATTTACACCGATCCCGAAATCGCTTGGGTCGGTAAAACCGAAGAGCAGCTCAAAGCCGAAGGCGTGGAATACAAAAAAGGCACTTCCGGCTTCGGCGCAAACGGTCGCGCGTTGGCAATGGGTAAAGCCAAAGGTACGGTCAAAGTGTTGGCAGATGCCAAAACCGACCGCATCTTGGGCGTACACATGATCGGTCCGGTCGTCAGCGAATTGGTTACTGAAGGCGTCACTGCGCTCGAATTCTTCGCCAGCAGCGAAGACATCGCCCGCATCATTCATGCCCATCCGACCTTGTCCGAAGTGGTTCACGAAGCCGCACTGGCCGCCGACAAACGCGCTTTGCACGGCTGATGAGGTCAAGTAAAGCATAAAAGGTCGTCTGAAACTTTTTCAGACGACCTTTTCGGAAAGATGAATGTTCGGAAGCAATGTTCCGATAGGTATAGAGAGAAAATAGAGCGTATCAGTTGCTATTGTTCCCTGGCCGGAATGACGATTTAAGCAGAATCTACTATATAATCGGCGACACATTCACAGACAGCATTTGATTATGAATAAAGAAGTAATCGGTATCCTGTTTATACCGATGGGCATCATCAGCATGTGTATGGCCGCGTTGTGGCAAATGTATGTGATGATGACCGAAACTTATACGCTCAACCGCTTCAAAGACAAAGAATTGGTTTGGCGCGTGGCATTGTTGTTTATCAGTTTCAGCCTTGCCGTTTACCTGCTCTGCCCGAATTCGCGTAAAAAAGGCATCGTCTTTTTTATCCTCGGGGGCGGCGGCGCAATCATGTATCTGCTTGCGCGGATGTTGTTGCCGTTCAGCAAGTGAAACGACGATTTTCCGACCGCCGAAAGGTCGTCTGAAACGCACGGGGTTGCCATTTATGGGCAGTCTCAGGGCATTCCACTAATCTAAAGGAGAAATCCATGAATCTACACGAGTATCAGGCTAAAGAACTGCTGGCAGGCTACGGCTTGCCTGTGCAAGGCGGTATTTTGGCACACAACGGCGAGGAAGCCGCAGCCGCTTACGACAAACTGGGCGGCAAATTTGCTGTCGTCAAAGCCCAAGTCCACGCAGGCGGACGCGGTAAAGCGGGCGGCGTAAAAGTCGTCAAAAGCCGTGAAGAAGCCAAAGAAGTGGCAGAAAGCCTGATTGGTACCAATCTGGTTACTTATCAAACCGATGCCAACGGTCAGCCGGTCAACAGCGTTTTGGTTTGCAAAGACATGTATCCGGTGCAAACCGAGCTGTATTTGGGCGCGGTGGTCGACCGTTCTACCCGTCGCATTACGTTCATGGCTTCGACCGAAGGCGGTGTGGAAATCGAAAAAGTTGCCGCCGAAACCCCTGAAAAAATCTTCAAAGTAACCGTTGACCCGCTGGTCGGCCTGCAACCTTGCCAAGCGCGTGAAGTGGCGTTCCAACTGGGCTTGAAAGACAAACAAATCAACGAGTTCGTCAAACTGATGACCGGCGCGTACAAAGCGTTTGTCGAAAACGACTTCGCTCTGTTTGAAGTGAACCCGCTGGCAGTCCGCGAAAACGGCGCGCTGGCCTGCGTGGACGGCAAAATCGGTATCGACAGCAACGCGCTCTACCGCCTGCCGAAAATCGCCGAATTGCGCGACAAATCTCAAGAAAACGAACGCGAGCTGAAAGCCTCCGAATTCGACCTGAACTACGTTGCGCTGGAAGGCAACATCGGCTGTATGGTGAATGGCGCAGGTTTGGCGATGGCAACCATGGACATCATCAAACTCAAAGGCGGCCAACCTGCCAACTTCCTCGACGTAGGCGGCGGCGCGACTAAAGAGCGCGTGGTTGAAGCGTTCAAACTGATTCTCGAAGACAAATCCGTCAAAGGCGTATTGATCAACATCTTCGGCGGTATCGTCCGTTGCGACATGATTGCGGAAGCCATTGTGGCAGCCGTTAAAGAAATCAACGTTGACGTGCCTGTCGTTGTCCGTTTGGAAGGCAACAACGCCGAACTCGGCGCGAAAATCCTGAACGAATCAGGTCTGAAACTGACTTCCGCCGACGGCCTGAATGACGCAGCCGAAAAAATTGTCGCAGCCGTAAACGCCTAAGGAGAAAAGAATGAGCGTATTGATTAATAAAGACACCAAAGTATTGGTTCAAGGTTTCACCGGTAAAAACGGTACTTTCCACTCCGAACAAGCTCTGGCTTACGGCACTAAAGTCGTCGGCGGCGTTACCCCGGGCAAAGGCGGCCAAACCCACCTGAACCTGCCCGTGTTCAACACCATGAAAGAAGCCGTTAAAGAAACCGGCGCGGACGCATCCGTGATTTACGTTCCGGCTCCGTTTGTGTTGGATTCTATCGTTGAAGCCGTTGATTCCGGCGTAGGCTTGGTGGTTGTGATTACCGAAGGCGTGCCGACTCTGGACATGCTCAAAGCCAAACGCTATTTGGAAACCAACGGCAACGGCACACGTTTGGTCGGCCCTAACTGCCCGGGCGTGATTACTCCGGGCGAGTGCAAAATCGGCATTATGCCGGGCCATATCCACCAACCTGGCCGTATCGGCATCATTTCCCGTTCCGGTACATTGACTTACGAAGCCGTGGCACAAACTACCAAACTGGGCTTGGGTCAATCAACCTGTATCGGTATCGGCGGCGACCCGATTCCGGGTATGAACCAAATCGACGCGCTGAAACTCTTCCAAGAAGACCCAGATACCGACGCCATCATCATGATCGGTGAAATCGGCGGTACTGCGGAAGAAGAAGCAGCCGAATACATCCAATCCAACGTAACCAAACCTGTTGTAGGTTACATCGCAGGTGTTACCGCTCCTAAAGGCAAACGCATGGGCCACGCCGGTGCGATTATCTCCGGCGGCAAGGGTACTGCGGAAGAAAAATTTGCCGCTTTCGAAAAAGCCGGCATCGCCTACACCCGCAGCCCTGCCGAATTGGGCAGCACCATGCTGGAAGTGTTGAAAGCAAAAGGCTTGGCGTAATAACGCTTAGTCGTTTTGACTGAAAAACCGAAAGGTCGTCTGAAAACTTGGAAACAGGTTTTCAGACGACCTTTTTATCTCTAGCGTTAATCTTTACATGTTTTCAAACCAACTTTAGCCGAATTGACTTGAGAAGAAGTGTAAAGGGGTTATAATCAGTTAACAGATGAATAATCTGTTATTTCACCCATATGGACATCAAGGAGAAGGTAATGAAAAAACATGATTTTGAATCCCGCAAAGAAGCTTTGTTGAAAGACATTCAAGATGTAATGAACGATGTCGAAGAGCTGTACACCAAAGGCGTGGAAGCCGGCTCGGAAGAAGGTAAAAAAGCCAAAGCCAAATTGCAGGAAAAACTCGAAGCCGCCAAAGAGCGTTTGTATCGTTTTGAAGACGAAGCAGGCGAGCGCATCAGACATCATGCCGACCGCGCGCGCGAAAAATACGACGAATTTGAAGAATTGGCAGAAGAGCGTTTCAAAGAAGGCAAAAAACGCTTTGCCGAGTTTGGAGAAGAAGCGGGTGACCGCATCAAACGCGGCGCACGCCAAGCCGATGCAGCCGTACACGACAAACCTTATTACGCAATGGGCTTTGCTGCACTGGCAGGCTTGGTCGTCGGCGTCTTGCTGAACCGCCGATAATCGGTCAAACAGGAATGCCGTCCGGACACGATTTTTAGAAGTCTTGTTCCGGCGGCGTTTGCTTATGAGGGGCGGCAAAGGTTTCAGACGACCCCAAAGCCTTCGGATTGTCCGTTTCGGAGCAATCAGGGAAATCGGAATATGGGTATCAGACAAAATATCGAACATACGAAAACGCTGCTGAATCAAGGTATCGATTTGCTTTTGCTGCGGTTGCAGATTTTGAATCTGGATTTGGCGGAGCAGGCGGAAAACGTGTTCCGCATCATCATATGGCTGGTCGTATCGGGCATATTGCTGCTGATTGCATTCATCAGCCTGCTTTTTGGACTAAACCGCGCGTTGTCAGATACCGCGGCGATATGGGTATTTTTCGGGATAACTGCCGTCAGCCTGATCGTCATTGCAATTTTGTTCGGTAAAGTGTCAAAAGACTGGCGCAGCCAAAACAACCAAATCGCGGCAACCTTGCAGGACATCCGGGCAGACATCGCCTGCCTGCGCGGTCAAGATATGCAGGAAGGAGGGGGCGATGAATAAAACGGAACGCGATGAAGCACGCGAACTGCTGCAACTGGAAGCCAAACTCGTCCGCCTGAGGATTGAGGCATCGTATTTGAAACAGCGTAAATTGAAGGAACAGGAAGAGCGCAAGTCGGACACGCTGATGAAGCTGCTGGATTTGGGCAACGAGCTGACGCAGACAAGCCTGCTGTATAAAACGGCAGGACTCGCCATTCCGCGCAAATACCGCTTCGGCGCACTGCTGGCAGCGTTTGCGTTGAAGGCTGCGATGAAGTAGATGGGATTAGAAAGAAGGTCGTCTGAAAGTTGGGTTTCAGACGACCTTTTTGTATAGTGGATTAAATTTAAATCAGGACAAGGCAACGAAGCCGCAGACAGTACAGATATAGTCAATTAAAAACAAAATAGTACAATACTCAACATTGAAGGTCTAACCATGGCATACTCTGCGGACTTAAGAAACAAAGCTTTAAACTATTACGAACAATGCAAAAACATCAGCCAAACCGCAGCAACATTTAACTTGTCAAGAAACACGCTTTACCTGTGGATTCGCCTTAAAAAACAAACAGGCAGCCTAAAACATCAAGTTACCGGTCTAAATGCCGTCAAATTGGATAGGCAAAAACTGGCTCAATATGTTGAGCAACACCAGGATGCCTATCTGCATGAAATCGCCAAACATTTTGATTGTACGCCAGCCGCCGTTTGCTATGCACTCAAACAGATGGGGATGACGCGCAAAAAAAGACCACCACTTACAAAGAACAAGACCCGGCCAAAGTAACGCATTATTTGACACAGCTGGCCGAATTTTCTGACTACCAACGTGTTTATTTGGATGAAACAGGATTTGACCGCTACCTGTTCCGTCCCTATGCCCGCAGCCCGAAAGGGCAAATAGTGAAAGCGCAGATAAGTGGAAAAAGATACCGACGCTTATCTCTGGTGTCCGCACAAGTCGGCAACCGGCTGATTGCTCCGATGGTTTATCAAAATACGATGACCGGAGTCTTTTTTGAAGCGTGGTTTCAGCAATGCCTACTGCCCGCATTGACTCAAAAATCGGTGATTATTTTAGATAATGCACGATTTCACCGTATGGGTGTTTTACGGGAAATGGCGGAAAAATGGGGACATAAGGTATTGCCTCTTGCACCTTATTCACCTGAGCTCAACCCGATTGAGAAGGTGTGGGCAAATATTAAGCGGTATCTGCGAACCGTATTGTCTGATTACGCCCGATTTGACGATGCGCTAGTGTCCTATTTTGATTTTAATTGACTATAGTACGGCAAGGCGAGGCAACGCCGTACTGGTTTAAAGTTAATCCACTATATTTGTGGGGTTCGTGGGCGAAGCCCACGCTACGGTGGGTTTCAGACGATTTTTGGTTGTCGGTGTAGGTTGGGATAACCGTATCCGACGGGATATTTTTCTGCCGTCATTCCCGCGCAGGCGGGAATCCATCGGAAACCCTAAGAAACAGATATTCAAAAACAGTTGCCGAAATTCAAAAGTGGATTCCCGCCTGCGCGGGAATGACGGCTGCTGGAGGTAATTATGGGTTGGATTGGTAAAGTTTGCGTTGAAATTTGCGATGAAGTAGATGAGATTAGAAAGAAGGTCATCTGAAAGTTGGGTTTCAGACGACCTTCTGAGGTTGGCAGGATTCGTGGGCGAAGCCCACGCCACATCTAGTTTTCAGACGACCTTGGGTCAGAGGTCGAAGGCGGCGTTGATGAGGCGTTTGGTGTAGTCTTTCTGCGGGTGGTGGAAGATTTGGTCTGCGCTGCCGTATTCGACGAGTTCTCCGTGCTGCATGACGGCGACGTTGTCGCTGACAGCGCGGACGACGGAGAGGTCGTGGCTGATGAAGATGTAGGTCAGTCCGTATTTGGTTTGGAGTCCGCGCAGCAGTTCGACGACTTTGATTTGGACGGAGCGGTCGAGGGCGGAGGTGGGTTCGTCGAGGAGGATGAACTTGGGCCGCAGGATGAGGGCGCGGGCGATGGCGATGCGTTGGCGTTGTCCGCCTGAGAATTCGTGCGGATAGCGGTTGAGTGCGTCGGCGGGCAGGGAGACTTCGTCCAGGACTTTGAGGACGAGTTCGGTGCGTTGGGCTTTGGTCATTTCGGGGCGGTGGACGGTGAGGCCTTCGCCTATGATTTCGCCGACGGTGAGGCGGGGGGAGAGTGAGCCGTAGGGGTCTTGGAAGACGATTTGGCGTTCGGCTTTGAGCTGGCGCGCTCGCTCGGGGCTGAGGGCGGCGAGGTCGCTGCCGTCGAAGTGTATGCTGCCTTGGTAGGGGAGCATTTGCATGATGGCTTTGCCGAGTGTGGATTTGCCGGAACCGGATTCGCCGACGATGCCGAGGGTCTCGCCTTGGCGGATGGCGAGGCTGATGTTTTTGACGGCGTGGAAGGTTTTGAGGGGTTTGCCGAAGAAGTTGTGTTTGAGGGTGAAGTGGACATTGATGCCGTCGGCGCGGATGAGTTCGGGCGGGTTGCCTTCTACGGGGTCTTTCATGCCTTTGGGGACGGAGTGGATGAGTTGGGCGGTGTAGGGGTGGGTGGGGTTGGCGAAAACTTGTTTGATTTTGCCACGCTCGACGATTTCGCCGTCTTTCATGACGCAGACGGTTTCGGAGTAGTGTTCGGCGAGTCCGAGGTCGTGGGTGATGAAGATTATCGCCATGCCCATTTGTTTTTGGAGGTCGTGGAGGAGGTCGAGGATTTCTGCCTGGATGGTGACGTCGAGGGCGGTGGTGGGTTCGTCGGCGATGAGCAGGGCGGGCTCGTTGAGCAGCGCCATGGCGATCATGATGCGCTGGAGCTGGCCGCCTGAGAATTCGTGGGGGTATTGTTTCAGACGACGTTCTGCTTCGCGGATGCCGACGCGGTTGAGGAGGTCGAGGATGCGTTCGCGGGCGGCTTTGCGGGTGATGGTTTTGTTGTGGACGCGCAGGGCTTCCATGAGCTGGGTGCCGATTTTCATGAAGGGGTTCAGCGAGGTCATGGGCTCTTGGAAGATGAAGCTGATGCGTCCGCCGCGCAGGCTGCGGAGGTTTTTTTCGTCTGTGTCGAGGATGGATGTGCCGTCGAAGGTGATACGCGAGTCTTTTCCGTAGCGGGTGGTGTTTTCGGGCAGGAGGCGCATGAGGGACATGGCGGTAACGGATTTGCCGGAACCGGATTCGCCGACGAGGGCGAGGGTTTCGCCTTTGGCGACTTTGAAGCTGATGTTGCGCACGGCGTGGACGGTTTTTTCGTGGAGTTGGAAGCGGATGTCGAGGTTTTCGACGGTGAGTAACGGGGTGTTCATGGGTGTGTCCTCGTGGTGTGTGTCAGCGGTCTTTGGGGTCGAGTGCGTCGCGCAGGCCGTCGCCGATGAAGTTGAAGCAGAAGAGAGTGGCGACGAGGAAGAAGCAGGGGACGAGGAGCTGCCACGGGGCGGCTTCCATGGAGGCTGCGCCGTCTTGGAGCATGGAGCCCCAACTGGTCATGGGTTCTTGTACGCCCAATCCGAGGAAGCTGAGGAAGGATTCGAACATGATCATGCCGGGGACGAGCAGGGAGGCGTAAACCATGACGACGCCGAGTACGTTGGGGATGATGTGGCGGGTAACGATGCGGCGGCGGGATACGCCTGTGATGCGGGCGGCTTCGACGAATTCTTTGTGTCTGAGGCTGAGGGTTTGGCCGCGGACGATGCGGGCGACGTCAAGCCATGAGACGAGTCCGATGGCGACGAAGATGAGGAAGAGGTTGCGCCCGAAGAAGGTGGTGAGGAGGATGACGAAGAACATGAAGGGGAAGGCGTTGAGGATTTCGAGCAGGCGCATCATGACGGAGTCGAGTTTGCCGCCGAAAAAGCCTGCGAGCGCGCCGTAGAGCGTGCCGATGACGACGGCGACGAGCGCGCCTGCAATGCCGATGAGCAGAGAAATGCGTCCGCCGGCGGCGGCTCGGGTGAGGAGGTCGCGTCCGAGCAGGTCGGTGCCGAAGTAGTGGCGGGTGGCGAAGGAAGGCGGGATTTGCATGTTGTCCCAGTCGGTGTAGTCGTAGGTGTAGGTGCTGACCCAGGGGGCGGCGACAACGAAGAGGGTGATGGCGGCAAGGATGAAGATGCTGCACAGGGCGGCTTTGTTGTTGCTGAAACGCCGCCATGCGTCCTGCCACAGGCTGCGTCCGTGTACTTGTGCCTGTTCGGCTGCGTCTGCTATAGCGCGGGAATTTTTCTTGTTGAATAGCATGGTGTTCTCCGTTGTTTTGTTCGGGGTCGTCTGAAAACGGCAAAACCGGTTTTCAGACGACCTTTTTTTGCTTTTAATAGCGGATTTTGGGGTCGATCAGGGCGTAGAGGATGTCGAGTATGGCGTTGAAGACGATGGTCAGTACGCCGACGAGGATGGTCAGCCCCAAGATCATGCCGTAGTCGCGGTTGAGCGCGCCGTTGACGAAGAGTTGTCCGATGCCGGGCAGTCCGAAGACGCTTTCGATGACGATGGCGCCGGTGATGATGCCGACGAAGGCAGGAACGAGATAGGAGAGGATGGGCAGCATGGCGGGACGCAGTGCGTGGCGCAGGACGATGCTGTTCATTGATAATCCTTTGGCGCGGGCGGTGCGGATGTAGGGGCTGTTCAACACTTCTATCATCGCGCCGCGCGTGATGCGGGCGAGGCCTGCGACATAGCCGATGGAGAGGGCGGCGACGGGCAGGATGAGGCTGGTCAACGAGCCGTCATTCCAGCCGCCGGCGGGCAGCCATTTGAGGGTGATGGCGAAGATGAAAATCATGATGGGGGCTTTGACGAAGCTGGGGACGACGATGCCGGTCATGGCGGCGGTCATGATGGTGTAGTCCGCCCATGTGTTGCGCCTGAGTGCGGCGATGGTGCCCATGAGTACGCCCAAGACGGTGGAGACGATGAAGGCGTACACGCCCAGTTCGACGGAAACGGGCAGAGCTTGGGCGAGCAGCTCGTTGACGTTGTAGTCTTTGTATTTGAACGAGGGGCCGAGGTCGCCGTGGGCGAGTTGTTTGAGATAGTTGAAGTATTGCAGGTACATCGGGTCGTTCAGGTGGTATTTGGCTTCGATGTTGGCCAGTACGGCGGGCGGTACGTTTTTGTCGCCGGTGAAGGGGCTGCCGGGTGCGAGCCGCATCATGAAGAATGAGACGGTAATCAGGACCAGCATGGTGGGGATGGCGGAAAGTATGCGGCGGATGATGAATTTCAGCATATCGTACCTGCTCGGGGCTTGGTGGGTCGGAATATGCCTGAATACGGGAAGGTCGTCTGAACGGGGTTCGGACGCTTGGGGTGGTTTTCTCTTCTTTGTAGTCAGGCCCTTGGTTTTTGGGTGTGCGGGCTTTTGCTTTTATGGTCGTCTGAAACGGGATTTTGGGTTTCAGACGACCTTTGGGCTGATGCTTTTCGTGGGCAAAGCCCACGCTACGGCTTTTATGGTTGTCTGAACACTTTGGATGGGGTTTCGGACGGTTTTTTATTGCGGCAGTCGCGGGTGGCAGCCTGCGTTATGGGTTTGTTTCGGAGGTCGTCTGAAACCGGATTTGGGGTTTCAGACGACCTTTTTGCTGGTGTTTTTCGTGGGCGGAGCCCACGCTACGGTTGTTTTTCAGACGACCTTTTGGGTTGGTGCGGGTTCGTGATTAGAACCCGCGCCATGGTCGTTTCAGACGACCTTTGCCGTCAGCGCGCCAGCGGTTCGGTGCGTTTGATCAGCCATGCTTTTGCCGCGCCTTCGGTCAGCGGCTCGAGGCGGCGGCGGACTTCGGCGTGGTAGCGGTTGACCCAGTCGATTTCGCCGTCGGTCATGAGGGCGGTGTCCATCAGACGGGTGTCGATGGGGCAGAGGGTCAGGGTTTCGAAGTAGAGGAAGCTGCCGAACTCGGTTTCCTGCGGGTTGGCGACGGCTTGGTTGGCAGCGAGGTTCTCAATGCGGATGCCCCATTTGCCGGGACGGTAGAGTCCGGGTTCGATGGAGGTAACCATGCCTTTTTTCATGGCGTGCTGCGGACCGGGAACGGCGGCGCAGGCGATGACTTGCGGGCCTTCGTGGACGTTGAGGAAATAGCCTACGCCGTGGCCTGTACCGTGGCCGTAGTCGCATTGCGCCTGCCACAGGGGTTTGCGGCAGATGGCGTCTATCATCGGCGAGAGGATGTTTTCGGGGAACACGGCTTCGGCAAGCGCGATATGGGCTTTGAGGACGAGGGTGTTGTCGCGTTTTTGTTCGGCACTCGGTGTGCCGACGGGGACGACGCGGGTGATGTCGGTCGTGCCGCCTTTGTATTGCGCGCCGGAGTCGATGAGCAGGAGGCCGTTGCCGCTGATGGTGCTGTGGCTTTCGGGCGTTGCGCTGTAATGCGGCAGGGCGGCGTTGGCGTTGAAGCCTGCGATGGTGTCGAAACTCAATGAGATGAAGCCCGGACGTGCGCTGCGGTAGCGGTGGAGCATGGTGTCCACGTCGATTTCGGTCAGGCTGCCGCCGTTGTCGATGATGTCTTCAAACTCGGCGAAGAAGCCGCACAACGCCGCGCCGTCTTGTTCCATCGCTTCGCGGATGTGGGCGATGTCGGCTTCGGATTTGACGGATTTGAAGAAGGTGGACGGGTTGATGCCTTCGATCAGGCGCACGCTTTCGGGCAGGCGCACGAGCGTACTGACGGCGGTTTTGTTCGGCTCGATAAGCAGCGTGCCGCCGATTTGCGCGAGTTTGTCGGCAACTTGGGCGTAAGGTTCGACCGTGATGCCGGCGGTTTGCAGCGCGGCGGCGGCTTCGGCGTTCAGACGACCTTGGTCGGTAAACAGGACGGCGTTGTCTTTGCCGATAAGCAGGAAGGACACGAAAACGGGGTTGAAAGGCACGTCGCTGCCGCGCAGGTTGGTCAGCCAAGCGATGTCGTCAAGCGAGGAAACCAAGTGGTAATCCGCGCCTTTTTCCGCCATGACGGCACGCACGCGGGCGAGTTTTTCGGCAGCGGTTTCGGAGACGTAGGCGGGGTCGTGGATGAACACGGTTTCGGCGGGGATGGCTGGGCGGCTGCTCCATACGCGGTCAAGCAGGTCGTCGGGGTGTTCGATGCGGATGTTTTTGGCGGCTAGGGATTGCGCCAAAGTACGTTTGCCGGTGAGCGACACCATATCGGAAGGGATGCCGACGGCGGCGTTCTCGGGCAGGTTTGCCGCGAGCCATTCGTTGTACGGCGGAACTTGCCCGCTTTTTTGCAACTCGATGCCGCTGCCCGCAAGCTGTTTAGTGGCTTGTTCCCAATAGCGGCTGTCCACCCACACGCCAGCTTCATCGGCGGTAACGACAAATGTGCCGACCGAGCCGGTAAAGCCCGACAACTCGCGGCGCGCCTGCCAGTGTGCGGGCAGGTATTCGGAAAGATGGGGGTCGGCGGAGGGGATGACGAGTGCGTCCAAACCTTGCGCCTTCATGGCTTCGCGCAATGCGGACAGGTAATTCGATACGGTATTCATGAACGGGATTCTCCAATAGGGTTTCGCGGTTTCAAACGACCTCTTCAATTTAGTGTACAGGGAGGTCGTCTGAAAAACGTGTCTATGTTATCAAATCACTTCTTGGGTGCAAACGACCAATTTTTGATGGTGTAGTTTTTCAGCGGGTCGCGGTCGGAGTAGCCTTGAATGTCGGGTTTCACCAGATTGATGCTGACTTGGTGATACAGCGGGATAAAGGCGTCGTCGCGTTGCAGCATCGCCTCGGCGCTGACGTAGCGGCGGGCGCGCTCTTCGGCGGAAATGCCCGCTTCGAGCGTGCTGTTCATCAGTTTGTCGAATTCGGGATTCTTGTAATGGAAGGCGTTGTTCGGATTGTTGGATTTGAAAATATTGAGCATGCCCGCAGGGTCGTTGTAGTCGGAACACCAGCCCGCAAACGCCATGCTGAAGTTGCCTTGCATACGGGTGTCCAAAAAGGTTTTCCATTCTTCGTTCATCAGCGTGGGGCGCACAAACGGTACGGTCGCCTTCCAAACGGATTGCAGCGCGGTAATCTGTTTCTTGGCGGCATCGCTGGTGGTATAGATGATTTGGAACTCGAGCGGTTTCTCTTCGCTGTAACCCGCTTCGCGCAAGAGTTTTTCCGCTTCGGCAATGCGCGCTTCGCGCTTGAGCGGCTTCCATGCGGGGGCAGACTCGCCGCCGCCCTGCATATTCGGCGGGGTAAGCTGGAACGCCTCCTTGTCGCCGCGTCCGGCAACTTTGGTAATGATGGCGCGGTCGGTCAGCAGGTTGAGCGCGCGGCGGACTTTGGGATTTTTAAATTCGGCGGATTCCAAGTTCGGCTCTAAAAACCAAGAACACAGCAAAGTTGCCCGCCGAACCTGCCCGGGAAATTCTTTCTCGGCAATCTTAATCTGATCGGAAGGGATGCCGTAGGTAACGTCCACTTCGTCGGCGCGGTAGCGGTCGTATTCTTTGCCGATGGCGAGGAACACCGCCTGCGGGATGGATACTTTTTTGCTGTCGTAATAAGCAGGGTTTTTATCCATGGTGATGTGGCTGTTGACACGCCATTCTTTGAGGATGTATGCGCCGCTGGAAACATAATTGCCCGGCTGCGTCCATTTTTCGCCGAACTTCTCGACCGTGGCGCGGTGGACGGGGTAGGTGAACTGCTGAATCAGCATATCGGGGAAATACGGCACGGGCGCGGTGAGCGTGAATTGCAGCGTTTTCTTGTCCAAAGCCTTGACGCCCAAAGTATCCGGCTTCGCCTTGCCTTGAAGGATTTCCGCCGCACCCTGTATTTTCGCGTCTTCCAAATAGCTGCTGTAAGGCGCGGCGGTTTCGGGATCGGCGAGGCGGCGGAAGCTGTAAACGAAATCTTCGGCGGTAATCGGGTCGCCGTTGCTCCATTTCGCATCGCGCAGGTGGAACGTCCAAACGCGCCCTTCGTCCGACGGCTCCCATTTCAACGCCAAGGCAGGAATGGTTTTGCCTTCGGCATCCGTACCGACCAAGCCGTCCATCATCTGACGGATAATCGCGCCTGCCGCCATATCCGAGCTTTTTTGCGGGTCGAGCGTACTCGGTTCGACCGCGTTGCTGATGACGATTTTATTGTATTCGCTGCGCTTGAATTCGGGCGCGGGCTTGACTTCGCGATGACACGCCGACAGTGCAAGCACTATGGCAAGCGATAAAGCCGATATGGAATAAGGTTTGTTCGGCAGCACGTTTTTTCTCCTCTTCTCGCTATCTCTCCCTCCATCCTGCGTTTTGCAAAAAATAAAAAACTACATATGACTACATGGTAGGGAAATATTCTGATTTTTGGCGGATAAAAAGATTTATTCTCTATGGATATTTGAAAAAATCCGCCTGTTTTGGGAAACGGTTTGCAAGATAACACAAAAAAACGCCGTAAAAAACATTTTTTGAAATAAAAGTTACAAGTGATTACAAAAATATTGATTTTTTTGCACGCCTCAAATAGTATAAAACCCTGTTTAAACGCAGCCTCAGAAAAATCAAGCAAAAGGAGAAGAAAATGAAGAAGTTATTAATGATTGCGGTTGCCGTCCCGCTTGCCGCCCCCGCATTGGCATCCGATAACGAAGCCAAAATCGGCGGACGGATATTTACTTCTATCGAACACGAACGCAACGGCAAAGGGCAATCCGCTACCGATATATCCGACAACAACAGCCGCATCTGGATTATGGGCAGTGAAAAACTCGACAAAGACCTCAAGCTCATCTACGGTGTCAATTCATTCGTCGCCTTTGACTACAACGGCTGGAGTACGGACGACTCCTATATCGGTCTGCGCGGCGATTTCGGTACCGTCCGCGCCGGCTGGCTCAGTACCCCCATGCACTACCTGACCGGCGAACAAGACGCGTTCAACGGCAACAACCACACCCAAACCATGGGGCGCATGACCCGTTTCGGCGGCCGTGAAATCGCCCTGAACTACGAATCCAAAACCTTTGACAACGGCTTCAACTACCGCGTCCAAATCGCGCCCGGTGCCAACAAATACAAAGACAGGAAACGTAACAGCGACTGGATGGCGGGCGTAGGCTTGCACTACAAACACCCGACCAACGGCTTCAACGCCCACTACGCGCTGGAGTACGCTCGCAACGGCTCACCTGACGACACCAAAGACAGACAGGTTCATTCCATGAAAGTCGGCTACGACAAAGACAATCTCTACCTCGCCGCCGGTATGATGTACGCCCGCAATGTTGCCGACAAATTCCACTGGGAAGACGAAACCAAAACCAATACCAACACCCGCGATTTCCAAGTGACCGCCGGCTACACCATGGGCAACATCACCCCCAAACTCGGCGTCGCCTACGGCCGCTCCGATACCGGCAAGAACTACAAACAGCTCGCGTTCAACACCGAATACAAATTCTCCAAACGCACGACCCTCTCGTTCAACTCAGGCGTAGTCAAAGAAAGTAAAGACCCCAAAACCGGCTGGGCGGCAGGCATTTCGCTGGAACACAGCCTGCAATAACGCGGGATTTGAAGCATAAAAGGTCGTCTGAAAACCTGAATATCGGTTTTCAGACGACCTTTTGTAATTGGCTTCATTGCTTGCTGATGTAGGTAGGATACTTGTATCCGACAACTGCTTGAAATTTTCCACATTGCCTAATTAGGGTTTGAATGTTGGCAACGTTGGATACTCATATCTGGCCTACTGACTCCTGAATCGGACGATAAGCCGGGTCGTTTCTTCATGGGCAAGGCACACGCTGCTTATACGGGCAAACCGCCTGCGCCGGCTTTGAAAAAAGTCGTCTGAAAACGGCAGATGCCTTGTCCACAAAAATCGTGCCTATATCCGGATACTGCCTTTATGTTTACAATCATAATGTTATAAAGTATCATCCTTACTTTTGTTTCATTTTGAACACATCGTCTTTAATTTTCGATATTGTTATGAATTCCATTTTACTCACCGGATTGTTCCAACGCCTGCTGATTGCGCTTTTCGCTTTGGCGGCGGTTTGGGGCGTGTATTTTTGGGCGGTTGCATGAGTATCGTTGTTGAAAATCTGACGGTCAGCTACCGGACACGGCCTGCCGTACACCATGTCGGCATCGAATTTGCCGAGCATTCGATGTGGGCGGTCTGCGGGCCGAACGGGGCGGGCAAATCAACTTTTTTAAAAGCGGTCATGGGTTTGCAGCAAGTCGATACGGGACGCGTCCTCCTGCAAAACCTGCAACGCAAAGACATCGCCTATCTGCCGCAGCAGTCGGACATCGACCGCGGCCAGCCGATGACGGTTTTCGAACTGGCGGCGATGGGTTTGTGGTACGAAATCGGCTTTTTCGGACGGGTTGACGCGGCGCAGCGTACCCGCGTTTTGGATGCGCTTGCGCGCGTCGGTATGCGGGATTTTGCCGACAGGCAGATCGCGCATTTGTCCAACGGCCAGTTTCAGCGCGTTTTATTTGCGCGTATGCTGGCGCAGGGGGCAAAATTCCTGCTTTTGGACGAACCTTTCAACGCCGTCGATGCGCGCACGACTTACGCGCTTTTGGACGTATTGCGCCAATGCAATGAGGAAGGGCAGGCAATTATCGCGGTGTTGCACGATTATGCGCAGGTACGCGATTATTTTTCGGACACGCTGTTGCTGGCCCGGGAAAAGGTTGCGGCGGGCAGGACGCCGTCCGTCCTGACCGATGAAAACCTTGCCCGCGCGAATATGCTGATGCAGCGGCAGGAGTCGGAGGACTGGTGCGACGTATAGTTTGCGCCGCCCCCTCGTAAGGCAGTACGTCGTCTGAAAGATGCGGCGAAGGATTTTCAGACGACGTTTCCCATTTTCAGAAGTTTTCCCTTATTTACCGGATACCATGAATTTATACGATTTGCTGATTTCCCCTTTTGCGGAATTCGACTTTATGCGCTATGCGCTTGCGTCGGTATTCTGTCTGGCTTTGAGTGCCGCTCCGGTCGGCGTGTTCCTGGTCATGCGGCGCATGAGCCTGGTGGGCGATGCTTTGAGTCATGCCGTCCTGCCCGGTGCGGCAATCGGCTATATGTTTGCCGGGCTGAGTCTGCCGGCAATGAGCGTCGGCGGGTTTGCGGCAGGCTTGCTGATGGCGCTGTTGGCGGGTTTGGCGAGCCGTTTTACATCGTTGAAGGAAGATGCCAACTTTGCCGCCTTTTACCTGAGCAGTCTGGCAATCGGCGTGGTTTTGGTCAGTAAAAACGGCAGCAGCGTCGATTTGCTGCATCTCTTGTTCGGGTCGGTCTTGTCGGTGGATATTCCCGCGCTGCAACTGATTGCCGCCTCGGCAAGCGTTACGGTAACGGCATTGGCGATTATTTACCGCCCGCTGGTTTTGGAAAGCATTGACCCGCTGTTTCTGAAGGCGGTCGGCGGGAAGGGCGGCTTTTGGCACGTCGTCTTCCTGATTTTGGTGGTGATGAACCTTGTTGCAGGCTTTCAGGCACTCGGTACGCTGATGTCGGTCGGTCTGATGATGCTGCCGTCGATTACCGCGCGGCTCTGGGCGAAAAGCATGGGCGCGTTGATGGCTTTGTCCGTCTTTATCGCACTGGTCTGCGGTTTTGCCGGACTGCTGTTTTCCTATCACGTCGAAATTCCGTCCGGACCTGCGATTATCTTGTGCTGTGGCGTGCTGTATGCCGTATCGCTGGTGTTCGGGCGCGAAGGCGGTATATTGGGCAAATGGTTCAAGCGTCGCAAGCACAAGGCCTTGTGATAGGCGGTTGTGCAAGCTGAAAATCAAAAAGGTCGTCTGAAAAGTGAACTGCACCCCAAAAGTTGGACATCCCCTCCAACTCACAAGGTGCAGTTTTTTTATGAGCAAATATACATTACACTTCAAATACCAAGCCGTACTCCACTACCTGCACATACGCAGCCAACAGCGTACCGCTGACCACTACGGCATCTCACGAACCCACCTGAGACGATGGATACGCGCCTATCAAGAAGGCGGTATCGGCGCACTCGAACATCCCCAATCCAAAACCATGCCCCAACACCGCAAAAACCCCTTCATCGCAGATAAACCCGACCAAGAAAAAACGCAGGCAGAGCTTATTGAAGAGTTGTGCTATATGCGCGCAGAGGTCGCCTACCTAAAGGAGTTAAAAGCCCTCAGCCAAAAGCAGACCGCAAAGGACAAAGCCAAACCGTCCAAACACTGAGGGCGCAACACCCGCTCAAATACCTGCTGCACATCGCAAACCTGCCCAAAAGCAGCTTCTACTACCACCACCAAGACCGACCCGACCCCGACGCAGCCGACAAAGCCCTCCTCGTCGAAACCTACCGGCGGCATAAAGGACGTTACGGACAAAGGCGCATTGCCGCAGCATTGGGTTGGAACCGCAAAAAAGCGGCGCGGTTGATGAAGCAGTTGGAACTGAAAGCCCTCATACGGGCGAAAAAAGCCTACCGCCATCCCGCCATGGGCGAAATATCGGAACACCTCCTCAAACGCCGGTTCAAAGCCCGAAAGCCCAACGAAAAATGGCTGACCGACGTTACCGAACTCAAAGGGAAGGACGGCAAACTGTACCTCTCGCCGATATTGGACTTGTTCAACCGCGAGATCGTCGCCTACGCCATGAGCCGCAATGCCAACAGCGAAATGGTGAAGGAAATGCTCGAAAAAGCCGCACTCCGTCTGACTGATAAAGGAACGATGCTTCATTCGGACCAAGGTGTGCTGTACCGTACGGCGGAATATAGGAAATTGATTGCAAAACATTCCATGGTTCAAAGCATGTCGCGTAAGGCGAACTGCTGGGACAATGCGCCGATGGAAAGCTTCTTTGCGGTGTTGAAGACGGAGTGTTTCTATAACGCAGGTGAATTGACGGTAGATGAATTGATGAAGCAGATAGATGACTATATGGATTACTACAACCGGGAGCGTTGCAGTTTGAAATTGAAAAAGCTGAGTCCTGTCGCATACAGAACCCAGCTTGCACAGAGCGCTTGAATAGGCTTTTATGAGTGTCCAAGATTTGGGGGCCAGTTCAAAGCTGCTTGGGCTTTCAGACGACCTTTTTATCGGGTTTACTGATCGGATTTTTGAAACCGATTTGTTGTCATTCAAATAGAAACGTTTCAATCGGCGTTATTCCCGATAAGGCGGAAATTTCTTTCAATTTGGGCAACTGTTTTTCAAATACCTGTTTCTTAAGATGTCCGACGGATCACCGCCTGCGCGGGAATCTCGGCGGATGGCGGGCAGAGTGTTTTTCCAACCCTTTATCCCTGCTGCTTCAAAACTGTTTCTCCACGCTGACGAATGTCTGCATACTTTTGCGGGAATAGAAGCCGCTCATATTGCTGTCGATTTTGAGATAACGGAAATTCAAATGCGGCACTAAGCCTTTCCATGAAATTTTATTGTGCCAAACAGAGGCATTTGCCTGATATTCATGGTCTTTTCGGGTCAGACGGTACACCAGGCTTCCCGGCGCATCAAAGGTACGGCGGGCGTAGCGCAGGTTGGTGCGGATGCCGAATCCATTCTCAAACGCTTTCGCCGCGCCGAAGCGTATGCCCTTGCGTACGGATGCCTGCTCCGCTTCTTTGGTCATGTCGTGCGACCAGTCTGCGCCGCCGTAGAGCAGCCAGTTTTTCGGTGCAGAGTATGCCAGCGTTGCTCCCACTAGCGGCATATGGCTGTTGTAACGCGCTGCCGAACCGCTGTTCCGATAGTATTTTTTGATATAGCCTGCATTGAGCGAGAGCCGCCATTTTTCGTTCAGACGACGTGAAAAATCGGTATGGATACCGGTTTCGCGATTATAGCGTTTGCCGCCCAGCCAGTTTTGCTCGGCAAACGGTACAACCCCGAAAGATTGCACCGCCGAACGGTTTTTATAGCCTGCCGCCAAGCGCAGGCTTTGTTCGTTAAAATCCTGATTGTCCCAATAATGCACGCCGTCGCCGCTGAGACTACCGTAAACAAAATGATGTCCGCCCACATTGATTTCGCGCGATACGCCTGCGCCGTAGCGGATACCGTGCGCCTTTTGCGGCAGGCTGTCAGCGGTTTTATTCCAGCGTCTGCCGTTCCATTCTATAACGCGCTCGGATGAGGCATTGTTCACATTATCGGTCTGCTCGTATTGCAGCGAAACATCAGGCTGCCAGCTTTGCGCCGATTCAATGGCGGCAAGATAGCGGTCGGCAAGTTGCTGCATGGGCGGCTGCAAATCCGGTTTTGCCCGTTTCAATTCAGCTTTTGCCTCACGATACTGCTTGTTTTCAAACATCATTACACCCAAATCGAAACGCGGATACGCCAAATCGGGATGTTTCGCCAAAATGCCGCGATAGAGCGAGACAGCTTCATCATGCCGCAACTGACTGCGCCGCAAGGCGCCTAGAGCATAATCGTATAAAACGGCATCCCGGTCGGGCGCGGCTTTATATTGCGCCAACAAACCTTCCAGCGTCTTCCAGTCCCGTCCGATTAATGCGCGGTTGATCTGTGCTTCCAATGAGGAATCGGCAGAAAGGTCGTCTGAAAGCCTCTGTTCTGCGGGTTTGTCGTCGGTAAAATCTTTTGAGGGTGTTTCGCTGTTCGGTTGCTTGTCAAAAAATACAGGCGCAGGTACACGGACAACGGGTGTCTCGGCAAGGGCGGTTGGCGGGAAAGCGAGCATCAGTAAGACGAGATGGTTTTTATTCATTTTATTCAGTAGGATATGGATGGCAGGAGTATCCTGTCATTATACGGATAACGCGGTGAAAATGGTCGAAAAGGTCGTCTGAAACATTTTCAGACGACCTTTTGCCTTTATCCGTCAAACCGCTGCTGCTTCAGGTTTGGCTTTGTTTTTCTTGAATTTCAACACGGCTTCTTCTTTTGCCGCATCCCAGTCTATCCGTACGAAGCCGCCGTCGGTGAGTTTGCCGAACAGGAGTTCGTCGGCGAGCGGTTTGCGGATTTTTTCCTGAATCAGGCGGTGCATCGGGCGCGCGCCCATTTGCGGGTCGAACCCTTTTTCCGCCAGATATTTGCGCAATGCCGGTGTGAATTCGGCTTCGACTTTTTTGTCGAGGAGTTGGTGTTCGAGCTGGAGCAGGAATTTGTCCACGATTTTGGCGATAATGGGTTCGGACAAGGGCGCAAACGGGATAATCGCGTCCAAGCGGTTGCGGAACTCGGGTGTGAAGAGTTTGTTGATCGCCTGCATTTCGTCGCCGCGTTCGCGCTTGGCGGTAAAGCCGAGGCTGGGGCGGCTGAGGCTTTCCGCGCCTGCGTTGGTGGTCATGATCAAGATGACGTTACGGAAATCGGCACTCTTGCCGTTGTTGTCGGTCAGTTTGCCTGCGTCCATGACTTGAAGGAGGACGTTGAAAATGTCGGGGTGGGCTTTTTCGATTTCGTCTAAGAGCAACACGCAGTGCGGATGTTTGTTGGCGGCTTCGGTCAAAAGGCCGCCCTGGTCAAAGCCGACGTAGCCCGGCGGCGCGCCGATAAGGCGTGATACGGCGTGTGGCTCCATGTATTCGGACATGTCGAAACGTTGCAGCGGTACGCCCATCGAGTAGGCAAGTTGTTTGGCGACTTCGGTTTTGCCGACGCCGGTCGGGCCGGAGAAGAGGAAGCTGCCTATGGGTTTGTCGGGCAGGGCGAGGCCGGAGCGCGACATTTTGACGGCGGCAACCAGCGCGTCGATGGCGTTTTCCTGACCGTAAACCATGTTTTTCAAATCGCGGCCGAGGAATTGCAGCACTTGTTTGTCGTCGTGCGACACGGTTTTTTCGGGAATCCGCGCGACTTTGGCGATGACGGTTTCGATTTGCGCTTTGCCGATGACTTTTTTCTGTTTGGATTTGGGCAGAATCCTTTGCGCCGCGCCTGCCTCATCCATCACGTCGATGGCTTTGTCAGGCAGGAAACGTTCGTTGATGTAACGCGCGGAGAGTTCGGCGGCGGCTTCGAGTGCGCCTTGCGTGTAGCGCACTTGGTGGAAGCCTTCGAACATCGGTTTCAAACCGCGCAGGATTTGCACGGTTTCGGCGACGGTGGGTTCGACCACGTCGATTTTTTGGAAGCGGCGGCTTAAGGCGTGGTCTTTGTCGAAAATGGTGCGGTATTCGTCGTAGGTGGTCGCGCCGATGCAGCGCAGCGAGCCTTTTGCCAGCGCGGGTTTGAGCAGGTTGGACGCATCCATCGTGCCGCCGCTGGTGCTGCCTGCGCCGATGATGGTGTGGATTTCGTCGATGAACAAGATGGCGTGCGGGATTTTTTCGAGCTGTTTCAAGACGGATTTGACACGCGCTTCAAAGTCGCCGCGGTATTTTGTACCCGCCAAAAGCGAACCCATATCCAGCGCGTACACTTCCGCTTCTTTGAGCGCATCGGGAATATCGCCGTTGACGATTTGATGCGCCAGCCCTTCCGCCAGCGCGGTTTTGCCCACGCCAGCTTCGCCGACTAAAAGCGGATTGTTTTTGCGGCGGCGGCACAGGATTTGCACCAGCCGTTCCATTTCGTGTTTTCTGCCGATTAAGGGGTCGATGCGGCCGGCTTTGACTTCGGCGTTGAGGTTGACAGTGTAGTCAGACAACGAGCCGCTTTTGGACTCGACGGGGTCGTCTGAATCATTGTCGGGGTCGTCTGAAAAGCTTTTGTGTTCATCGTCTTCGGTTGCACCGTGGGCAATGCAACGCAAAACTTCAAAACGTGTAACCGATTGCAGCTTGAGGAAATAAACGGCGTGGCTGTCGGTTTCGCTCATCAGCGCCACCAAAACGTCCAAAGGCTCGACCAAGCCTTTGCCTGCGGATTGAGTATGCACCATCGCCCGTTGAATGACGCGTTGGAAGCCGAGCGTGGGCTGGGTTTCGACCGTGTCTAAAAGGTGGTCGGGAATCTGCGGGGTATTTTCGGCAACGCTGGCGGCGAGTTGTTCGGACACCACTTTTAAATCCGCGCCGCAGAGCTTGAGGACGTTGGGGACGGAGGCATCTTCTTCGATTAACACCAAAAGCAGATGCTCGAGGCTGATAAATTCATAATGAGCCTTACGCGCCTCGCGGTAAAGCTGTTGCAAAATCTGTTCCAATTCGGGTGAAAGCATATTAAATCTCCTCGACAATACATTGCAGCGGATGCCCTTCGGCTTTTGCCCGCTGCATGACTTGTTGTTGTTTGGTTTGGGCGATGTCCCGTGTGTAAGTGCCGCACAAGCCTTTGCCTTCGTGATGAACCAAGAGCATTACCGCCACCGCCTGCTCCTGTCCGAGCATAAAGATTTCGGTCAGGATTTCGACGACAAATTCCATCGTGGTGTAATCGTCGTTCAGCAAAAATACTCCATAACGTTTCGGCGAGGCGGTTTTTTGGTCGCTTAAAAGAGTATCGGATTCGTGATGTGTGTTTGGGTTGTTCATAAATATTTTGGCTTTGTGGAAGAGGGTTTGTTTTCAGACGACCTTGTGGAAGGTTTGATACTAAATGAATCTATAAATAAAGTGATTATAAGGCTTATTTCGATTTCTGTTGTATTTTGGTCGGTTTCCGCCATTTTCGCACTTTTTCCCTTGTATGGCTTGACGTTTTGGCTTAACAAATGTAAAAAGACGGTTAAGCAGAAGCCGGCACTCGACCAAGTATATAAAGCTAGGGAGAAACGCTGAACGTTTAAGTTTGCTGTATGCCTTATTTTGCTGATTTTGTTAATTTTTAAGTATAGGAAGTTTCTAATGGCAACCGGTATCGTAAAATGGTTTAACGACGCTAAAGGTTTTGGTTTCATCACTCCTGACGAAGGCGGCGAAGATCTGTTCGCTCACTTCTCAGCGATCAACATGGAAGGTTTCAAAACCCTGAAAGAAGGCCAACGCGTGTCTTTCGACGTAACCACCGGCCCTAAAGGCAAACAAGCTGCTAACATTCAGGCTGCTTAATTAAACGTGCGGCTTATGCCGTAGAATAATGGCGGGATTGATTCCCCGCCATTTTTTATTGTCTATGAGAAACGGAATCCATATGGCAGAAGACAAACAAAACGCCGCCTACGCAAACGCCCTGCGGCAGTTGGACGAACTCATCGCGCATCTGCGCAGCAGCGGGGAAGTCAGCTGCGCAGTGGCGGAACAAGAAGACCTGATGCTGATACGGCTTGCCGATTTGAAAATCGATTTGAGGCCGAATGATGAAAAGGCGATAGCGGATATTGACCGGTTTTACCGCCGCCATTTGGGGGGGCAAGTAAAAACAGTTTCAGGTTTTGGGAAATAAAAAATAAAACGGCACACCTTGGCGTGCCGTTTATTTTCGAGATTAAGGTTTAAGGTTGCTTGCCAGCAGCCATTCTTGAGCCTTTGTGGCATCATCGAAATATTTGGGGTGTTGGTTGGTCAAGAGGCTGGAGAGACGCGCGCCGAGTTTGATCCAGATGTCGTCTGTAATGACGGCAACCCGGCCAAAGTCGTTTTCGTGTTGATTGAGGAATTTTATTTGTTCTACCGCCATATCGATGGTGAAGTCTTTCAGCATGGACAAATCTAAGAGTATGTCGGGCAGGTGGATTTTTTGTTTGCTTTCCAACAGGGCGGATTCGAGTTGGCGGAAGTCGTCCAGCGTAAACTCATTGTACAACGCTACATTCAAACCATAAGACTGCTCTCGGATGGAAATCATCATGCTCTCCTTGTTTGAGGACGTTAATGTCCGGAAAACCATTTTTTAATCGCAACCGGCCGGATACCGCTCAATACGCCGCTTGCTACAATAATAATCATACCAAAGGTTTCCTGCCAAGTAACGCTATCTCCTAAAAACATTACGCCTGACAATGCGGAGAAAACGACAGTCAGGTAGGACAGTGAAGCGACAGTGAATTTGTTGCCGACTTTATAAGCGCGGGTCATGCAGAGTTGGGCGATGGTTGCGGACAGCCCGATACCTGCCAAGTAGGGTAATGTCTCGGCAGACAAGGAATGCCAGCCGGTCAGCGTCGCCCAAACCGCCGACATGGCGACGCCGGTTACCGACAGGTAAAAAACGACCCGCCAGCCCGGTTCGCCAAGCAGGGACAACTCGCGTACCTGCAAATACGCCCAGCCCGACATCGCTCCGCCAGCCAAGCCTGCCAATGCGGCAATTTCTTGTCCGCCTTTGAACGAAGGGTTTAGCAGTAGGATGACACCGATGAAGCCGAATACCAATATTGCCTGCGTATAAAATGCAATCCGTTCTTTTAAAATCAAAAATGAAAACACGGCCAAAAAAATCGAGGAGGTGTAGCTTAAGGTTACGCCTGTTGCCAGCGGCAGGTGGGTAACGGCATAAAACAGGCACAACATCGCCGCTGTGCCGATGACGCTGCGGTTGAGGTGGATTTTCCAATACCGTGTGGCAAATGTGTCTCCCCTCATTTTCGCTATGGTGGCGAGCATGATGGCTGCAAAGCTCATGCGCCAGAAAACCAATTCGCCGCTGTTGAAGCCAAATTTTCCCGCTGCCGCTTTGATGCAGAGGTTCATGACGGTAAAACCGAGTGTGGCGATGATAATCCATGCGGAACCGAGCGGATCCTTAGTCGCGGTTTGGTTCATTTTGATATTAACGGATAGTTAGGGCGTTCATTATAATGATGTAGGGGTCTTTGGGGAATAAATATTAAAAAAGGTCGTCTGAAAAGCATATCTTGTTTTCAGGCGACCTTTTGACGGATTAAAGAACATAGAAATAAATACAGAGAAACTGTGCTATGCTGCCGCCTAGGACGAATAGGTGCCAGATGCCGTGCCCGTGTTTGATTTTGGCATCGTTAACAAACCAATAAATGCCTGCGCTGTATAAAATACCGCCCAACGCTAGCCAAAACAGTCCGGCAAAGGGAAGGGTGCGTACCAATGGCGATACGGCAACCAAAATCAGCCAACCCATAATGACGTAAATCATCATGGAGAACAGCCGTTTTTCGCTTTTCCTGCCGATAGTCAGTTCTTGAATAATGCCGAAGAGTGCCAAGCCCCAGGATACGCCGAACAATGACCACCCCCAACCGCCTTTAAGGGGTATCAGCGTAAACGGGGTATAGCTGCCCGCAATCAGTAGGTAAATCATGCAGTGGTCCACTTTTTGCAAAATCGCCTTAATTTTGGGCTGGGGAATGCTGTGGTAAAGTGTGGAGCCAAGATAGAGCAGGATTAGGCAGATGCCGTAGGTGAGTGCGGAGGCAAGTTGGTAGGGACCGTTTGCCTTGACTGTCATCAGCACTAATGCCGCCACGGCCAGCATCGAGCCTGCCAAATGGCTGTATGCATTGAAGCGTTCACCGTGATACATAAGAGTAGTTCTCATTTCTTTAGGTGTAGAAAGTGTACGCGAAAGGCAAAGGCGGGGCTAGGATAAAAGGATAAAGATAAGTTAAGGTCGTCTGAAAAAACAAATCTTGGTTACAGACGGCCTTTTGTTTTTTAAGGCTAGGTTGAATAATGATATTGATATGTTTCAATATAAAATAAAAAACTAAAGCCTTGCTGTATTAGCAAGGCTTTAATCAAAAACTGGCACGCCCACGGGGAATCGAACCCCGGTTACCGCCGTGAAAGGGCGATGTCCTAACCGCTAGACGATGGGCGCGGATAAATAAATTTTGTTTGGCGCACCCGGAGCGATTCGAACGCCCGACCCTCTGGTTCGTAGCCAGATACTCTATCCAACTGAGCTACGGGTGCGCTGTAAGAAAGATTGGGATTATAGGGAGGGGGGGGAATTCTGTCAAGGGTGTTGTTGGAAAATAAACAGGGAAAGTGTAAAATGCGCGGCTATTGATTGAATTTACAGGAAAATAAAATGGAGAGCGTTTCTCGCTGGCCGTTGTTGAAGAAGGCATTTGCCCGTTTCGGGAGGCCTGTGGTTGTGGTGGATTTGGAAACTACCGGCGGGAATCTGTATCAAGACAGGGTAACGGAAGTTGCTTTATTGCGTTTCGACGGGCAAAGCGTATGCTGTTATGAATGGCTGGTGAATCCGTGTAAGCCGATTCCTGAATTTGTCGCGCAACTGACGGGTATCAGCGATGAGATGGTGAGAACGGCTCCGTTGTTTGCGGAAATTGCTTTACAGTTGTTGCCGCTTTTACGGGGAGCCGTGGTGGTGGCGCATAACAGCCGTTTCGACTATACCTTCCTGCGCCATGAGTTTCGCCGTGCCGGTATTGATTTTGCTGCGCCTGCTTTGTGTACCGTCCAGTTGTCGCGCCGCCTTTATCCTGAGTTTTACAAACACAATTTGGACAGCATTATCGAACGGAACGCAATTGCAGTGGAAAACCGTCATCGTGCGATGACCGATGTCTTGGCTTTGAGCGATTATTTGGAACACAGCTTGCGCGAAAAGAATACAGAAGATTGGGATAATTACTGCCGGTCTTTGATGAATCCGAAAATGCTGCCAAATTGGGTAACGGATGTTTTGGCAGCGCAGATTTATGCGTTGCCGGACAGCGAAGGTGTGTTGGTCTGGTTTGACGCATTCGGCAAGGCGCAGGCGGTAGTTGCATTGGAGAAGGCGTATAGTGAAACGGCAGAAATGCTGCACGGTAAAAAAGTTCCGCTTTATTTGAAGGCTGCGGCTTCCGTGCGTTTTATTCCTGCGTTGGGCAGTCTGCATTCGGTGTGGCTGAAGGCTCAGGCGATGAGGGAATATGGTATCCGCCCGCCTGAACGAGTCGTTTCCAAGCCTACTGCATTTTCTACTGTTCGTTTTTCTCCCGACGAACACGGTGTTTTGCAGGCAAGGATTGTACCTTTGGATAACGGCAGCCGAGCTGTCCGCCCGTATGGGTTGTTCATCCATAAAAAAGCTGCCAAACGCGCGCTTAATAGTTGGGCGTTGGAAAACAGACTTTGTCCTGATGCCTTGAATATCCTGCCTGTTGCAAATGGAAAAGGTGTGCCGTGTCCTGTCCAAGCGGCCGGGCAATGCGACGGTGCCTGCCGTACTGAGAATGGGATAGAAGCGCAAAACGGACGTATCCGCGAATTGGCGCATTTGTTGCCCGTTGCGGATTGGGGGCGGGCGCATGAGGTGGAGATTACGGAAACGGACGGCTTATCCGGAAAAAGCATCACTTTGCGTTGTGCCGGAGGAGCGATTGCTATGCCGGACGGCGGCTGGTACTTTGATGACAGTCTGCCCGCGTTGCTGAAAATGAAATTCAGGCGGGAGCGGGAAAGCGTCAAAATTATTGCTTAATGCAATGATCGCGAAAATGGAATAAGCAGGTTTCAGAAGATCTCTGATAACCTGCTTATTTTTTAATCAGGTTTGTTTTTCTCTTGGGAATCAATATGAAGTAGGATTTATACACAGCTTGTTTACATCATTGCATGTAGAAATTGTGCATTGTTCCCGTCATTGCACGTTACAATATAGGTCGTCTGAAACCGATTGTATGCCTGATAATGAATACGCCAAAAATTATTTTTTTCGATATTGATGACACGTTATACCGAAAATATACCGATACGCTGCGCCCGTCTGTTGCTAAAGCGATGGAGGCATTGAAAGCGCGGGGTATTTTGACGGCGATTGCGACGGGGAGACCGCCGGTGGCCATTCCGGGTAAGGTTAAAACCCTGATACGCGACAGCGGTATTGATATGCTGGTTACGATTAACGGGCAATATACGACGTTTCACGGAGAGGTGTTGCAGGCTTATCCGATGATTGAAGCCGAAGTGGAGCGGATGTGTGCATTTTTTGACAGTCAGTATATTGATTATGCTTTCGTAAATGATGCCGAAATTGTCGCATCGGCTGCCGGCGAAAGGGTGAAAGAAGCCTTGTCGCACATCCTGCCTGCTTTTGAAGTGGATAAAGAATATTTCCGCAAACAATCGGTTTATCAGATGCTGGTGTTTGCAGACGATGCCCAGGAGCAGGAGATTATCGGAAAAATCCAATCCGAAGGCTTCAAATCCGTGCGTTGGCACGAGTCTGCGCTGGACATGCTGCGCCGCGAAGGTTCAAAAGCAAGAGGCATTGCACATGCAGTAGAAAAGTTGGGCATAGGCATGGAAGATGTTATGGCTTTCGGCGACAGCTTTAATGATTTGGAAATGCTCTCATCCGTAGGCTTCGGCGTGGCCATGGGGAATGGCGAGGCTGTGGCGAAGGCTGCGGCGAAATTTATTGCGCCGAGTGTAGATGAAGATGGCGTGTACAGGGCTTTGGTGGAATTGGGCGTTATTGACGGATAGAGACCTTTGCAAAAAAGCCTTTCCCCCGACAACCAAAACCCTAAACACAGGTTTTCGGCTGTTTTCGGCTGTTGGGGGAAAGGCTTTTTTGCAAAGGTCTCAGTTCGTCAAAACGGCAAAACAGGTTGAAATCAATGCGGGTGATGAGGCTGTGTTCGAGTTCGGGATCGGAGAGGCTGTGCCATTGTCCGAGCAGGACGGCTTTGAACATAGACAACAGGGGATAGGCGGGACGGCCGCGGTGGTCTCTAAGGTAACGGGTTCTTTGACGATTCAGGTATTGTTCGATCGGCTGCCAATCAATCACCTGATCCAACTTCAATAGCGGGAAGCGGTCGATGTGTTTGGCGATCATGGCTTGTGCGGTTTGCTGGAAGAAGGTGCTCATGAGAAATCCCCTAAATGTCTTGATAGGAATTTAGGGGATTTTGGGGAATTTTGCAAAGGTTCTCAACCCGCCAAAAATCCCAGACGCAAAAAAAAGCAGACCCAACAGGTCTGCTTTCAATCTTTCCGATTAATCCAAATTCAAGACGGCGGAGGTGTAAACGTCCTGCACGTCATCCAAATCTTCCAGCGCATCAATCAGTTTCTGCATTTTGACGGCGTCTTCGCCGGAGAGTTCGGTTTCGTTTTGGGCGCGCATGGTGACGTCGCCGTCAACGGATTTGTAGCCTGCGGCTTCCAATGCCGCTTTCACGCCCGCCCAATCGTTCGGAGCGGTGATGACTTCGATGGAGCCGTCGTCGTTGGCAATCACGTCTTCCGCACCAGCTTCCAGAGCGGCTTCCATCAGCGCGTCTTCGTCAACGCCGGGTTCGAACACCAGATAACCCTGATGCACGAAGTTGAACGCTACGCAGCCGTCGGTGCCCAAGTTGCCGCCGTTTTTGGTGAACGCATGACGCACGTCGGCGACGGTACGGGTTTTGTTGTCGGTCAGGCAGTCCACCATCAGCGCCGCGCCGCCGATGCCGTAGCCTTCGTAGCGCAACTCGATGTATTCCACGCCTTCCAAATTGCCCGTACCTTTGTCGATGGCGCGTTGCACGTTGTCTTTGGGCATATTGTTTTCGGCGGCTTTTTCCAAAGCCAGGCGCAGGCGCGGGTTGGCGCCGGGATCGCCGCCGCCCATGCGGGCTGCGACGGTGATTTCTTTAATTAAACGGGTAAAGATTTTGCCGCGTTTGGCATCTTGACGGGCTTTTTTATGCTGGATATTCGCCCACTTGCTATGACCTGCCATATATGGATTCCTTTCGATTTTCCGCCTTATCCGGCGGGCTCTTGCTCATTTTCAAAGGGCGCATTTTAACATAGGTTGAATATACCTAAAATATTCAGACGACCCTGCATTCTGCCTAAAAGGTCGTCTGAAAACGCCGATAGCGCCCGAAAAACTCAAAAATCTTGTCTTTGCCCAAACCTGACCCTTTTTTTTCGTTTGCCTCACAAAAGGTTTACGGTATCATGCAGGCCTGCTTCAGGATTGTTGACAACTTGGGGCGAAACGGACGAAGCTGGCCTGCTCGCCGCGCCGTCCGACACAACGGCATTCAACGGAGTAACCGCCGCCGGATGCCGTCATCTGTTCATTTTTCAATATAAGGTTTGTAATTATGGAAAAAACATTGTCTGCACTGGTGGGCGCAGTCAATCTGATTCTGTGGGACTACCTGCTGATTTACGCCCTTTTGGGCATCGGCCTGTTTTTCACACTCTATCTGGGTGCGCCGCAGATTACCAAATTTGGCGAAGGCCTCAAATCCGTTTTCGGCGGTTTGTTTTCCCAAAAAGACAAAGACGATAAATCTTTGTCGCAATTCCAGGCACTCGCCGTTGCCGTCTCCGCCCAAATCGGCACGGGCAACGTCGCCGGTGTGGCAACCGCCATTACCGCTGGCGGGCCGGGCGCGATTTTTTGGATGTGGCTTTCCGCCGTTTTGGGGATGTCCACGATTTTTGCCGAAGCCCTGCTCGCGCAAAAATACCGCGTCGTCAGCCACGGCAAATACATCGGCGGCCCCGCGTTCTACATCACGCACGGTCTGACCCCGAAAATCGGGCGCGGCTCGGCGCGTTTCTTATCGGGCTTTTTCTCCATCGCCCTGATTATCGCGCTGGGCTTCATCGGTAACGCTACGCAGGCAAACTCCATCGCCTCCTCCGTTACCATCGCCTTTAACGTACCGGCATTGGCAGTAGGCATCACCCTCGCCATCCTTGCGGGCATGATTATCGTCGGCGGCGTAAACCGCATCGCCAACATCGCCCAATTCGTCGTGCCGTTTATGGCGATTATCTATATTTTGTGTGCCGTCGTTATCCTGTTTGAATTCTCCGACCACATCGTACCGATGTTCAACCACATCTTTACCGCCGCCTTCAATCCCGAAGCCGTTTTAGGCGGCGCGGCAGGTATCGGTATGCGCGAAGCCGTCCGTTACGGCGTGGCACGCGGGCTGTTTTCCAACGAAGCGGGTATGGGTTCGACGCCGCACGCGCACGCTACCGCCGACGTGAACCACCCTGTTCAACAAGGCTTGGCGGCATTTATCGGCGTCTTCATCGACACTATCTTGGTCTGCACCGCCACCGCACTGATTATCCTCCTGACCGATGCCAATCTTTCCGGCGAACAAGGCGCGGCGGTGACCCAATTCGCCTTCAGTAAAGCCTTCCCCGGCTTCGGTTCGCAACTGCTCGCCGTCTGCCTGACCTTCTTCGCCTTCACCACCATCATCGGCTGGTACTACTTCGGCGAGTCCAACATCCGCTTCCTCTTCAGGGGAAAACACTTGGGCATCTACCGCGCGCTCGTGCTACTGGCTATCGTGTTGGGCACGCTGGGCAAAGTCGATTTGGTTTGGAGCCTGTCCGATATGTTCAACGGCTTCATGGTCATCCCCAACTTAATCGCCCTATTCCTCCTGCGCAAAGAAATCCGCGCCGTTTACGACGATTATCTGGCGCAGAAAAAAGCAGGCAAAGGCTTGTCCTACCAATATGAATTCCACGAATTCCACGACAAGGCTTAATCCTCGACTATAAAAACGACTCAGCATCATATCAAATATTAAATTTAGTTATTTTTTGTTTTTTTCTTAATATTTTTGTTCATTGCTGTTTTATCAGATATGACAATATGCGGCTGCTTTTGCAGCCGTTTTTCTTTGTATGTTCATGTTAAATAATCTTATTAGAATGCAGATCCTCAAAAACAGTTAATGAGCTTATTATTCCTGAAAGATTTTTGAAATAGCAAGAGACCTTTGCAAAAATCCCCTAAATTCCCATCAAGACATTTAGGGGATTTCCCATGAGCACCTTCTTCCAGCAAACCGCACAAGCCATGATCGCCAAACACATCGACCGCTTCCCACTATTGAAGTTGGATCAGGTGATTGATTGGCAACCGATCGAACAATACCTGAACCGTCAAAGAACCCGTTACCTTAGAGCGTGTTCATAGTCTTCGTAGCAGGACTCCCAAGAAAGCCAAAGCTACCATTTGCAGACTGGTACTCAACTTACGCTCGCAGTTTTTCCAAAGCCGCCTGTTCTTTTCCAACCAGGAAAAGCTGCGCTCTACTACCCATCGCTTCGGCAATACTGCAAAACGGTGCAATTCGTTTCGTTTGGCAATCTCTACCTCCGCACCAATCAACTCCTGTACCGACGAAGCAAATGCCTTACCCGTGTAACCACCGTCAGCAAGGATTTTTTGTATCGCACCAAGATTATCCCGCCCACGTTCCAATGCCACCAGGCAGCCTTTTCTATCCGTAACATCCGCCGTCGTTACCGCAAGGGCATGCGGCAAACCTTGCGTGTCAACCGCTATATGTCGCTTGATACCGCTAACCTTCTTGCCCGCATCGTAGCCTTTTTCCATGGCGGTATCCGTGTTCTTCACACTCTGCGCATCAATAATCAGGAAAGTAGTTGCTTCATGGCGCCCCTGCTTGCGGCGCTCCGCAACTACCTGATTTTTTTAATGCTTCCTCAAGGATGCTGATGCCACTCTCGCGTGGTTCGGTCCATCTCTGGAAGTAGGAATGCACGGTGCGCCATTTGGGGAAGTCGCCCGGCAAAGCGCGCCAGGAGCAGCCAGTGCGTTGCAGGTAGAGAATGGCACAAAAGACATCGTACAAGTCCACCTGGCGTGGCGCTGTGCGTTTACGGGCACTTTCCAGCAGGGGAAGGAGAGGCGCAAATTGCTCGCGACTGATATCGCTTGGGTAGGTTTTTCTGTTCATGCCGATAGTTTACAGCAGAGGCTGAGACAATGAACACGTTCTTAGAGACCACCGCGGCCGTCCCGCCTATCCTCTGTTGTCCATGTTCAAAGCCATTCTGCTCGGACAATGGCACAGCCTCTCCGATCCCGAACTCGAACACAGCCTCATCACCCGCATCGATTTCAACCTGTTTTGCCGTTTTGACGAACTGAGCATCCCCGATTACAGCACCTTATGCCGCTACCGCAACTGGCTGGCGCAAGACGTTGTCGAGGCCGACATACTGATTAGCGTTTCAGGCCCTTATGCCGCTACCGCAACTGGCTGGCGCAAGACGACACCCTGTCCGACTCGGTTACAAACAACATACCCGTACCGATGAGGAAGGCTATATCGAGAAACTGCACATCACTCCTGCCAATACCCATGAGTGCAACCATCTGTCCCCTTTGTTGGAAGGCATTGCCGAAGGTACGACTGTCTATGCCGACAAAGGCTACGACAGTAAGGAAAACCGGCAACATCTGAAAGAGCATCAGTTGTTAGACGGCATTATGCGCAAAGCCTGCCGCAACCGTCCGCTGACGGAAGCGCAAACCAAACGCAACCGATATTTGTCGAAGACCCGTTATGTGGTCGAACAAAGCTTTGGGACGCTGCACCGTAAATTCCGTTACGCCCGGGCAGCCTATTTTGGTCTGCTCAAAGTGAGTGCGCAAAGCCATCTGAAGGCGATGTGTTTGAACCTGTTGAAAGCGGCTAACAGGCTAAGTGTGCCTGTTGCTGCCTAAAAGGCGGTAGGATGCCCGATTAATCAGGTATCCAAGGGGAATTAAGGGGGTATTTGAGTAGCAACTGTATTTTTCACCCCGTCGGGCAAAAATACCAAAACTCAAATCAAGCCGTTCGGATACCGTTTTCGGTGATACCGTTTTCGGCAAAGTAATCACGCATCCGGGCATTCAATATCGTCAGCAGTTTGCGCATACATGCCGTAACGGCAACCTTATACGGCTTACCCTTGGACAGTAGGCGTTGGTAGAAATCCCGAATAAGCGGTTCAAAACGTGTCGCTACCACGGTAGCCATATACAGTGCCTTACGCACCGCAGACCTTCCGCCGAAGCAGCGGCTTTTGAATTTGGTTTCCCCGCTCTCCCTCGGGTGCGGGGCAATGCCGACCAAACTCGCTATCCGTTTGTGGTTCAGCCGCCCCAATTCGGGCAGCATCGCCATCAGCGTAGCCGTCGTTATCGAACCGATGCCTTTGATTTGCTCTGCCACTTGGGCTTTGCCGTCAAAATGCGTGTGGGTGTGGTCGTCGATTTGTTTGTCCAATTCGTCAATCAGCCGGTCAAAATGGGCAATCAGTTGTTTGACGCTTTCGACTTGTGTTTCGTGAACCTGATGCAGACGGTTTTTCTCGGCAGTCCGCATCTCCACCAGTTGGTTGCGGCGGTTGACCAATGCTTCCAACACTTCTTCCGCTTCGGTGGGCGGTTGGTAGAGCATGGTTTGCCAACCCTCTTTCTGCATCATCATCTGTGCGAAGAAGGCGAGCATTTGGGCATCTTTGGCATCGGTTTTGGTCAGCGACTGCGATTGGGCAAACTGATGCGTCTGACGTGGGTTGGCGATGATCACGGCTATGCCTGCGCGGTGGATGGCTTTGGCGGCGGGAATTTCGAGACCGCCGGTGATTTCCATGACGACGAGGGCGACGTTGTGTTTTTTAAGGTACTCGATGGTATGGGCGATACCTTTGGGGTTGTTGGTTTCGGTTTTGGTTTTAGACAAAGACGAAACGGCGATGACGAAGTTTCGTTTGGCGATGTCGATGCCTGCACAGTTGTATTGGGTACTCATCATAAACCTGCCTTGCATTCGGTTGTGTTGTCTGGCAACTGTCCGGTTGTGTCGATGGGTTGCCCGGCCGCTCCCTGAGCTACTCAACGGTTGTTTGCCTTGGTCAGATGCGGGTGGCGACCGGGCGGTTTGTTGCTATGATACGGGTGTTTCGATATACAAGAATCAGTGGATCTTTGAAACAAAAACAGCCGAAAATCTTTGTTTAGGTTTCGGCTGTCGGGGGAAGGGCTTTTTTGCAAAGGTCTCAGGCTGTACAGCAAAATAAATTTGTGCGGTGACTGCTTTTGCGCATAAGTAAAATTGGTATGCAACCCTCGAAATTGTTCTGCATATTTCAACAAGACCGGTAAATCCGTCATACCGAGCCCTCCTGCAAACCCCGAACTACCTCAGACGCATCCCAATCCAAAGCCCGACAGTATTTGATAAATTCAAATATATCCATCCGTCTGTCACCCGTTTCCACTTTTCCTACGAACGAATGCACTACATTCATCCGTTCCGCCAATGCACGCTGCGACAACCCCAAATCCAATCTTCTGCGGATAAGGAGTTGTCGCAAATAGGTGTGTTCGGCAGAGTGTACCGACAAACGAATATTTCTCATGCGCTCCGATTTTAGGTACAATCACGCACGCACCTGTTTTAGGTGCAAATAAGAAATATGTATAAAATGACCGTAATACCCATACACCCTGCCAACCCGTTCGATGCTATACGCCAAAACATCGCTGAAGAATATTTGAGCGAAACACAACACTACCCTTGGATTGTTACCTTTTCAGGCGGCAAGGACAGCACCCTTGTCGCCCATTTGGTGTTTGACATGCTGCTTTCGCTGCCGCCAATGCTGCGGACGCGGCAGGTGTTCTTCGTTTCCAACGACACGCTTGTGGAAAGCCCGCTAGTGGTGAAACACATGCGCCAATCTTTGGCGGAAATCCTGCGCGCCGCCGAAATTTTCAGGCTGCCCGTCAGCGGAGAAATCACCGTGCCGAAATTGCAGGACACGTTTTGGACGCTACTCATCGGCAAAGGCTACCCCACGCCCAACCGCTCGATGCGCTGGTGTACCGACCGCCTCAAAATCCAACCAACCAGCGGCTACATCCTGCAAAAGGTGAACGAAAACGGCAAAGCTATCATCGTGCTGGGCGTGCGCAAAGACGAATCCGCCACCCGCAAGGCCAGTATCGAAAGCCACAAGAATCTGGAAAACAGCAACCTGACCCCGCACGGCGATTTGAAGAACGCGCTGGTGTACCGACCGATTGCCGATTTGAGTACCGACGACGTGTGGGAATTCCTTGCGGCCAATGACCCGCCCTGGGGCGGCACGCACAACGGTTTAATCAAGCTCTACCGCGAAGCCGCCGGCGGCGAATGTCCGATTGTGCTGTCGCAGGAAGAAGCCCCCGGTTGCGGCACCAATTCCAGCCGCTTCGGCTGCTGGACGTGCACGGTGGTCAATAAGGACAGAAGCCTGCAGGGCTTTGTGGACGCGGGGAAAACCGAATTCACACCGTTAATCGAATACCGCGACTGGCTGGTGGACATCCGCAACAAACCCGAATACCGCCAGGCCGAACGGCGCAACGGAAAACTCACGTTCAAAGGCGGCAAACACATCCCCGGCCCGTTCACCATCGCGGCGCGGCAGGAAATGCTGGCGAAGCTGCTAAAAGTGCAGGCTGCTTTCGGCGAAGAACTGATTTCGCAGGACGAAATCGACCTAATCAAGCGAATTTGGACGGAAGATCTGATTAACACTTACTCAAGGAATAAAAATGAAGACGGAAACACGGGAACAGGTGGCTGATTTGCTGCTGTGGAGTGATGAAAATGCCAGAAACCTGATGGAGAAAATCGCTGCCGAACATGGTGTATCGCCCGATGCGCTGGCCGATTTGGCGGCATGGGAGCGCGAGCAACAGGAACGGATCCGCAAACGCGGCATGACCGAAGTATTCGATGAAGTTTTTGAAAACAGGAAATATTGGGGCTGAATATGTGGATACATTCAATCAGGCTGCTTAATTTCAAATCCTACCAAGAAGCGACCTTCTCCTTTCCCGAACCGAAAAACGGGCAGAACATTGTTTTAATCGGCGCGATGAACGGGCACGGCAAAACCACTTTGTTGGAAGCGGTTTACCTGTGCCTGTATGACGCGGATGCGGTCAGCCATTTGCAGCGGGCCGGCTTGAACAGCAAAGATGTCAATTACCCGAATTTCCTGCAGGCTGCCCTGCATCACAAAGCAGCGCCGCAATACGGCCGATACCGCATCGAGCTGGAAATTGAAATCCGCCAACGGCGGCAAGGTAAGATTTGCGGCCTGAAAATCCGCCGGAAATGGCATTTCAATGAGAAAAGGCAATTTGAACGCGAAAGCACCGAAACGCGGGCAGACGTGCTGGTTGACGACCGCTACCTGCCTGTCGATTTAGCCGAATTGGACAAATATCTCAACACTTACGCCCTGCCGTTCGATTATGCGCCGTTTTTCTTTTTCGACGGCGAAAAAATCGTGCAGGCTGCAGAACGCAGCGGCACGGGTATGTGGCTCAATACCGCCTTGAAAGGCCTGTTGGGCGTAACCCTGCTGACGCGGCTTGCAGACAGCCTTGGCGATTACCGCAAACGCTGCATTTCCGAAAACGCGGGCAAAAAGATGCAGGAAGATTTGGACAAAGCCGAAAGCGCATTGACTTCTGCCCAAGTGCAATATGATGTATTCCGTGAAGAATGGGAAAAAGTACAACAGGAATGGGCGCATTGGGATGCGGAAAGAAGCAGGCTGCAACAGCAGATCGGCGGCGGCAGCGACATCCGCACTTCGCAGGATTTGCTGATGCAGCGGGAACGGCTGGAGAAGGAAATGGACGATTTCAATGCGAAGGTCAAGGCGGCGGTTAAAGCCATGCCGCTGGCCTTCCTGCCTTCAGACGGCCTGAACGCGCTAAAAATCAAACTCGAACGAGAAGCCAACCGCCTGCACCATGAAGCCGGCAGGGAGCAGATTGCGGGACGGGTAAACGATTTTTGGAGCGCGTTTGTCGGCAGCGGCAAAGTCAAAGAAGTATTGGGGCGTTCGGCTTGCGCCATTTTGGAAGACCCGCTGATGAAGGAAGCTGTAGCCGAATGCTGGAACGAATTATTTTACCCGTTGCCTGAAAATTGCGCCGAAACTATCGAGCACAACTATCTCTCGAAAAACGCCCATGCTGAAATCCAAAACGAAATCAGCCGCATACAGGGTATGCCACAAGGAAGGATAGGCAGCCTGCTGGCCGATATCGAACAGCGGCGGAGCGAACAAAAACAAGTCTTGGAAGAATTGGAGCTGCTCAAAGGCAGCAACAAAGACGAACTGGTGGAACAGCTCAAACAGGCGAACAAGCAGGCCGATATACTGAAAGAACGTTCGGGCAGCCTGAAAAGCAACGTGTTGGAAAAAGAAAAAGAATGCCGGCGCAAAAAGGATGAAGTCAGCAAACTGCAAGACAAAATCAGCGACAGCAACCCGCTGATGGTGAAGTCGCGCCGTGCGGGACAGGTAGAAAAAGTTATTGCCGCATTGACCGATGCTCTAATGCGGCAAAAGGCGGGTGAAATCGGTGAAACCGCCACCCGCATCAACCGCACCATTGCACACGATGACCGCATCCACAAAATCAGCATCGAAGCCGACGGAAGGATGGGGCTTTACGGCCGCGACGGCAGGGAAGCGCAGGTCGATTTGTCGGCCGGACAAATGCAAATTCTGATTATGTCGCTGGTGTCGGCATTGGCGGAAGTTACCCACTATCCTGCCCCCTTTGTCATCGATACCCCTTTGGCACGTTTGGATGAGGGCCACCGAGAAGGTTTGTTCAAGCATTGGAGTAGGCTGGAACAGCAGGTGATTTTGTTGTCGCAGGACACCGAAATCACCCCCGAAGTGTACCGCCGTCTCGACCCGCATATCGGCCGCACCTATCTGGTGGAAGCCGAATCGCTGGACAGCGCGGGCGCATGTTCACGTGTAACTACCGATGTTTATTTCGAATAATTAAAGGAACAATACATGTATCTGCTGCCAGACAACCGCCAGTGGGATTCCGACTATTTCCATACCCTGATTAGCGACAAACACATTATTTCCAGCAGCGAAGCCAAAGCCATACGCGAAAAACTCACCCACGCAGGTGCGTTGCCGCATCTGGACAACAACTACGAGTGGGCGGTACTCTGTATCGGCTATTGCTTTGCCAAAGGCTGGGCTCGCCAGCCGGAAAATTTGACTGCCGCCCCCGATACCAAAGGCATCGACATCCCTTCTTTCCAAACCTGCTTTCAAGACCATTCGCGGCTTTGGCTTGCCCTGTTGAGCGAAACCCTGTTCCACATCAGGCAAGGGAAACCGGCGGGAAAAGATGATTTGTACAAACTAATTGCCGACCTGTGGCATACCGGCGCGCTTGGTTTGCATGCGTTTTGGGAACGTTGCAGACAATTCAAACCCGATGACGATTTGGCACAACGGCAGGCCTTTTTGAACGAATTGGCCGAATTGGCCGTTAAAAACAGCAGCGGACGGCACAGCATGGGGAAAAATTCTTTTTCAGACGGCCTTCATGCAGAAAATGTCGGGACACTCAATGCAGCCTGCACCAAACTCAAAACCGCACTGGACAAAACAGTCGGGAAAGGCGGTACGATACAGCCCGAATACGGCGGCGTGCGCTACGACTGCCTGCGCGTACAGTTCGACCGCTATGTGGATTTGGAAAAATACCACAGCCAAATCTGCTCCGAATTGGGCATCGGGGATGACGAAATGCGCTGCGGACGCATACGCGGCGAAGCCAACACTTGGCACATCAACATCCTGCGTTCACAAGATACCTGGCGGCAATATGGACAAGATGAGTTTCAGACTGCCTTGCAGCAATACCGTGCATCGGCACGGCGATTCAAACTGCCAGTGTGTATCGGCTTGGACGAACGCGGCGAACCCGTGTTTCAAGATTTCGCCACCGCGCCGCATGTGATGGTGGGTGGGGAAACGGGGGCGGGGAAATCGGTACTGGTGCGCTCGATGCTGGCTTCCCTGTTCGAACTCGCCCCGCAGGATGAAACGGAAATCGCTGTGTGTTATTGCAAAGTTTCTGCGGATTTTGCCGCCTTCAAAGACCGTCCGAATTTATGGCAGGGGCACATAGTCAGCGATGCGGAAGAAGCTGCTGAAATATTGTCGTCTTTTGCTGATGAGATGGATAAACGATACCGTCTGATGGACGAATACGGTGCGAAGGATATTGCAGAAGTCCCGCAGCCCGCCCGCCCGAAATATATTGTTATCGTGATTGACGAACTGGCCGACCTTATCGATGTCAGCAGCGAGGCAGAAGGGCATTTGGTGCGGCTGGCACAAAAAGCGCGTTCCGCAGGAATGTATCTGCTGTTAGCAACGCAACGCCCCGATGCGAAAACACTCAGCGGCCGCCTGCGCGACAACCTGCCGACCAAAATCGCGCTGAAAACAGGCAAACGCCAGTCTTCAGAGATTATCTTGAGCGAGCGTGGTGCCGAAAACCTGACGGCCAAAGGCGATCACCTGGTCAAATGGAACAATGAAGCAGCACGTTTTCTGCACGGGTATAATGTATAATTTATTCAACCATCCTTTGCATAGTCTAACAGGCCGTCTGAAAACTTTGAACCGCACCCCAAAAGTTGGACATCCCCCCAACTCACAAGGTGCAGTTTTTTATGACCAAATGAGACCTTTGCAAAATTCCCCAAAATCCCCTAAATTCCCATCAAGACATTTAGGGGATTTTCCATGAGCACCTTCTTCCAGCAAACCGCACAAGCCATGATCGCCAAACACATCGACCGCTTCCCATTATTGAAGTTGGATCAGGTGATTGATTGGCAACTGATCGAACAATACCTGAATCGTCAAAGAACCCGTTACCTTAGAGACCACCGCGGCCGTCCCGCCTATCCCCTGTTGTCCATGTTCAAAGCCGTCCTGCTCGGACAATGGCACAGCCTCTCCGATCCCGAACTCGAACACAGCCTCATCACCCGCATCGATTTCAACCTGTTTTGCCGTTTTGACGAACTGAGCATCCCCGATTACAGCACCTTATGCCGCTACCGCAACTGGCTGGCGCAAGACGACACCCTGTCCGAATTGCTGGAACTGATTAACCGACAACTGGCCGAAAAAAACCTAAAAGTAGAGAAGGCATCCGCCGCCGTCATTGATGCCACCATTATTCAGACTGCCGGCAGCAAACAGCGTCAAGCCATAGAAGTCGATGAAGAAGGACAAGTCAGCGGTCAAACCACACCGAGTAAGGACAAAGATGCCCGCTGGACAAAGAAAAACGGTCTCTACAAACTCGGTTACAAACAACATACCCGTACCGATGAGGAAGGCTATATCGAGAAACTGCACATCACCCCCGCCAATACCCATGAGTGCAACCACCTGTTGCCTTTGTTGGAGGGCATTGCCGAAGATACGACCGTCTATGCCGATAAAGGCTACGACAGTGCGGAAAACCGACAACATCTGAAAGAACATCGGTTGCTGGACGGCATTATGCGCAAAGCCCACCGCAACCGTCCGCTGACGGAAGCGCAAACCAAACGCAACCGATATTTGTCGAAGACCCGTTATGTGGTCGAACAAAGCTTCGGTACGCTGCACCGTAAATTCCGCTACGCCCGGGCAGCCTATTTTGGTCTGCTCAAAGTGAGTGCGCAAAGCCATCTGAAGGCGATGTGTTTAAACCTGTTGAAAGCGGCTAACAGGCTAAGTGTGCCTGTTGCCGCCTAAAAGGCGGCCCGGATGCCTGATTATCGGGTATCCGGGGAGGATTAAGGGGGTATTTGGGTAGAATCAGTGGATATTTGAAACAAAAACAGCCGAAAATCTTTATTTGGATCTCGGCTGTCGGAAGGAAAGGAATTTTGCAAAGGTATCGGGTTGTTTGTTGGAATCTTCAATGGCTCGCGGGCTACAAAGTTTTTTGGCAACGCAAGCTCCGTAGCGTGGGCTCTGTCCACGAAAATGGTTAACACATAAAGGTCGTCTGAAAACCCAATGCAGGTTTTCAGACGACCTTTGTGTTTGGACTGCGTATCGGTTTTGGTTGGCACGGTATCCGTAGCGTGGGTTCTACCCACGAAGCTGACTAGCGGACAGGTCGTCTGGAATCTTAAGTGCACGCTACAAAGTTTTTGGCAACGAGCGCCGTAGCGTGGATTTCGCCCACGAAAACAAATAGGCACAAAGGTCGTCTGAAAACTAAAAATTGCAGTACCTAAAAACTTTTAGGCTAGGGAACCCTCTATAAGCGTAGGCTGCTTGAAGATTCTGTCTTGCTGTTTTAAAATGAAGGATTGTTACGTTATATCAATTACAGAGAGAAAAACATGAAACATTGGAAACTCAGCGTCATCGCTGCATTAATGTCCGGCGCAGTTTACGCAGCACCGATGAACGTCGTTACCAGCTTCAGCATTTTGGGCGATGTTGCCAAACAAATCGGCGGCGACCGTGTTGCCGTGCAAAATTTGGTCGGTGCCAACCAAGACACCCACGCCTACCACATGACCAGCGGCGACATCAAAAAAATCCGCGGTGCGAAATTAGTCCTGCTCAATGGCTTGGGCTTGGAAGCGGCTGACGTGCAGCGCGCCGTCAAACAAAGCAAAGTCCCCTTCGCCGAAGCAGCCAAAGGCATACAGGCGCTTAAAGCCGAAGAAGGCGAACATCATCACGACCACGAAGGCCACC